>CAYVQK010000393.1:0-1516 GCA_964454145.1 uncultured Oceanicola sp. | reverse complement strand
TCGACCTCGCCCGAGCGCGACGACACCATCCTCGTCACCGACCCCTTTGCGGATTGAGGGGCGCCGAGGGATGCCGCTCAGCTACAAAGCCCGCAGGCGCTGGTCGCTGGTGATCCTGCTGATCGGCCTGCCGGCCTACATTGCCTTCGCCTGGTGGATCACCAGCCTCCTGCCCGACCTGCCGGTGCTGGTGGAACTGCTGGTCTTCATCCTCCTCGGCGTCGCCTGGACGATCCCGGTGCGCAAGGTCTTCTACGGCGTCGGCAAGGACGACCCCGACGCCTGACGCCACGCCGCAAGGCCCTTCCAAGGCAAAAGGCGAGGCACGCCAGATCGGCTGCCCCGCCTGAACTCGTCACCTGACTGGGTGCCGGTGCTGCCCGGGGCAGCCGCCGACCTTCCCCAAGGTTAGGGCGTGAAGGTTTACAAATCGTAAACAGCCACCGGGCGAGCCGCCCCACCGGCCTCCGCCCTCTCCGAATGCAAACGGGGCAGCCACAAGGGCCGCCCCGTCCGTTGTCCTGATCCGGCGCGTGGCCGGGGGTCAGCTCTACGCCCGGCGCTGCTCCGGCGTGTAGCGCGACGACTGCGACAGGGTGAACTGCCCGCGGCTCAGCTTGCGGATCTTGCCCTGGCGCAGAAGCTGGCCGAAGCTCCGCAGGCTGTCCTCGCGGGTGAAGTTCTGCACGCTGTTCAGCTCCGCCACCTGCTGCATGATCTGCGGGTGCGAGAAGTGCGCGCGGCCCTCCACGTAGGAGGTATATGCCGCCGCGCATTCCAGCAGCTCCTCCAGCCCCTCGGCGCCCATCTTGCCGGCGAACTCCTCGAAGCTCGCGCAGTCGGCGAAGATGCCCGAGGCCTCGGCATCGGTCTTCACCATCTGGCTCTCGGCTTCCGGCGCGGTCTCGGCGACGGCGTCGAGGCTGCGGTCGGTCACCCGGCGCGGGCGCACCGGCGCGACGGATTTCTCCTCCGCCGTGGCTTCGCCCGCATCCACCCGCTGTTCCGTCACCAGCACCAGCGGCGTGGTGGCGCGCGGGCGGCGCGGCTCGTTCTTCAGCAGCACCGGGCGGCGCGGACGGGCGGGCCGGGCGGAGCTGTCCTCCTCCTCGGCAGTCTCGGGCTCACGGGCAGGGGCCTCGGCCACCGGCTCTTCGGCCTCGTCCGTCTCGTCCAGCTCGGGCTCCTCGGTCTCGTCGGTCGGGCGCAGCGGGCGCACCACCGAGGCGAGATCGTCGCGGTAGGCGCGGGCCTCGTCGTCGCCGTCGAACATCCGGTCGCCCTCGGCCTTGGTCGCGGCCACGGCAGCCTTGAGGTGGGCGATGGCCGAACGGCGGCGCTCCATCTCGGGGCCACGCAGCTTGCCCTCGGTCTCGGTCATCAGCCGTTCGACGCGGGAGTCGGCCTTCTCGGTCTCCACGATGCGGTCGCGGCGGAAGCGGGCGGCCTCGTAGCGGGCCTCGCTCTCGGCATCGGCGGCCATCTGCGCCACCAGGCCCTCGACGACATCGGCGGT
>CAYVQK010000392.1:0-1518 GCA_964454145.1 uncultured Oceanicola sp. | reverse complement strand
GCCCTCGCCGGTCTCCGCATTGGGCAGGAAGAAGTTCCACAGCCCCGCCTCGCGCGCCTTCTGCTTGGCGCCTTCCAGCAATTCAAGTTGCCCTGGCGCATAGGACCAGCGGTCGGCCCGGCCTTCGCCAAGGCGGTAGAACTCCTCGGTGATCGGATCGACGTTCTCGCGGATGTGGCGGATCACGGCGGCAAGGAGCGGCTTGGCCTTCTCCGACATCTCGAGGTTGTTCATATCCATGGTCTGATCGCTCATCCTGTGCTCCTGCGCTGATTTGGGCCGAGCCTAGGCAATCGCATCCGGCTTGCCAATGCGGGGCGCGGGCGGGCAGGGGTGACGCGGCGTCACGCATGGGGCATTGAAAGCGGTATCGCTGCGGCCTAGCTATCCCGCATGACAGATGCATTGATCAAAGACGTTCTCACACGCACCCGCCGCATCGCGGTGGTCGGCGTCTCCCCCAACCCGGCGCGGCCCAGTCACTACGTGGCGGAATACCTTGCCCAAAAGGGGTACGAGGTGGTGCCGGTCAATCCGGCCCACGCCGGCAAGGAGGTTTTCGGGCATAAGATCGTCGCCACGCTGGCCGAGATCGACCCGCCAGTGCAGATGGTCGATATCTTCCGCCGTTCCGAGGACGTGCCACCGGTGGTGGACGAGGCGCTTGCAGCCTTCCCGGAGCTCGAGACGATCTGGATGCAGATGGGGATCACCAATGCCGAGGCTGCGGCCAAAGCCGAAGCGCGCGGTGTCGATGTGATCCAGGACCGCTGCCCCAAGGTGGAAATCCCGCGCCTGCTGGGGTGATCAGTTCCGCGCGGCCTTCTCGGCGATACCGGAGGTGCCCTGACGGCGGGCCAGTTCCTCCAGCACGTCGCTCAGCGGCACATCGCGCGCGGCCAGCATCACCAGGAGGTGATAGAGGACGTCAGCGGCCTCCGACGTCAGGCCCGCGCGGTCGTCCTTCACCGCCTCGATGATGGCCTCCACGGCTTCCTCGCCGAATTTTTCCGCGCATTTCTCCGGTCCCTTGGCCAAGAGCTTCGCGGTCCAGCTGCTCTCGGGGTCCGCGTCCTTGCGGGCAAGGATGGTGGCGTAAAGATCGTCGAGCGTCATGTCAGCCTCATCGGAATGCCGGCGGCGGCCATATGCTGCTTGGCCTCGTGCACGGTGTATTCGCCGAAGTGAAAGATCGAGGCTGCCAGCACCGCCGAGGCGCCGCCCTCGAGCACCCCGTCGACCAGATGGTCAAGATTACCGACCCCGCCCGAGGCGATCACCGGCACCGAGACGGCGTCAGAGATCGAGCGGGTGAGCGGCAGGTTGAACCCCTGTTTGGTCCCGTCCCGGTCCATCGAAGTGAGCAGGATTTCCCCTGCGCCCTTGGCGGCGACGGTGCGGGCGAATTCCACCGCGTCGATGCCCGTGGGCTTGCGCCCGCCGTGGGTGAAGATCTCCCATTTCCCGGGGCTCACGGTCTTGGCGTCGATCGCGCAGACGATGCACTGGCTGCCGAAA
>CAYVQK010000391.1:0-1520 GCA_964454145.1 uncultured Oceanicola sp. | reverse complement strand
GCTGGGGCGTGGGCGGCATCGAGGCCGAGGCCGCGATGCTCGGCCAGCCGATCTCCATGCTGATCCCCGAGGTCATCGGCTTCGAGCTGACCGGCGCGATGATGGAAGGCACCACCGGCACCGACCTCGTGCTGAAGGTCGTCGAGATGCTCCGTGCCAAGGGCGTTGTGAACAAGTTCGTCGAGTTCTACGGCGCCGGCCTCGATCACCTGCCGCTCGCCGACCGCGCCACCATCGCCAACATGGCGCCCGAATACGGCGCCACCTGCGGCTTCTTCCCGATCGACGCCGAAACCCTGCGCTACCTGCGCAACACCGGCCGCGACGAGGACCGCATCGCCCTGGTCGAGGCCTACGCCAAGGAAAACGGCTTCTGGCGCGGCGCCGACTACGCCCCGGTCTACACCGACACCCTGTCGCTCGACATGGGCACCATCGTGCCCGCCATCTCCGGCCCCAAGCGCCCGCAGGACTACATCGCACTCGACAAGGCCGCCCCGGCCTTCGCCAAGTTCATCTCCGGCCTGCGCGAGGGCAAGGATGCCTCCGCCAACTCCGAGGTCCGCTGGGAAGGTGAAGGCGGCGCGCCCGAGCCCAAGGACATCCCCGGCGACACCGGCCACCACAACAAGGGCTGGTACAAGACCGAGGACGGCGCCTACCAGCTCCACGACGGTTCCATCGTGATCGCCTCGATCACCTCCTGCACCAACACCTCCAACCCCTACGTGATGATCGGCGCCGGTCTCGTCGCACGGAAAGCCCGCGAGAAGGGCCTCACCCGAAAGCCCTGGGTGAAGACCTCGCTGGCCCCCGGCTCGCAGGTCGTCTCGGCATATCTCGAGGCCGCCGACCTGCAGAAGGATCTCGACGCCATCGGCTTCAACCTGGTCGGCTACGGCTGCACCACCTGCATCGGCAACTCGGGCCCGCTCGAGGCGCCGATCTCGAAGGCGATCAACGACTACGACCTCGTGGCCACCGCCGTGCTCTCCGGCAACCGCAACTTCGAAGGCCGGATCTCTCCCGACGTGCGCGCCAACTACCTCGCCTCCCCGCCCCTCGTGGTGGCCTACTCGCTGGTGGGCGACATGAACGTCGACATCACCACCGAGCCGCTCGGCCAGGACAAGGACGGCAATGACGTCTACCTGAAAGACATCTGGCCGTCGCAGAAGGAAATCGCCGACCTGGTCGAAAGCACCGTGACCCGCGAGGCCTTCCAGTCGAAATACGCCGACGTCTTCAAGGGCGACGAGAAGTGGCAGGGCGTCTCCGTGCCCCAGCAGGAAACCTACGACTGGCCGGCCACCTCGACCTACGTCCAGAACCCGCCCTACTTCCAGGGCATGACCATGGACACCCACGCGATCACCGACATCGAGGGCGCCAAGGTTCTGGCCCTGCTCGGCGACATGATCACCACCGACCACATCTCGCCCGCCGGTTCCTTCAAGGAGACCACCCCGGCCGGCAAGTATCTCACCGAGCGCCAGGTGCCCGTGCGGGAGTTCAACTCC
>CAYVQK010000390.1:0-1520 GCA_964454145.1 uncultured Oceanicola sp. | reverse complement strand
AGAAAATGTCCACCCGCACATGGCTCTCGGTCAGCATCGCGTAGGCCCCGGCGATCAGGTACTGCATCCCGAACATCAGGTACATCGCCTCATGCGCCCAGTTGGTGGGGCTGCCGAAGACGTAGCGGGCGATGACCTCGTAGTAGTAGACGAAGACGGCGATGACGGCCCAGTAGGCCACGAACTCGCCGCAGAAGAGCGACAGGCGGTCGATCCAGTTCTCGGCGTAGTCGCTGTCATGCTTCGGGCCTTCCTCGGCCTCCGCCTCCATCAGCGCGCGCTCTGCGTCGGAAATCTCCTCTTCGGCGGGCAGCGCGGCATTTGCGCGCCGGACCATGACCGGCATGATGATGCAGTCGATCAGCAGGAGCGCGAGGATCAGGTAGAAGGCATAGCCCGCCGCCGAGTTCCAGAAGGCGCGGTCGGCCGCGGCGGTGTCGCGCTGCGGGGTGATCTCCTCCAGCGTGGCGCGGGCCTCGGCCAGCCGGGTCTCGCCGGTGGCGATCGTGTCGCGGGCGCGCTCGAGCTGGCGCTCGGCGCTCCTTTGGGCAAAGGAGCCTTCCTCCGCTGCCGCCAGCTTGGCCTCGTTCTCGGCCAACCCGGCGCGGGCCTCTTCCACCCGGCCCTCCTCGCGCGACAGGGTGCGCTCGGCCACCCGCAGCTCGTTGGCGAAGCCCGAGAGCACCGTCCGGGCCTCCTGCGTCGACGAGTTGGCGTAGAGCACGAAGAGGAAGATCGGCAGGTAGACGAGCCCGAGCAGGCTCTTGAGGTAGAAGCGATGCAGCCCGAGGATGCCGCCGGTGACGGCGATCATGTAGGCCAGCGCGAGCGAGTAGCGGCGTTCCGTCGGGCGGGGGCGGCGCGAGAGCACCATTGCGATGATCGGAAAGACGATCAGCCCAACCCAATAGAGCCAATGCGGCAGCGTGAAGCTGAGACCCGGCATGGAAAGTCCTGATATTCGGTATGATGAAACGACCGCCCGGAAGCCTGTTCCGGGCGGCCCGTGAAGGCGTCAGACGCGGCTCAGAGCTTCAGCTCGCGGCCCTCGGTCAGGGCCGGATCGACGTAGCCCAGCGAGCCGGACATCATGTAGTCGAGCTGGATCTTGAAGACGCGCGCCGCGTTGGGGTCGCGGTTGGCGTAGTCGTACCAGATCGGCACGGCGACTTCCGTCATCAGCTCCACGTCGTCCTGGCTGAGGCGCGTCACCTCGGTGCCGTCGGCCTCGAACTTGCCCCAGGCTTCCTGGTCGGCAGCCTGGATCGCGGCGTGATGCATGTCGGAATAGACGTGGGTCTCCATCTCGACGAACTGCTTCATCTCCGGCGAGAGCGCATCCCACGCGGCCATGCCCACGGTGATGTCCATGATGTCCACCGGCTGGTAGAGGCTCATGAAGCCCGGCGGGCCCATCACGATGTAGTCGGTCACCTGGCTGAAGCCGAGGGCGTAGTTCACCGCAGGGCCCACGTAGTCGGCCACGTCGATGGTGCCCTTTTCCAGCGCCGGGAAGATTT
>CAYVQK010000389.1:0-1525 GCA_964454145.1 uncultured Oceanicola sp. | reverse complement strand
CCAAGTCGGCGCAGTTCCCCTTCCACTTCTGGCTGCCGCACGCCATGGCCGCGCCCACGCCGGTCTCGGCCTACCTGCACTCCGCGACCATGGTGAAGGCCGGCATCTTCCTCATGGCGCGGATGTGGCCGGTGCTCTCGGGCACGCCGGAGTGGTTCGCCATCGTCACCACCGCCGGGCTCGTGACCATGGTGCTCGGCGCCGTCATCGCGCTCTTCAAGCACGACCTGAAGGCACTGCTGGCCTTCTCCACCGTCAGCCATCTCGGCCTCATCACCATGCTGCTGGGCACCGGCACCGCCTTCGGGGCCTTCGCCGCGGTGTTCCACATCCTGAACCACGCCACCTTCAAGGCGGCGCTCTTCATGTCGGCCGGGATCGTCGATCACGAGGCCCACACCCGCGACATCCGCCGCCTCGGAGGCCTGCGCGTGCTGATGCCGGTGACGGCCACCATCGCCATCCTCGCCGCTCTCTCCATGGCGGGCATTCCGCTGCTCAACGGCTTCCTCTCCAAGGAGATGATGCTGGAAGAGGCCGCCCATACCACGCTCTTCGGCACGCCCTGGCTGGTGCCTGCGCTCGCGGTGGCGGGTTCGCTCTTCTCGGCGGCCTACTGCTTCCGGTTCATCGGCCACACCTTCCTCGGCCCGGTGCGCGACGACTACCCCCACAAGCCGCATGATCCGAACCCCGGCATGTGGCTGCCGCCTGCGATCCTCGTGGTGCTGGTGGTGCTGATCGGCGTCGCGCCCTTCCTCGCCGAGCCCTACGTGAAGGTCATCACCGCCTCGCTCCTCGGCACCGCCGCCGAGGTGCCCGACGTGCATATCAAGATCTGGCACGGGCTGGTGCCCGCGCTCTACATGTCGATCGCCGCGGTGGCGGGCGGCCTCGTGCTGATGCTGATCTACGCGCCGCTGCTGAAGCTCTGGGAGGCCACGCCGCGCCCCGAGGCCAAGACAATCTTCGAGGCCATCGTGGAGGGCGCCGCGCGCCTCGCGGGCGGCCTGATCCACAGCCTGCACAACGGCTCCTTCACCCGCTATGCGATGGTCGGCATCGTCGCCATGATCGCGGCCGGATACCACGCCTGGGTGACGGGGACGACAGGCGCCCCGGTGCGCGAGATGACCGGGGCAGGGCCGGTGCCCATCGCCGGCTGGGCCATGCTGGTGGCCGCCACACTCGGGATGGTGGTAATGCACCGCAACCGCCTGCTGTCGCTCATCCTCATCGGCATCGTCGGCCTGATGGTCTCGATCGGCTTCGTCTACATGAGCGCCCCCGACCTCGCGATGACCCAGTTCACCGTCGAAGTCGTGACCATCATCCTGATGCTGCTCGCGCTCAACTTCCTGCCCAACCGCACCCCGGTGGAGAGCACCGTGCTGCGCCGGATCCGCGATGGCGGGCTCGCCATCGCCGGCGGCCTGGCGACCTTCGGGCTGGCCTACTACTACATGCTGCGCGAAGCGGTCATCCCGCCGATCTCGGAGTTCCACCTCGCCAACTCCTACAAGGG
>CAYVQK010000388.1:0-1539 GCA_964454145.1 uncultured Oceanicola sp. | reverse complement strand
TCGCCGAGCGCGGGAACCCCTCGAACAGCGCCATCTCGCCGAAGAACTCACCGGGGCCCAGCGTGTTCAGCACCTGCGGATCGCTGTCCGCCCCGCGCACCACCTCCACCTTCCCGGACGTGATGACGAAGACACCGGCGCCCTGGTCCTTCTCCTTGATGATAACGTCCCCCGACTTGAAGCTCCGGGGTACCATTATCCTGGAAAGCTGCTTCAGGTGTTTCCGTTCCACCGCGGAGAAGATTGGAACCTTCTCCAGCAACTCTTCTCTTTCCATCAGGGTCTTTCCTTCCGAGGGATGGCCTCTGGTCGGCGTACGGCATTCTAAGCCCCTGCGATGAACACGTCAACAGCCTCTGGCGGGAGCGGCCGGGGTCTGGCGCTGGTGCTGGGGGCGGGCGGCACCAGGGGATGGGCCCATATAGGGGTGCTGAGAGTGCTCCACGAGGCCGGCGTGCCCCTCGCCTTGATCGTCGGCGCAAGCGCCGGCGCTCTCATCGGTCCCCTCTACGCCGCCCGCCGCGACGCCGCCGCCGCCCAGCGCATCGCCATGAGCTTCACCCCCATCGACTTCCTGCGTTGGGTGCTGAACGACCTTCGCCTGTCGCCTGCCGCGGGACGGGTTGGTAGCGCGCTCTGGCAGGCCTACGGCCGCCTCGATTTCCACGAGCTGGCTGTCCCCTTCGCGGCCGTTGCCCTCGACATCGCCGACGGTCGTCCACAGGTCCTCCGCAGCGGCAACGTCGGTCGTGCCGTGGAGGCCAGCATCAGGCCGCCGCTGCTGAGCCGCCCCGCTCGCATCGATGGTCACGCCCTGGTGGACGGTGGCCTGCAAAACGCGGCGCCTGTGTCGGTCGCCCGCGATCTCGGCGCCGACCTCGTGGTGTCGGTCAACCTCGGAGAGCTGATCGTCCTCCCCCGCTATCTGCGCCCGCTCTCCGCCCGGGTGAGCGCCGCCTGCGGCGCGCTCTCGGCGCGACCGTCCGACATCAGCGGCCAGGCCGCGTTCATGGCCGGGCTCCTGTCGCGAGGGCGGCGGACCCGCCAGCGCGCCGACCTCGAGATCCGGCCCGATATGCGCGGGATCAGGCCCATGTGGCCCTGGCACATCCACGCCGCCATGCGCCGCGGCGAAGCCGCCGCTCTCGGGGCGCTCCCCGCGATCCGTGGCCTGCTGGCGGCCCGCCCCGCCTAGCCGGCTTCGCGCAGCGGCAGCGCCACCACCGCCTTGCCCGGCGTCGTCACCCCTTCCCGCTCGTTCTCTGCCCACACCTCCAGATCCACCAGCCCCTCGCCCTCCTCGCGGTGGCGGTCCGTCACCTTCCCTTTGCAGACCATCGTGTCGCCGGGGCGCTGCTGACGTCGCATCTCGAAGTACAGCTTCCGCAGGAACCCATCGTCGCCCATCCAATCGGTGATGACGCGCACCAGCGCCGCCTGGATGAAGCCGGTGTTCATGAAGATGTCCTCGTGGCCGGCCTTCCGCGCGAACGCGGGGTCGTGGTGGACCGGGTACCAGTCCTGGGAGCCGCTTATCTG
>CAYVQK010000387.1:0-1547 GCA_964454145.1 uncultured Oceanicola sp. | reverse complement strand
CGCGCCCGCCGGATCGCCTCATGCGCCTGTTCGCAGGACACGTGCACGATATAGAGCGGCACCCCCGCGGCGTCGGCAATCGTGATCGCCCGGTTCGCGGCCTCGCCCTCCAGCTCGGGGGGACGCGAATAGGCGTGACCCTCGGGGCCGGTGATGCCCTGATCGAAATACTTCTGCTGCAACTCGGCGACCAGATCGCCGTTCTCGGCATGGACCATCGGCAGTGCCCCCAGCTCCGCGCAGCGCTTGAAGCTCGCGAACATCTCGTCGTCCTCGATCATCAACGCGCCCTTGTAGGCCATGAAATGCTTGAACGAGTTCACGCCCATGTCCACGGCGTCTTTCATCTCATTGAAAACGTTCTCGTTCCAGCCGGTGATCGCCATGTGATAGCCGACGTCGGAACAGATCTGCGGCGCGGATTTGCGGTGCCATTCGTTGATCGCGTTCTTGATCGACCCGTCCTCGCCCGGCAGGCAGAAATCCACGATCATCGTTGTGCCGCCCGTCGCCGCGGCCCAGGTGCCGCTCTCAAAGGTTTCCGCCGCCGTGGTGCCCATGAAGGGCATCTCCAGATGGGTATGCGGGTCGATCCCGCCGGGGATCACATAGGCGCCCTCGGCGTCGATATATTCGTCGCCCTTCAGGTCCTCCCCGATCTGCTTGATGATTTCTCCCTCGATCAGCACATCGGCTTTCCATGTGCGATCCGCGGTGCAGACCATGCCGCCCTTGATGACCTTGCTCATCTTCATTCTCCCTATAGAAGCCCTGTCGTGCGGGCCTTTGTTGTCTCCTTGCGGGTCAGGATCGTCCTGACCGGGGCTGCCGGGGCCCTCTCCCTCCGCCGGCTGCCCGTTGTCCCGGCTTAGCTGACGACCTCTGCCGTCTCGACCACGGCGTGCAACAGCACATCCGCGCCGGCCTGGGCCCATTCCTTGCTGATTTCCTCGGCCTCGTTGTGGCTCAGCCCGTCGACGCAGGGGCACATGACCATCGCGGTCGGCGCCACCCCGTTGATCCAGCAGGCATCGTGGCCTGCGCCCGAGATCAGGTTCATGTGGCTGTATCCCAGCCGCTCCGCCGCATTGCGCACGGCAGAGACACATTTCTCGTCAAAGGCCACGGGGTCAAAGCCGCCGACCTTCTCAAAGGAAATCTCCAGCCCCATGTCATCGGCGATTTTCTGGCCCTCTTCGCGCAGACGTTTTTCCATGTCCTCGATCACCGACAGCTCCGGCGACCGGAAATCGACGGTAAAGACCGCCTTGCCGGGGATCACGTTGCGCGAGTTGGGGTAGACGTCGATATGGCCCGCCGCGCCGACGGCGTGGGGCTTGTGGCTCCAGGCAATCTCATCAACCTTATCGAGGATCCGCGCCATGCCCAGCCCGGCGTTCTTGCGCATCGGCATCGGGGTGGAGCCGGTGTGGCTTTCCTTGCCGATGATGGTGACCTGGGTCCAACTCAAGCCCTGCCCGTGGGTGACAACGCCGATATCCTTGCCCTCGGCTTCGAGGATCGGGCCCTGTTCGATGTGCAGCTCG
>CAYVQK010000386.1:0-1555 GCA_964454145.1 uncultured Oceanicola sp. | reverse complement strand
CGCTCGACGGTGAGATCGGCTGCATGGTGAACGGCGCGGGCCTCGCCATGGCGACCATGGACATCATCAAGCTCTACGGCGCAGAGCCTGCCAACTTCCTCGACGTGGGCGGCGGCGCGACCAAGGAGAAGGTGACCGAGGCGTTCAAGATCATCACCTCCGACCCGAACGTAAAGGGCATCCTGGTGAACATCTTCGGCGGCATCATGCGCTGCGACGTGATCGCCGAGGGCGTGGTGGCCGCGGTGAAGGAAGTGGGACTGCAGGTGCCGCTGGTTGTGCGCCTCGAGGGCACCAACGTGGAGAAGGGCAAGGAGATCATCAACACCTCCGGCCTCAACGTGATCGCCGCCGACAACCTCAGCGACGGGGCGGAGAAGATCGTGAAGGCGGTGAAGGGCTGAACCGGATGCGGTGCGCCCTCCCCCTCCTCGCCTGTCTGGCGGCCGCGCCCGGGGCTGCGCAGAACGCGGCGATCCTCGATGCGCTGGTGGCGCAGCTGAATGCGCCGTCCGCGCCCGAGGCGCAGTTGGGGGCCTTCTCGGCCTGCCTGCTGGGCAACGGGAACGCCGCGGCCACGGCGGAGCTGTTCAAGCAGCGCGGCTGGGAAACCTACGAGGTCGCCGAGATGGGTATGTGGGAGATCGTTCCGCCCGAGGGGCCGCTCTACGTTTCGATCTATGCCGATGGCGGGATCTGCGTGGTCGATCAGACGGCGCAGGGCACGGCACAGGGCACGGCGACGCTCTCTGCCTTTCTGGAGACGGTCGGAGCCGAGGCCAGTCCGCTCGAGATCGACGGCTGCACCGGCTGGACCCTGGGCGGTGGCCGCGCGGTGGGCATCACCTCCGGCGGGCAGGATCCTGTCTGCCACAGCGACAGCGACAACCAGGTGCGATTCAGCTTCGCGCCGAACTGACAAGTCCGGGGCCGCCTTAGGCCCCGTCCGAAACTGGGCCCCCGGGCCGGACAACAAAGAGGAACGCGCCGATGGCCATTCTCGTAGACGAAAACACCAAGGTCATCTGCCAGGGCTTCACCGGCTCGCAGGGCACGTTCCACTCCGAGCAGGCGATCGCCTATGGCACGAAGATGGTCGGCGGGGTGACGCCGGGCAAGGGCGGGATGGATCACCTCGATCTGCCGGTCTTCAACTCGGTGCATGAGGCGAAGGCCAAGACCGGGGCGAATGCGAGCGTGATCTACGTGCCGCCGCCCTTTGCCGCCGACTCGATCCTCGAGGCGATCGACGCGGAGATGGAGCTGATCGTCTGCATCACCGAGGGCATCCCGGTGCTCGACATGATGAGCGTGAAGCGGGCACTGGAGGGCTCTTCGAGCCGTCTGATCGGCCCGAACTGCCCCGGTGTCATCACGCCGGACGCCTGCAAGATCGGCATCATGCCGGGCCACATCCACAAGCGCGGCTCGGTCGGCGTCGTGTCCCGTTCGGGCACCCTGACCTACGAGGCCGTGAAGCAGACGACCGACGCGGGCCTCGGCCAGTCCTCGGCCGTCGGCATCGGCGGTGACCCGATCAAGGGCACCGAGCATA
>CAYVQK010000385.1:0-1570 GCA_964454145.1 uncultured Oceanicola sp. | reverse complement strand
CCGGGCGCATTGCCGAGCGAGCCATGGCCCACCGCGTAGGCGATGATCTCGCCGATCTGCGCCTCGGAGTAGCCCAGCTTCTTCAGCGCGCCAGGCACCGAGCGGTTGATGATCTTGAAGTAGCCGCCGCCGGCAAGCTTCTTGAACTTCACCAGGGCGAAGTCGGGCTCGATACCGGTGGTGTCGCAGTCCATCACCAGGCCGATGGTGCCGGTGGGGGCGATCACGGAAACCTGCGCGTTGCGGTAGCCGTTCTTTTCGCCGAGCGAGAGCGCCTCGTCCCAGGCGGCCTTGGCGAGCGTCACCAGAGAGGCGTCCGGGCAACCGGCATGGTCGAGCGCCACCGGGTTCACGTTCATCGCCTCGTAGCCCTCGGTCTCGCCATGGGCAGCGCGGCGGTGGTTGCGGATGACGCGGAGCATGTGCTCGGCGTTGCGCTTGTAGCCGTCGAAGGCGCCCAGCTCACCGGCCATCTCGGCGGAGGTGGCATAGGAGATGCCGGTCATGATCGCGGTCAGCGCACCGCAGAGAGCCCGGCCCTCGCGGCTGTCATAGCCGAAGCCCATGTTCATCAGCAGGCCGCCGATGTTGGCATAGCCGAGGCCCAGCGTGCGGAAGTCATACGAAAGCTGCGCGATCTCCTTCGAGGGGAACTGCGCCATCATCACGCTGATCTCCAGCGTCACGGTCCACAGACGGGTGGCATGCACGTAGTCCTCGGCCTGGAACTTGCCGTCCTTCAGGAAGGTCAGCAGGTTCATCGAGGCCAGGTTGCAGGCCGTGTCGTCGAGGAACATGTATTCCGAGCAGGGGTTCGAGCCCCGGATCGCGCCGTCTTCCGGGCAGGTGTGCCAGGCGTTTACGGTGTCATGATACTGGATGCCCGGATCGGCGCAGGCCCAGGCGGCGTGGCCGATGTCTTCCCAGAGCTCGCGGGCGCTGATCGTTTTCGACACAGAACCGTCGGTGCGGTTCACCAGTTCCCACGGCAGGTCGTCCTTCACCGCCTTCAGGAAGGCATCGGTGACACGGACGGAGTTGTTGGAGTTCTGGCCGGAAACGGTCGCGTAGGCTTCCGAGTCCCAGTCGGTGTCGTAGGTCGGAAACTCGATCGAGGCGTAGCCCTGCCGCGCGTAGTCGAGCACCCGCTTTATGTAGGTCTCGGGGATGCGGGCCTTCTTGGCGTCCTTCACCGCGCCCTTCAGGGCGTCGTTGGCGTTGGGGTCATAGGCCCCCTCTTCCGACCCGTCGAAGGCGCGGATGGCCGAGAAGATCGCGTTCAGCTTCTCCTCGTGCATCTTGGAGCCCGCCACAAGCGAGGCCACCTTCTGCTCTTCCTTCACCTTCCAGTTCACGTATTCCTGGATATCGGGGTGGTCGGCATCGACGATCACCATCTTCGCCGCCCGGCGGGTGGTGCCGCCCGACTTGATCGCGCCGGCGGCCCGGTCGCCGATCTTCAGGAAGCCCATCAGGCCGGAGGACTTGCCACCGCCCGAGAGCTTCTCGCCCTCGGCCCGCAGGCTCGAGAAGTTGGTGCCGGTGCCGGAGCCGTATTTGAACAGCCGCG
>CAYVQK010000384.1:0-1570 GCA_964454145.1 uncultured Oceanicola sp. | reverse complement strand
GTGATGCCGACCATGAAGGCGAAGATGGTGGCGAAGGGGGCGATCTTCATCACCTCCCAGGCGCCCGCGACCATGCGGGAGAACACGTCACGCGCAAGGTTGTCGCCGCCGAGCAGGTACCAGTCGAGCCCGTCGGTGCCCTCGGGCGTGGGGGTGCCGGGCGGCTCGTTCTTCAGGCCGGAGACGGCGGCGAGCGGGTCGTGGGTGAGGATCATCTGGTAAAAGATCGCGGTGAAGACCCAGAACAGCACGATGCCGAAGCCGATCATGCCGACCGTGCTGTCGAAGAGTTTGCCGTAGAGGCCCAGGCGGCGCTTGAAGGTGATCGAGAGGGAGAAGACCACGGCCATGCCGATCCAGACCGGGATCAGCCGGGTGGAGATGTGGCCGATGATGCCCTTTGAGCCGCCTTGCAGCAGCAGGCCGCCGACGATGTAGGCCAGGATGCAGGCCAGGGCCACGTAGAGCGCGCCTGTGGTGACGTAGCCGATGTAATCCATCGGCGTGCGGGTGCGGACCGCCGTGCCATCGGCCTGGATGATGAGGTCGCCCGACTTCATCCCGAAGAGTCCGAGCAGGAACTGCACCAGGAAGGCGATGACGAGCAGTGCGCCGGCGGTGAGGAAGACCGGGTTGAGGAAGGAGAGCGTTCCTGTCCAGGTAAGGGGTTCCATGTGCTTTCTCCCTTACGAAATGCGGATGCGCGGGTTGAGGTAGACATATCCGATGTCGGATATGAGTTGGGTGATGAGCACCACGAGCACCGAGACGACGGAGACGCCGAGCAGCAGGTCGATGTCGTTGTTGCCGGCGGCCTGCACCAGCGCCCAGCCGAAGCCCTTGTAGTTGAAGAGCGACTCGACGATCACCACGCCGTTCAGCAGCCAGGGGAACTGCAGCATGATGACGGTGAAGGGGGCGATGAGCGCGTTGCGGAGGGCGTGCTTCATCACGATGTTCGGAAAGCTCACGCCCTTCAGCCGGGCGGTGCGGATGTATTGCGCTGTCATCACCTCGGCCATGGAGGCGCGGGTCATCCGGGCGATGTAGCCCATGCCGTAGAGGGCGATGGTGAGGACGGGCAGGAAGAAATTTTCGAAGTTGGCGCCATCCATCGCGGAGGTGGCAGTCCCCTTGAACCACTTCAGCCCCACGGCGGATGAGGCGAAGACGGCGATGAGGATGACGCCGGAGACGTATTCGGGCATGGCCGTGGTGGCGATGGAGACGGTGGAGAGGGTGCGATCTGTCCGAGAGCCCTCGCGCATGCCGGCGAGCACGCCGATCAGCAGCGCGCAGGGGACCATCAGCAGCATGACCCAGAGCATGAGCTTGGCGGTGAGGCCCAGGCGGGTGCCGATGATGCTCGACACGTTCTCGCGGAAGACAGTGCTCTCGCCCCAGTAGCCTTGAAGGATGCCACAGAAGGAGGGGGCCTCGGCCGGGGTTTCGGCAAGGCCTGCGCAACGGCCGGCGACCACCTCGCCTTCGGCCTCGCGGGTCCAGCCCGGCACTACGCCGAGCCATTCGCCGTAGCGGACGATCACGGGTTGGCCGAAGCCGTTGTTGC
>CAYVQK010000383.1:0-1635 GCA_964454145.1 uncultured Oceanicola sp. | reverse complement strand
CAGACCTGCCAGAAGCGGCCGGCGTCGGGATAAGTCGGCCCGCCTTCGAACATCACGGTGGTCGCGCCGTTGGCGAGCGGGCCGTAGACGATGTAGCTGTGCCCGGTGACCCAGCCCACGTCCGCCGTGCACCAGTAGATGTCGCCGTCGTGGTAGTCGAAGGTGACCTCGTGGGTCAGGGCCGCATAGGTGATGTAGCCGCCGGTTGTATGGACCACACCCTTGGGCTGGCCGGTGGAGCCGGAGGTGTAGAGGATGAAGAGCGGGTCTTCGGCGCCCATCGGGGTCGGCTCGCAGGTATCGGCGGCCTCGGCGGCGAGCTTGCCGTAGTCGCGGTCGCGGCCCTCGTCCCAGGCCACGTGGCCGCCGGTGCGGCGCACCACGAGGCATTGGACCGAAGGATCGCATTGCGCCAGCGCCTTGTCGGCATTGGCCTTGAGCGGCGTCGCCTTGCCGCCGCGCGGGGCCTCGTCGGCGGTAATCACCACCTTGGCCTCGCAGCCCTTCACCCGGGCCGCCAGTGCGTCGGGCGAGAAGCCCGCGAAGACCACCGAATGCACCGCGCCGATCCGGGCGCAGGCCAGCATGGCATAGGCGGCCTCGGGCACCATCGGCATGTAGAGCACGCCCTTATCCACGCCGAGGCCCTTGAGGACATTGGCCATGCGGCAGGTCTGGGCGTGCAACTCGCGGTAGCTGATGTGCAGGGCCTCGTCCTTGGGATCATCCGGCTCCCAGATGATCGCGGTCTGGTCGCCGCGGCTCTCGAGGTGGCGGTCGATGCAATTGGCGCTGACGTTCAATTCGCCGTCGGCGAACCAGCGGATATGCACGTCGCCGGGGGCGAAGCTGACGTCGCGGACCTCCGAGAAGGGTTTGATCCAGTCGATCCGCTGCGCCTGTTCGCGCCAGAAGGCGTCGGTATCCTCGACCGAGGCGCGGTACATCTGCTCGTAGCGCGCGGCGTCCACATGGGCGCGGGCAGCCATGTCGGCGGATGGCGGATAGGTCTTGGCGGTGGTCTCGGACATGGTGTTCCTCCCTGAAATAGCGCGTCTGCCACGGGTGCCGCGGGGGCGGGCCTGCGGTGCCCATGGGTCCTCCGGTGCCGGATCATAACGGCAGGGCAAGAGAAGGGAATAAGCAACTGGAATACAAGGGGTTGTCTGTAAAGCTTTTTCCGGTAGCGGAGATGCACTGTAAAGAATCCATCAGGCGCCAGTGAAACGCACGACTTTTCAGTCTCTTGCCGGTCAAAGCTCACCTAATCGGCTTGCGCGGTGCGGCCCTGGGCGGTTAGACGGGGTTGGCAGGCCGCGCGACGCGCGGTAGCCTCACGGCCAATCCGCCCGCAAGGGGGGCAATCAAGGGAGAGAACCATGAACAAATATCTGAGCGGCGCCGCCGTTTGCGCGTTGAGCTTTGCCTTCGTCGGCCAGGCGGCCGCGACCGAATGGAACGCCTCGGTCTGGGGCAAGCGCCGGGCCTTCACCGAGCATGTGGAGAAGATCGCCGAGCTGGTGAGCGAGAAGACCGGCGGCGAATTCACCATCAACGTCAGCTACGGCGGCCTGTCGAAGAACCGCGAGAACCTCGACGGCATCTCCATCGGCGCCTTCGAGATGGCGCAGTTCT
>CAYVQK010000382.1:0-1635 GCA_964454145.1 uncultured Oceanicola sp. | reverse complement strand
CCCCAGAGCTTTCGGGAGGCCACACTGCCTACGGGGGCCGATGTGATCTCGCTGGTTCGGGTGCTTTACGACCATGACGACGAGACCGTGGCCGCGCTCCTGTCGCGCTGTTTTGCGGCGCTGCCGCCCGGAGGCATGCTGCTCGTGTCCGAGCCGATGTCGGGCGGGGCGCACCCGGATCGGACGACCGATGTCTACTTCGCCTTCTACACCATGGCGATGGGAACAGGGCGGGTGAGGTCGGCGGCACGGATCGCGGAGATGTGCGAAGACGCGGGCTTCTCCTCGGTGCACGCACCGCGCCCACGCCGCCCCTACATCACCTCGGTGCTGACCTGCGTAAAGCCGGGCTGACGGAATCCTTCCGGCAAAATGTAAACAATGATTGACACAATGAGGTGTCTGCCTAAACTGACATAACCTGTTCCGGTTCCATGCCGGAAGGCCGGAGGAGAATATGGAAACCCGCGCTGTGGTGCTGAATGGTCCGAGGGAACTGGCAGTGGACTGCCTGCCTCTGACCGCGCCGGGCACGGCCGACCTCGTGGTCGAGGTCACCCACTCCGGCATATCCACGGGCACCGAAAAACTGTTCTGGACCGGCAGGATGCCGCCCTTCCCGGGCATGGGCTACCCGCTCGTGCCGGGCTACGAGGCCACCGGCGAGGTGGTCGAGGCGGGTGCAGAGTCGGGGTTCCGGGTGGGCGATCATGTCTTCGTGCCGGGCGCGAACTGCTTCGAGGGTGCCTTCGGGCTCTTCGGCGCGGCGGCGGGCCGGCTTGTCGTCAGGGCCGACCGGGTGGTGCGGGTCAGCCCGGCGCTCGGCGCCGAAGGCGCGCTGCTGGCCCTGGCCGCTACCGCCCGCCACGCGATGGCCGGGCTCGACAGAGCGATGCCCGAGCTCATCGTCGGCCACGGCGTGATGGGGCGGCTGCTGGCGCGGCTGACCATCGCCGCAGGCGCACCGGCCCCGACCGTGTGGGACACCGTGCCATCGCGGCGCAAGGGCGCGCAGGGCTACGAGGTGATCTCCCCGGAGGACGATCCGCGCCGGGACTACGGCACGATCTACGACGCCACCGGCGACACCGCGGTGCTCGACAGCCTGATGCCGCGGCTCCGCAAGGGCGGCGAGATCGTGCTGGCGGGCTTCTACGCCGAGGGCGTCAGCTTCGCCTATCCGCCCGCCTTCATGAAGGAGGCCCGGCTGCGCATCGCGGCGGAGTGGACGCGCGACGATCTGCTCGTCACCGCCGCCCTCGTCGAGAGCGGCACGCTGTCGCTCGACGGCCTCATCACCCATCGGTCCGGCGCCTCCGAGGCGCCCTCCGCCTATCGCACGGCCTTCGACGATCCGGAGTGCCTGAAGATGATCCTCAACTGGAAGGAAGCCGCATGAAGGACGATGTCCCGAACCTGAAGGATTTCGACCAGCGCCTGCGCGAAGAGGCCCATGAAGACCTGGCCGATCTCATCGCGGGCGAGCCGACGAAGAAGACCCAGATCATCGCCATCTACGGCAAGGGCGGGATCGGCAAGTCCTTCACCCTCGCCAACCTCAGTCACATGATGGCCGAGATGGGCAAGCGCGTGCTGCTGATCGGCTGCGACCCGAAGTCAGACACCACCTCGCTG
>CAYVQK010000381.1:0-1640 GCA_964454145.1 uncultured Oceanicola sp. | reverse complement strand
CGGCTACCACGGCGAGTTCCTCACCGACACCCGCGGCACCGGCGTGCTGAACCGCACCTTCCATGGCTGGACCCCGCACAAGGGCGCCATCGAGGGCCGCCGCGCCGGCGTGCTGATCTCGATGGAGAACGGCGAGGCCGTGGCCTATGCGCTGTGGAACCTCGAGGACCGCGGCAAGATGTTCCTCGGGGCGCAGGCACCGGTCTACCAGGGCATGATCATCGGCGAGCACAGCCGCGACAACGACCTCGAGGTGAACCCGCTGAAGGGCAAGAAGCTGACCAACGTGCGGGCCTCGGGCACGGACGAGGCGGTGCGCCTGACCACGCCGATCACCCATTCGCTCGAAGAGGCCATCGCCTACATCAACGATGACGAGCTGGTGGAGGTGACTCCCAACGCGATCCGGCTGCGCAAGCGGCATCTCGATCCTCATGAGCGCAAGCGGGCGGCACGGGCGGAGAGCTGACGGGTTGGCCGGACGGCGCAACCGGTCCATCATGGCCCGGTGACGGTTGCGCAGCACAGAATTCGAACGGCTTTCCGGGCGGTGGCACTCGCCGCCGCCCTTGCCGCGACCGGACAGGCCGGATCGGAGCCGTTCTCCTGTCCTGGCGTGCCGGTTTCGATCTCCGGAGCCGAGGGTGAGACCACGGGCAGGATTTGCGCCGATGCTGCCGCCGCCATCGAGATGCTGGAAAGCTGCGGGATGCCGCTTGGTACACCTGTCGAGATCGCGCTCACCGACAGCCTGTCGCCGGGCTGCCTCGGGATCTACCACTGCGGCGAACACAGGATCGACCTCCTGTCGCCCCACGCCATGGAGGCGGCACGGGCACCGGACTCGCTCTTCCGTGATGTGCCAGCTGCGCCTTTCTACCGCTCGGTGATCACCCACGAACTTGCCCATGCCGCCTTCGATGAGGTGCCCTGCCCCTTTGCTGCCTGCCCGGTGACAGACGAACTTCTGGCCTATGCGATGCAAGTTCGCGCTTTGCCGGCCGAGCTGATTGCGCGGGTAGAGGCCCGGCTCCCGGTAGACATGCCGGTCGGTCGCGACGCCTTCAGTGTCATCCAACTACAAATGGCACCAGAACACTTCATCGCGAAGGCACATAAGCATCTCGCTTCCCGGCCCGACCCCTGCGGGCACGTCGCCCGCATCACGGCGGGCGAGATCACTTACGACCGGGAGCGTTTTTCCGACCCGTGACAGCCCCCGTGCCGGGCCTATACTCGGTACAAACGGGAGGCCACCATGCAAAAGATCCAGACCCAGGGCGTTCACCACATCACGTTGACCGGCGCCGACCGGCAGACCTCGATCGACTTCTGGGAGGGCGTGCTGGGCATGCCCTTCCTCTTCGAGCAGCCCAACCTCGACGATGCGAACGAGAGCCATCTCTACTTCGATCCCGGCGACGGGCGGCTGATCACCATCTTCACCAACGAGGGCCGCAAGGCCGACCGGCGACGCACCCCGACCGAGCCGGGCTGCGTGCATCATATCGCCTTCATCGTCTCCAAGGTGGTCTGGAACCAGGCGCAGGCGCGGCTCGAGGCCCGGGGCATCGGCCATTCCGGTCCCAAGGACCGGGGCTTCATGGATTCACTCTACTTCAAGGATCCGCTGGGGCTTC
>CAYVQK010000380.1:0-1645 GCA_964454145.1 uncultured Oceanicola sp. | reverse complement strand
CGCGCGGTTCGGGCTCGTTGGCCTGGAACCGCGAGAAGATCTCGTGCACCACCGGGTAGGGAAGTTGCGCTGCCATGCGGTCGGAAATGGCATATGGGCGGGGGCCACGCAAGCCGATTGGCGCCCCGCCCCGCCTTTTGCCGTGCCGCCGATCTATTGCAGGATCGCCGAAAGCCTCTCGCGCGCGGCGTCGTCGAGCCAGGCCGACCAGGTGTCCTTGTAATTGGTCAGAAAGTAGACCGCAGCCTCCTCGAAGGAGGCGTTGTTGTCGTCCCGCCAGGCGAGGATCTCGCTCATCAGGTCGTTGGTGAAGGACAGCTTCGCCATCAGCTCGGCGGCCTCCGGATTGTCTTCGCGGAAATCGTCGGTGACGACCGTCAGGACCTTCGAGGCCGGATAGGACGAGACGCCGGGATCGGCGCAGTCGGGCTCGCTGTTGCACTTATGGACCTCGGGCTTGTAGGGGCCGAGGTCCACCATCACCATCGGGTACTTGCCCAGGATGGCCGTGGGCGCCCAGTAATAGCCCAGCCACGGGCCGCGATCCTCGAATGCCGCGGCGATCGAGGTCGCCAGCGTCTCGCCCGAACCGTGGTGGAAGATCTCGTAGCCCGCGTCCTCGAGCCCGGCGGCCTCGGCGATATGGTCGTTGACCGTGCGGCAGGCCCAGCCGTCGGGACAGTTGTGAAACCGCCCGCCCAGCAGCTCGGGATTCGCCAGCACGCCGTCGAGCGTGGCGAGCTCGGGGTGCTCGTCGACCAGGTATTTCGGCACCCACCAGCCCTCCTGTCCGCCGTCGGACAGCACGTCGGTGAGCGGCACGATCTTGCCCTGCTCGACCAGGCCGTCATAGGCGGGGGCCGCGTTCACCCACAGCTCGGTCAGGATGTCGGGTTCGTTCGTCTCGGCGACCGAGGTGATCGCCGGGTTGGTCGAGGACGGCACCAGGCTGACATCGCAGCCATAGCCCTGCTCGAGCAGGAATTCCGAGACGGCCGTCACCACCCCGGAGGAGGCCCAGTCCATCTGTGTCAGCGAAACCTCGCCGCACTCGGCGCGCGCGACGCCCGCCGAGAGGGCAAGGCCGAGGCAAGCGGTTGCGGTAACATTTGCAAGTTTCATCTTCGCATCTTTCATTGTTGTTGCTCCCTGTGGTCATCGTGCCAAACCTGCAACGCAAGTTGCAATGCCGCCTCGCGCCTTTTTCGGGAGGCGCAGCGGAAGCGCCTGAAATCAATACGAATCGGGTTTCCCTGCAGGGCATCGGGCGCTTGCCTCGCCATGCGTATTGCCCAACACTGGGATTTTTCAGGAGTCGGCATGGGCGTTCTGGACGGGGTGAGCGTGGTGGAATTCGCGGGGCTGGGGCCGGCGCCGCATTGCGCCATGCTGCTGGCCGAGATGGGCGCCCGGGTGCTGCGCATCGACCGCGCCGCCGAGGCCGGGACGACGCCGCCGTTCAACGCGCTGACCCGCTCGCGGCCGAGCGTGGCGCTGGATCTGAAGCATCCGCTCGGCGTGGCGGCGGCGCGGCGGCTCTGCGCGCAGGCGGACATCGTGATCGAGGGCTTTCGTCCGGGCGTGCTGGAGCGGCTGGGGCTGGGGCCCGAGCTGCTGCTGGCCGACAACCCGGGCCTGGTGATCG
>CAYVQK010000379.1:0-1648 GCA_964454145.1 uncultured Oceanicola sp. | reverse complement strand
CGCGCCGCAGGCCGACGCGCAGGCCGGTTGCCTCGTGCAGGGTCAGCAGTTCGGAGGTGGTGGCGGTGATGATCAGCCTGTCGCCGGCTTCTAGCACCTCTTCGGCCAGCCCCGAGCGCCGTGTCTCGCCACGCCGCTTGAGGCCGGTCACCTTCATGCCGTTGCGGTTGAGCGCGGGCACCTGGCCGATGGGCTTGCCCACCAGCCCGTTGTCGAGCACCGAGACCTCGGTGATGTAGACGGACTCGCCCATCAGGTCTTCTGGGTCGCTGTCGGGTCGGGAGGGCAGCGAGAAGCGTCCGGCGAGGAAGAGATAGGCGAGGCCTGCAGCCGCGACGATCAGGCCGATGGGCGTGATCTCGAAGATCGAGAAGGCCTCGAGCCCCTGCTCCTGCGCTACGCCGTCGACCACGAGGTTGGTGGAGGTGCCTATGAGCGTGCAGGTGCCGCCGAGGATTGCGATGTAGCTCAGCGGGATGAGGAGGCGGGTGGACGCCAGCCCGAGCGCGCCCGCCAGCCGGATCACCACGGGGATCAGCACGAGCACCACGGGCGTGTTGTTGACGAAGGCCGAGGCCACGAGCGTGACCAGCACCATCAGGGCAAGCGCGCTGAAGGGGTGGCGGGAGGAGCGGGAGATCACCGCGTCGGAGATCGCCTCGAGCACACCTGTCCGGACCAGCGCACCGGACAGAACGAACATCGCCGCGACCGTCAGGGGGGCGGAGTTCGAGAAGACGCTCAGCATCTCGGAGCCATCGACGTAGCCGAGCGCCACGAAGAGCGCGGCGATGCCGGCGGCCGGAACCTCGGGCGGGTAGAGTTCGAGAACGAAGAGAACGAGGAGCAGGGCGATCAGCGAAAGCGCTATAACGACCTGCCACTCAGTAACGAAAGCAGCTATTGCCGCCATGTTGCACCGCCCACGTGGAATTTCAGACGTCTAACGCCCGGATTCGCAGATAGGTTGCCTCGGGCGCCTTAGTAGGGGCGCGCCGATGCCGTGGCGAGATCTTTGGGTCAGGCGCTTGCCGGTTCGTTGGCCGCCTCGGGCGCCGGCTCTGCGGCTTCCCCGTGCTCGGCCAGCCAGCGTTCGGCGTCGAGCGCCGCCATGCAGCCCATGCCGGCGGAGGTGACGGCCTGGCGATACTTGTGGTCGGTCAGGTCGCCCGCGGCGAAGATGCCGGGGATAGAGGTTTCGGTGCTGCCGGGCTTCACCTTCACGTAGCCGCCGTTGTGCAGCTCGAGCTTGCCCTTCACCAGTTCGGTCGCAGGGGCGTGGCCGATGGCCACGAAGACGCCCTTGCAGGGGATCTCGGTGATCTCGCCGGTCTTCGTGTGCTTCACCCGCACCGCTTCGACACCGAGCGGATTGTCCTCGCCCACCACCTCTTCCAGCTCGTGGAACCAGAGCGGCACGATCTTGGGGTTCTTCAGCAGACGGTCCTGCAGGATCTTCTCGGCGCGCAGCTCGTCGCGGCGGTGGATCAGGGTGACCTTGGAGGCGAAGTTGGTGAGGAAGAGGGCCTCTTCCACGGCGGTGTTGCCGCCGCCGATCACAACGATCTCCTGGCCGCGATAGAAGAAGCCGTCGCAGGTGGCACAGGCCGAAACACCGAAGCCCTTGAACTTGTCTTCCGAAGGGAGC
>CAYVQK010000378.1:0-1655 GCA_964454145.1 uncultured Oceanicola sp. | reverse complement strand
TCGCAGTGGCCGGGCACCAGCCGCAGCTTGTCGTTCACCTTCAGCGCGCCCTTCGGGTCCGCCACCACGCCATGCTCGTCGGAGCACTTGATGTATTCCACGTCGTCGCGGCCGAAGACGACCGGCAAGCCGCTGTCGACAGACTGGGCCTTCAGCCCGGCATCGACGATCGCCTTGTCGGCCTTCGCGTGGCTCATCACCGAGGTGAGGATGAAGAAGGCATTCTCCCATTCACCGCGGTCGATGCGCTGGCCGTTCTCGTCGAGGATGCGGCCGTAATCGGCATCCATGAAGGCGTAGGAGCCGCATTGCAGCTCGTTGTAGACGCCCGAGTTGCTCTCGAAGTAGTAGCTGCCGGTGCCGCCGCCCGAGACCAGCTCGCAGCTGATCCCTTCGGCCTTCAGGCCCGCGACGGCGTCCTTCACCTGGGCAATGGCGACATCGAGCTTTGCCTTGCGGTCCTCGTAGGAATCCAGGTGCTGCATGGCGCCCTGGTAGGCCTGGATGCCGGTGAACTTCAGCCCCGGCGCGGCCTCGATGGCCTTCGCAATCTCCACCACCGCCTCGGTCGTCGTCACGCCGCAACGGCCTGCGCCACAGTCGATCTCGACGAAGCATTCGATCTGGGTGCCGTGCTTCTGCGCCGCTGCGGAAAGATCCGCCACGTTCTCCACGTCATCGACGCAGACGATGGTGCGGGCGCCCAGCTTCGGCAGCCGCGCCAGGCGGTCGATCTTGGCGGGGTCGCGCACCTGGTTGCTCACCAGAACGTCCTTGATGCCGCCGCGGGCAAACACCTCGGCCTCGCTGACCTTCTGGCAGCAGACGCCGACGGCGCCGCCGAGGCGCTCCTGCAGCTTGGCCACGTCGACCGACTTGTGCATCTTGCCGTGCACCCGGTGGCGCATGCCGTGGGCCTTGGCGTAGTCGCCCATCTTCTTCACGTTGCGCTCGAGCGCGTCGAGGTCGAGCACCAGGCAGGGCGTCTGGATATCGGCCTCGTCCATCCCCGGCTTGGCCGGAATGTCATAGCCCACTTCGTATTGGTCGAGATTGGTCATGTCTTTCATGCCTTTGGTCCTTTTCGTGTCCGGGCTCAGGCGGCCAGCCAGGGCAGCCGGTCGAGGTCGACGTTGCCGCCGGTGATGATGACGCCCACGCGCTTGCCGCGGAAGGGCTCGGGGTTCTTCAGGATCGTCGCCAGCGGCACGGCGGAGGAGGGCTCCATCACCACGCGCAGGTGCTTCCAGGTCAGCTTCATGGCGTCGACGATCTCGGGGTCGGAGGCGGTGTAGATGTCATGGACGTGGTTCGAGACGAAGTGCCAGGTCAGATCCTTCAGCGGCACCAGCAGGCCATCGGCCACCGTCTTCGGCGCGTCGTCGGCGATGATGTGGCCGGCCTTGAAGCTGCGAAAGGCGTCGTCGGCCTGCTCCGGCTCCGCGGCGATCACCTTGGTCTCCGGCGCCAGCGTCGAGAGCGTGAGGCAGGTGCCCGAGATCATGCCACCGCCGCCGATGGGGGCAACGACATAGTCGAGCCCGTCCACCTGCTCGATGAACTCCTTCGAGCAGGTGCCCTGCCCCGCGATCACCCGCGGGTCGTTGTAGGGATGCACGAAATCGCCTCCGGTCTCGGCCTGCACCCGGGCGAAG
>CAYVQK010000377.1:0-1667 GCA_964454145.1 uncultured Oceanicola sp. | reverse complement strand
AGCCGCTGGATCGCCACGTCGTGCACCACTTTGTCATAGCCGCGTTGCAGGAAGGTCGAGTAGATCGCGCAGAAGGGCTTCAGCCCCCCTGCCGCCTGCCCGGCGGCAAAGGTCACCGCGTGCTGTTCGGCAATGCCCACGTCGAACACCCGGCCCGGAAAGCGCTTGCCGACCAGGTCCAGCCCGGTGCCATCGGGCATCGCGGCTGTGACGGCGGTGATCAGCGGGTCGCGCTCCGCCTCCTGGATCAGGCTCTCGGCAAAGACCTTGGTGTAGCTTGGCGCATTGCTCGGCGCCTTCTTCTGCACACCCGTCACCACGTCGAACTTGGCAACGCCATGCCCCTTGTCCGCCGCCGTCTCGGCGGGCGCATAGCCCTTGCCCTTCTTTGTGATCACATGGATCAGGACCGGCCCGTCGGCCCGGGCCTTCACCGTGCGCAGCACCGGCAGCAGCTGGTCGAGGTCATGCCCGTCGATCGGCCCGACGTAGGAGAAGCCCAGCTCCTCGAACATCGTCCCGCCCACGGTCACGCTCTTCAGCAGCTCCTTCGCCCGCCGCGCGCCTTCCTGGAAGGGATGGGGCAGCAGCGACACCGCGCCCTTCGCCGCCGCCTTGAACTCCTGAAACGGCGCACCGGCGTAGAGGCGGCTCAGGTAGGCGCTCATGGCGCCGGTCGGCGGGGCGATGCTCATCTCGTTGTCGTTGAGGATCACGAAGAGCCGCTTGCCGAGGTGGCCCGCGTTGTTCATCGCCTCATAGGCCATGCCTGCGCTCATCGCCCCGTCGCCGATCACCGCGATCGCATCGCCCAGCGGCGGGTCGGCGGGGGCGCCGAGGTCGCGCGCCACGGCAAAGCCCAGTGCGGCGCTGATGCTGGTGGAGCTGTGCGCGGCGCCGAAGGGGTCATAGGGGCTCTCGGAGCGCTTTGTGAAGCCGCTCAGCCCGCCCTTCTGGCGCAGCGTCAGCATCCGGTCGCGCCGGCCGGTGAGGATCTTGTGGGGGTAGCACTGGTGGCTGACGTCCCAGATCAGCCTATCGCGCGGGGTGTCGAACACGGCGTGGAGCGCCACGGTCAGCTCCACCACGCCAAGGCCCGCGCCAAGGTGCCCGCCGGTCTGGCTCACGGCCTCGATCGTCTCGGCGCGCAGTTCTCCAGCCACCTTGCGCAGCTCAGCGTCGCTCATATGGCGCAGGGCCGAGGGCTCGTTCACGCGGTCGAGGGTGGGCGTTGCTGGGCTCTGGCTCATCGGGGCCTCCTAACTGCGCCGGGCAATAACGAAACGCGCAAGCTCCCGCAACGTTTCCGCCGCCGGGCCATAGGGCTCGAGCGCCGCGATGGCCACCTCGACGAGATCGGCGGCACGTTTCCGCGCGGGCTCCAACCCGAGAAGCGACACGAAGGTCGCCTTGCCCCGGGCGGCATCCTTGCCGACCGCCTTTCCGACGGCTTCGGCGCTGCCTTCTACATCCAATATGTCATCAAAGATTTGAAAAGCCCGTCCGACGGCATCGCCATAGTGTCGCAGTCCGTGCGATTCCTCCCCCGCCATCCGTGGCCCCGCCAGCGCCGACCAGGTGATGAGCGCACCGGTCTTGCCGGCCTGGAGCGCCTCGATCTCGGGCAGGGTCAGCGGCACTTCGGCGGTTTCGGCGGCAATGTCGGC
>CAYVQK010000376.1:0-1675 GCA_964454145.1 uncultured Oceanicola sp. | reverse complement strand
CCTGGCCGACCTGCAGGTGGCACTGCTGCGCGGCACCACCGCCGACACCCTGGGCAATGTCACCATGGAGCGCGAGGCCCTGACCCTCGAGGCCCTGGCCATCGCCACGGCGGTTCACAACGCCGGCGGCGTGGTGATCGTCCAGGTGGAGCGGCTCGCCGAGCGCGGCACCCTGGCCCCCAAGGAGGTGAAGATCCCCGGCGTGCTGGTCGACTGCGTGGTGGTCTGCGAGGACCCGGCCCAGCACTGGCAGACCTTCCAGACCGCCTACAACCCCGCCTATTCGGGGGAGATTCGGGTTCCGATGCGGACGCCGGCTCCCCTGCCGCTGTCGGTGCGCAAGATCATCGCCCGCCGGGCGGCCTTCGAGCTGCAGCCCAACAGCGTGGTCAACCTGGGCATCGGCATGCCCGAGGGCGTGGGCGCGGTGGCCAGCGAAGAGCAGCTGCTCGACTACCTGACCCTCACCGCCGAGCCCGGCGTGATCGGCGGTCTGCCGGCCGGCGGGCTGGACTTCGGCGCGGCCACCAATACCCAGGCGATCATCGACCAGCCCGCCCAGTTCGACTTCTACGACGGCGGCGGGCTCGACATCGCCTTCCTCGGCATGGCCCAGGCCGACGGGGCCGGCAACGTCAATGTCTCGAAGTTCGGGCCGCGGCTGGCCGGGGCCGGCGGCTTCATCAACATCAGCCAGAACGCCCGCAAGGTGGTGTTCATGGGCACCTTCGTGGCCACCCGGGAGGCACTGGAGATCCTCGACGGCGCCCTCCGGCTGCCCGCGGGCGGCCAGCCCAAGTTCGTCGACGCGGTGGAGCATCGCACCTTCAGCGGGGCCCTGGCCGCCGCGGCCGGCAAGCCGGTGCGCTATATCACCGAGCGCTGCGTGTTCGAGCTCACCGCCGACGGCCTCGCCCTCACCGAGATCGCCCCGGGGGTGGAGCTGGAGCGCGACATCCTCGCCCACATGGGCTTCACGCCCCGCATGGACGCACCACCCTGCCTGATGGACGCCCGCATCTTCCACGACGCGCCCATGGGGCTGGCCGACGACCTGCTCAGCGTGCCGCTGTCGCAACGCTTCAGCTACGACCCCGAAGAGGGGCTCTTCTTCATCAACTTCGAGAACCTGCGCATCGCCACCCCCACGGACATCGAGGCCATCCGGCGCGAGGTGGAACAGCGCCTCGCGCCCCTCGGACATCGCGTGCATGCCATCGTCAACTACGACCGCTGCCGCATCGACGACGCCATTCTGGGGCCCTATACCGAGATGGTCCGCGGGCTGGAGGAGCGCTTCTACTCGCGGGTGACCCGCTACACCACCAGCAGCTTCATGCGCAAGAAGCTCGGCCACGCCCTGGAGGAGCGCGCCGTCTCGCCGCATATCTACGAGAGTGCCGAGGAGGCGCGGCGGCACCTGCGGGACTGAGACGGCGGCTCGTCCCGTCGCCGCGGCGCCATGAGTCTCGCCCGCTCGACACCACGCCGAGCGGGTCGCTCAGATGCCTGTCACATCGCCACCTCGGCCGGTTTCACCAGTTCCTCGAAGGCCGTGTAGGAGAGCTGCATGACCTCCCGGTGGCTGCCGGCGTTGAAGGCGATCATGTCGGCCTCGGCCAGGTGCGGCGAGACGAACACCTCCAGGTCGAACAGGTTGCCGAACGGCGGCATG
>CAYVQK010000375.1:0-1677 GCA_964454145.1 uncultured Oceanicola sp. | reverse complement strand
GACGCCCCGAACCTATGGCGCGTTCATGGACATGCTGGAGCAGGACGCGCGGGACATGGCTGCGCACTGGCGCGAAAACGGCGACGGCTCGGTGCCGAAGGTCTACCTCCGCACGGGGGGACTGGCCACTGGATGCCGGAGTTCCATGTCTGCGAGACACTGGTGTCGTATCGCCATGGCTGCTGTGAGCAGCTTCGGGAGCGGGTGGGTGCAGCGCACTATGTTCAGCAACTCGGGTTCAGCCGCACCGGCGACCTGGTGGAACGGCTCGGGCGCGAGCGCCCGGATGTGGCTGCGGACGCGCCGCTGCAGTTCCTGACCGTGATTGACTGGATGGGTCCGATGGCGACCGACGGCCCCGATCCTCTGCGCCTGGCGCTGGGACGCCGGATCGACGGCGGCTGCGCAGTGGGTCGATAGGGCGGCCCCGAAGGTGAATCACTTGCTAGCGCCTTGCAGGGCGTGACCCCGCGGAAACACTAGATGTTGTGGTGGGTTTCCGCAGCGTGCAGGCGCTGGCGCCTGTGAAAGCCGTGCGCGGCGCCTCGCCGGTGTGGCGCAAATGCACAAGCCTTGGGCCCCTATCCCGTCTCTTCTGAGCGCGCTCTGCGTTGTGGAGAAGCGGTGCGGAGAGAGGTGCCGGGCCCGGGGAGGAGAGGGGAGAAAACACCATATTTCGTATGGTTTGGAAGGCGAGCCTACATCCTGTGGTGAGCTTTCTCCACATGTGAGTGAATCACGCCGATGTGAGGCGGATCGGGTGTCGGCCGATTGGTCAACAGAAAAGAATGCCCGACAGGTCGGATTTTAGCGTTGACGGTCTGCCCCCCGATCGGGTTTCTTGTAGTGGCCGACTGAGACGCCACAAGATGTTGGGGCGGCAGCGAAGCGGCAGGGGGCATACCCGGGGCGACCCGGGCCGGGGACAAGACAGGGCGCAGCCAGCGCCTGCCGGGCCTTCTGCCATCACTGCACGCACCACGGCTTGCCGGATTTCCGGGAAGAAGGGCGGACGGTCGCAGTAGGGACGGTCACTTGACCACATCAGCCGAGAGGCGGGCCGCGCACAGCCTGCCACGCCCGAACATGCGTGTTCGGCGGCGAGCCTTCTGCGCCCGACGGCAGGGAAGACGCGCGAGCAGGGCCCGCGCCGGGACGCAACAGACAGGTGCCGCCAGAAAAAGGCGCCGAGTGTAACAGAGGCATGTGACCATGAAGATCGAACGGAAGTTCACCACGTCCAAAGGCGAAGCGTACGGCGGGCTGGAATTCACCACCACCACCTCCGAGATCCGCAACCCGGACGGCTCCGTCGTCTTCAAGCTCGACAACCTCGAAGTGCCCAAGGCCTGGAGCCAGGTGGCCTCGGATGTCATCGCGCAGAAATACTTCCGCAAGGCCGGTGTGCCGGCCCGCCTTCGACGCGTGAAGGAAAAGGGCGTGCCCGAGTTCCTCTGGCGTTCGGTGCCCGACGAGGCCGCTCTGGCGGAGCTGCCTGAGGCAGAGCGCTTCGGCGGCGAGACTTCGGCCAAGCAGGTGTTCGACCGTCTGGCCGGTGCCTGGGCCTACTGGGGCTGGAAGGGCGGCTACTTCACCACCGAGGCCGACGCGAAGGCCTATTTCGACGAGATGCGCCACATGCTGGCCAGCCAGCGCGCCGCGCCGAACAGCCCGCAG
>CAYVQK010000374.1:0-1698 GCA_964454145.1 uncultured Oceanicola sp. | reverse complement strand
TCTACGGCATCTGCCTGCGCGGCAAGGCCGGCTGGGGCGAGAACATGGCCTTCCTCACCGCCATGGGCAACAGCTTCGGCGCGCGCTGGTTCGACGAGGACTGGAACCCGCAGTTCGACGGAGAGGCCTGGAAGGAAACCCTGACCTTCTACCTCGACCTGATGAACAGCTACGGGCCTCCGGGTGCTGCCAACAACGGCTTCAACGAGAACCTCGCGCTGTTCCAGCAGGGCAAGTGCGGCATGTGGATCGACGCCACCGTGGCGGCCTCCTTCGTGACCAACCCGGCCGACAGCACCGTGGCCGACAAGGTGGGCTTCGCGCTGGCACCCGACACCGGCAAGGGCCCGCGCGGCAACTGGCTCTGGGCCTGGGCGCTCGGCATCCCCGCCGGCACCCAGAAGGAAGCGGCGGCCAAGGAGTTCATCGAGTGGGCGACCTCGAAGGAATACATCGAGCTCGTCGCCGAGAAGGAAGGCTGGGCCAACGTGCCCCCGGGTGCCCGGACCTCGCTCTACGAGAACCCCGAGTACCAGGAGGTTCCCTTCGCCAAGATGACGCTCGACAGCATCAACTCGGCCAACCCGACGCAGCCGACCGTGGACCCGGTTCCCTACGTCGGCGTGCAGTTCGCCGCCATCCCCGAGTTCGCGGGCTTCGCCACCCAGGTGGGCCAGGAGTTCTCCGCCGCGCTCGCGGGCCAGCAGTCGGCTGACGAGGCGCTCGCCAAGGCCCAGGACCTCGTGAACGAGGAAATGGAAGCCGCCGGCTACAAATAAGCGGTCCTCCCGCGACCGCCGGGCGCCTTCCCCGACAGGGGCGCCCGGTACCTGCCCCGGCTGGCAGCAAGGTCACGCCCGCCCGCCGGGGCCCTTCCGGGGCCAAGCGCCCAACCGACCCGACAGACCACTGCCCGTCCGTGGCGCAGCCTGCGCCGGACACCCGAGGAGGATCCCGTCATGGCAACCCAGCACTCCCGCGCTGCCGCCCGGCTGATGAACGCCCCCGCCGTCTTCGTCCTGCTGGTGTGGATGCTCATCCCGCTTTGCATGACGATCTACTTCTCCTTCACCGACTACCGCCCGCTGCGCGGTGTCTTCGACTGCTGCGTGGGCCTGGAAAACTACGAACGCTTCGTCAGCTCCTCGAGCTTCTTCGAGTCGATCCTGACCACGCTGATCATGGTCGGTGGCATCCTCCTGATCACGGTGATCGGCGGCGTGCTGCTGGCGCTTCTGCTCGACCAGCCGATGTGGGGGCAGGGGATCGTGCGGATCCTCGTGATCGCCCCCTTCTTCGTCATGCCCACCGTCTCGGCGCTGGTCTGGAAGAACATGTTCATGAACCCGGTGAACGGGCTCTTCGCCTACCTGTGGAAATTCTTCGGGGCCACCCCGATCGACTGGCTCTCGGAGCTGCCGCTGTTCTCGATCATCTGGATCGTGAGCTGGCAGTGGCTGCCCTTCGCCACGCTCATCCTGCTCACCGCGGTGCAGTCGCTCAGCTCCGAGCAGCTCGAGGCCGCCGAGATGGACGGGGCCAGCGCGCTCAGCCGGTTCTACTACATCATCCTGCCGCACCTCGGCCGCGCGATCACCGTCGTGATCCTGATCCAGACGATCTTCCTGCTGTCGATCTTCGCGGAGATCTTCGTCACCACCAACGGCGCCTTCGGCACCCGGACGCTCACCTACCTGG
>CAYVQK010000373.1:0-1721 GCA_964454145.1 uncultured Oceanicola sp. | reverse complement strand
ACCTTGCGGTCCACCTCGATGCCGGCCAGCGACAGGCCGTTGATGAAGCGCGAATAGGTCAGCGCCTCGTCATGGGCGCGCACGGCGGCGTTGATCCGCTGGATCCACAGCGCGCGGAACTGCCGCTTGCGGGCCTTCCGGTCGCGCGTGGCGTACTGGTTGGCCTTGTCGACGGCCTGGGTTGCGGTGCGGAAGTTCTTCGACCGGCTGCCATAGTAGCCCTTGGCGGCCTTCAGAACCTTCTTGTGACGGGCGTGGGTGGTCGTTCCACCTTTGACTCGGGACATCTGGGTAACTCCTCAGCGGGCGTAGGGCATGTATTTCTTGACGATCTTCTCGTCGGCGTCGCACAGCACCGTGGTACCGCGCGCAGTGCGGATGAACTTGGTCGTCCGCTTGATCATGCCGTGGCGCTTGCCCGCCTGGGCCGCCTTGATCCGGCCCGTGGCCGTCACCTTGAAGCGCTTCTTGGCGCTCGATTTCGTCTTCATCTTGGGCATTTGCCATCTCCATGAGTTGGTCGTATTTGCGCGGAAAGGCATGCCACTGTCGGCCCGTCCGCGCGGATGAGAGGTGGCGTATAGGGGCGAATCCCGTGTCTGGCAAGGGGGTTTGTGCCCCTCGATTGTGCCCGGCGGGGCTTCCGCGCACGATGCGCGCAACACGCGCGATTCGGGAGAGGACCACCATGCAGCACGAAGACCAGACCTACGAGGGCTTTCACGGCACCATCGTCACCGACCCGTCGCAAGACGGCCCCCGCCCCGGCGTGCTGGTCTTCCACTCCGTCGCCTGGCGCAGCCCGGTCGAGACAGAGGCCGCCGAGCGCCTCGCCGCCATGGGCTACGCCGCCTTCATCGCCGACACTTACGGCCGCACGCCGGACGCCCCCGACGACGCCCGCGCGATGATGAACGAACTCAACGCCGACCGGGGCGAGCTGAAGCGCCGCATCGCCGCCGCACTGACCTGGATGCGCGGCTCCGGCGTCACCAACGGCGCGCACGGCGCCATCGGCTTCTGCTTCGGCGGCAAATGCGTGCTGGATCTCGCGCGGATGGGCGAGAACGACGTGAAGGCCGTCGCCAGCTTCCACGGCCTCTTCGACCGCCCCACCTGGCCCACCGCCGAGCGCATCCCCACCAGCGTCCTCGCGCTGCACGGCTGGGATGACCCGCTGGCCAAGCCCGAGGCGGTGCTGGCCCTGGCCGAGGAGCTCGATGCCGCGCAGGCCGACTGGCAGATCCTCGCCATGGGCGGCGTGGGCCACGCCTTCACCAACCCCAAGGCCGACGACAAGGCGGGCGGCAAGCACTACGACGCCCGCGCCACCGAACGCGCCTGGGCCGCCACCGCGCAACTCTTCGGATCGGTGTTCTGACCGGCGCGGCCTAGTTCACCAGGTCGCCGATCACCCGCATGAAGACGTCGGGCGCGCCGCTCACCGTGTAGCCGCCCGGCTTCTGGATCACCGCCACCGAGATCAGCCCCGCCGCGATCAGGATCAGGACCGCCGCCGCCCTCGGCGGCCGGCTCTCCGAGAAGGCACCGATCAGCGCCGGCACGGCGAGCACCGCCACGACGAGCCCGATCACGAAAATATAGTCCGGGTCCATGTTCACCCCGCCACTCCTCGACTGCCCCCGACTTTTCTTGCCTTGGCGTCAAGTATCGCCGGCCCGCGCCGAAAATCAATCGTTCCGCGCAGGCCGGCGGCCGGG
>CAYVQK010000372.1:0-1778 GCA_964454145.1 uncultured Oceanicola sp. | reverse complement strand
CCGGGTGCGGCCCATGGCCGGGCGCTGGCTGGTGGAGCACGCGCAGGGCGAGGAGGAGGCCGATGTTGTGGTCTTCGCGACCGGGCTCAACGGCACGCCGCGCCTGCCCGACTGGCCGGGGCTCGAGGGCTTTGCCGGCCCGGTGATCCACTCGTCGGCGTATCGCAACGCCGAGGGGATGAAGGGCAAGCGGGTGCTGGTGGCGGGCATCGGCAACTCCGGCGGCGACATCGCACTGGACCTCGCGGAGGGCGGGGCCGAGGTGATCGTCAGCGCCCGCGGCCCGGTGAACATCCTGCCGAAGGAGATCTTCGGCATCCCCGTCACCTCGATGCAGCTGGTGCAGCGCACGCTCGGGCCGCGCATCGCCGACGCGGTGACGGGCCCGCTGATCCGCGCGCTGATCGGCCGACCAGGCGACTACGGCTTTGCCACGCCCGCCTACGGCCCCGTCGCCCAGGTGGTGCACGAGGGCCGCGTGCCGCTGATCGACCCGGGCGTGCTCGGCGCCATCCGCGCCGGCCGGGTGGCGGTGCGCGGGGCGGTGGACCGGGTGGAGGGGGATAAGGTGCAGTTTGCCGAGGGACCGCCCGAGCGGATCGACGCGATCGTGGCGGCCACCGGCTACACCCACGACCTGCGGGAGATGCTGCCCGACGTGGAGGGCGTGCTCGACACGAGAGGCTCGCCCCGGGTCAACGGCGCGCCCACTGCCGCGCCGGGGCTCTACTTCATCAGCTACAAGGCCTCGCCCAACGGGCAGCTCCGGCAGATCGGGATGGAAGCTCGGGCGATCGCGCGGGCGGTGACGAACGACTGAGCGGATGGCGGGAGAAGTCCCGCCCTAGAGACCCAGTTTCTCGCGGACGCCCTTGGCCACCTCGTCGATCGGCGCGAGGCCGTCGGTGCGGGCGTAGAGGCCCTTGGCGTAGTAGTAGCCCACCAGCGGCGAGGTCATCTTGTAGTAGGCCATCAGCCGGGTCTTGAGGCTTTCCTCGTTGTCGTCGGCGCGGGCTTCGCCGCCGGCGGCCACGGCCTCGCGGGCGCGGTTGAGGATGCGCTCCACCAGGGCCTCGTCGTTCACCCGCAGTTCGAGGGCCACGTCGAGCTTGGTGCCCATCTCGGCCAGAAGCTCACCGAGCGCGTCGGCCTGCTTCAGGGTGCGGGGGAAACCGTCGAAGATGTAGCTCTTCTCGGGGGCCTTCTCGAGCTGCTCGCGGATCAGGCCGATGACGATCTCGTCGGTCACCAGGTCTCCGCGGTCCATCACCTCGGCAACCAGGTTGCCCATCTCGGTGCCCGAGGTGCGCGCGGCGCGCAGCATGTCGCCGGTCGAGAGCTGCACCATGCCCTCGCTCTCGACGAGGATCTTGGCCTGCGTGCCCTTGCCCGCTCCGGGCGGTCCGAGAAGTATGATGTTCATCGCCGAGCTGTCCCCCTCCGGTTGCGACCTCCACGCTTTTTACCGCGCAGTTGCGACCGCTCAATGAGATTTTCGTATTGGTGTGCAAGCAGATGCGACTGGATCTGCTGGATGGTGTCCATGCCGACCGACACGATGATCAGGATCGAGGTGCCGCCGAAGTAGGCGGTGATGCCGAGGCCGCCGCGGACGATTTCGGGCAGCAGGCAGACCAGCGCGAGGTAGGCCGAGCCGAGCACGAGGATGCGGTTGACGACATACTCGAAGTACTCGGCGGTGCGCTTGCCGGGGCGGATGCCCGGCACGAAGCCGTTCTGGTTCTTCAGGTTGTCGGCCACGTCGTCGGGCTTGAACG
>CAYVQK010000371.1:0-1791 GCA_964454145.1 uncultured Oceanicola sp. | reverse complement strand
GAACTCACGACCCTAACCTTGGCAAGGTTATGCTCTACCCCTGAGCTACGCCCGCGTCCGTTGAGTAGCGGTGAGATAACGGCGGTGCGGGGCGGGTTCAAGTGGAAATTTGACCGCCTTGGCGAAAATTTTCCGGGTGCCGTCGCGGCCGTTCAGAAAAGGCTGTGAAGCGGCAGGCCCACGGCCATGAGCAGGAGCGGCAGGAAGGTGAGCGCCATCCCGGCGACGCGCAGGCGGAGGATCATCCGGGCGGCGAGGAAGGCGCGGGCGTGCAGGATGCGGCCGAGCAGCAGCGCCGCGCCGAGGGGGTGCAGGGCAAGCGCCGGCGCGCCCTGGGCCTCGGTGAGGGCCAGCAGCAGGATGCCGAGAGGCGCGTATTCGGCGCAGTTGGCATGGGCGCGGGTCAGCATGCGCATCCGCTTGTCGTCGCCGTCGCCCACCGAGATCCCGGAGCCACGCCGCTGTCGGATCACCCCGACGCTGAGGCCGATGTAGAGCAGGGTCAGCAGACCCGCGTAGATGGACGTGACGGCAAACATGGCGGGCCTCCCTGGTGTCTGGCCGCATCAGAGGGCAATTCGGCCGCAGGATCAATGGCCTGCGGCCGGTGGGGCGGTGGGAAAACTCCCGCCCTATTCCAGCTCGACCAGCAGATCCTTGGCGTCGATCTGGTCGCCGGGGTGGATGTGCACCGCCTTCACGGTGGCATCGCGGTCGGCGTGGAGGCCGGTTTCCATCTTCATCGCCTCGATGGTCAGGAGCAGGTCGCCTGCGCTGACCTTCTGTCCGGCGGTGACGCCCACGGAAGCCACCGAGCCCGGCATCGGCGCGCCGACGTGGTTCTCGTTGCCCAGCTCGGCCTTGGGCCGGGCCTGCACGACGGCGCTGGCGCGGCGGTCGGGGATGCGGATGGTGCGGGGCTGGCCGTTCAGCTCGAAGAAGACGCGGACGATGCCCTCCTCGTTGGTCTCGCCCACCGCGGAGAGCCGCACTTCCAGCGTCTTGCCCGGGTCGATCTCCACCGAGATCTCGTCGCCGGGCTCCATGCCGTAGAAGTAGGTATCGGTCGGCAGGGTGCGGACGGGGCCATATTCCTCGTGGCGCGCGGCGTAGTCGGAGAAGACCTTGGGATACATGAGGTAACCGTTCAGATCCTCGTCATCGAGCTCGATGCCGAGCTTCTCGGAGGCCTCCTTGCGGGTGGCCTCGATATCGACCGGGGGCAGCGACTTGCCGGGGCGCTCGGTGAGGGGTTTCTCGCCCTTCAGCACCTTCTTCTGGATCGCCTCGGGCCAGCCGCCGGGAGGCAGGCCGAGGTTGCCCTTCATCATGTCGATGACCGAGTCGGGGAAGGAGACCTCGCGCTTGGGGTCTTCCACTTCGGCGCGGGTGAGGCCCTGGCTGACCATCATCAGCGCCATGTCGCCCACCACCTTGGAGGACGGCGTGACCTTCACGATGTCGCCGAACATCTGGTTCACGTCGGCATACATCTGGGCGACCTCGTGCCAGCGCTCCTCGAGGCCCATGGAGCGAGCCTGGGCCTTGAGGTTGGTGAACTGGCCGCCGGGCATCTCGTGGAGGTAGACCTCGGACGCGGGCGCCTGAAGGCCGGACTCGAAGGCGGCGTAATGGGCGCGCACGCTCTCCCAGTAGTCGGAGATCTCGCGGATCGCGCCGATGTCGAGCCCGGTGTCGCGCTCGGTGTATTGCAGGGCCTCCACCACGGTGCCGAGCGTGGCCTGGCTGGTGTTGCCCGAGAGCGCGTCCATCGCGCAGTCCACCGCATCG
>CAYVQK010000370.1:0-1799 GCA_964454145.1 uncultured Oceanicola sp. | reverse complement strand
TCCATGTCCGACGGGCTGAACCCCATCGGCTTCCAGTCCAGCCCGCCTTCCAGCAGCATCGGCCGGCCCGCGTTGGCCGCCCCCTGGTGGTGGCTGGCCATCTCGTCGAGCAGCCGGTCGTACTGGTCGGCACTCAGGTGTCCCGACCCGTCAGCCCCCCGGTAGACGATCGCCCCCGATGGCCGCGCCGCGTTGTCCAGCAGCCCTTTGGACCACTTCGACGCCGCGTTGTGCACGTCGAGCGCATTCGCGGCGGCCTTCAGCGGCGAGAGGCCATAATGGTCATCCTGCGGGTGGAACGCCTTGACGTGGCATACCGGCTTCAGCTCTCCGCTCGCATCGAACCGGTGCTTGCGCCCCGCCACCGCGTACTCATAGGCCACCGGCCAGCCATCGCTGCCGGGCACCACCGCCATCCGGTCGCTCCGCAGCACATGCAGCTCGCCCGGCAGGCCGATCTCGCCCAGCACCGCCTCGACGTATCCGTTGCCCGAAAGCAGGATCTGCCCGTAGAGCGCCTCCAGAAACTCCGCCCGCCCCTGCGCCGGATTCGGGCGCCGCATCAGGTCGGCCACCGGGTGCACCTCGTAGCGCCGGTCCGTGTCCTGGCAGATCAGCGGCACCGCCGCCGCCGCCTCGGCGATCAGCTTCACCGCACGGAACCCCACCGGATTGCCGGTGAACCCCGTCTTTGTGAGCGACACCGTGTCCCTTGGGCTCCAGGCCACCCGACCGGCGCCGTGCCAGGCGATCACCGGTCCCGTGGCCGAGGCCTTTTGCTCGGGCACGGCTCCGCCACCCCGCCCCCGCCTGAGGAAGTCGAAGATCATCCGTCTCTCCTTTGTCGATGTCCCTAACCTGGGTGAATCCCACCCTACGCGTCACAAGCTCCGCAGCTTCGGTCGCCGCCACTTCGCCGCCGGCTCGAGGATCAGCTCTGTCAGCGCCCAGACGAGCGCATCCACCCGGTCTGGCGAGCCCGAGCCCTGATAGCCCTGCGCCGTCATCCGGCCCATCTCGTCTTCCAGCGCGCCGAGCCCTGCCAGGTGACGCACCCGGCCCTGCTCGTAGAGCGCCGCCACGGGCTCCGCCCGGGCAACCTTCCCGCGCGAGGCCCGCACCGCGCGGAACGACACCGTCGGGTCCACCTGCCGCAGCAGCGTTTCCACCAGATCGCCGCCCTGGTTGACCTCGGCCACGATCCTGTCGGCGCCATGTCGCTCTGCCGCAGCCAGCGCGGCCCGGGCCCAGTCCAGCGGAGAGGCGGCCTCGATGCTGGCATCTTCCAGCACCACCGCGCGCCAGTCCTTGGGTTCCTCGCCGCTCGCCTCCAGCCCGGCCACCACGATCCCGCAGGCGTCCGAGCCCTTGTGGCCCGTCACCGGCGGATCGACCGCCACCACCACACGCGCCAGCTCCGGCACCTCGTGCAGCCGCGCCGCCTCCAACGCCTCATGACGCCAGAGCGCGCCGTCAATGTCGTCGAGCATCACGCCGTCCAGCTCCTGCCGCCCAAGCGACGTGCCGCCGTAGCGCGCCGTCACCTCCTCGAGGAAAGCCGGCGCCAGCCAGGCCCGGTTCGCCGCCGTGCCGGCCCGGGTCACCACCGTGCTCTTCCGCTCCAGCAAGGCCCGCAGCAGCGCCTGCTTGCGCGGCGTCGTGGTCACGCACATCCGCGGGCTCTCGCCCAACCGCAGGCCGAACTGGAGCATGTCCCAGGCTTCCTGCGCCTTCTTCCACTTCGCCAGCTCGTCCACCCAGGCGCCATCGAACTGCGGCCCCCGGAGCGCCTCCGGGTC
>CAYVQK010000369.1:0-1808 GCA_964454145.1 uncultured Oceanicola sp. | reverse complement strand
ATTTCGACGGCATGGTCGAGGAGGTCGACGACGACAACCAGCGCCTGAAGGTGACGGTGTCGATCTTCGGCCGCGCCACCCCGGTGGAGCTGGAGTTCACCCAGGTGACCAAGCAGGCCTGACGGGGGGCTTCGGATGGGGGACGGCGGCAGGCTTCACGAGCTTCTGACGATCCTCCCGACCCGCCTTCGCTACACCCGCAAGCTGTTGCGGCTCTTCGAGTGGGGGCCGCAGTGGGAGCAGGCGGTGCGCCGCCGCCCGGTTCTGGCCGCCGCCACGCGGCGTCCGCCGACGGGGCGCGAGGAGGTGATCTACCTCACCTGTCTCATCGGCAAGGCCCGGGCGAAGGACTGGGGCCGGGTCGAGGCGCTGCTGGGGCGGACGCTGGCGGCGCTCATGGCGCAGACCGATCCGCACTGGCGGCTCGTGCTCTGCGGGCAGGACCGGCCCGGCACCCTGCCCGACGATCCGCGCATCACCTTCCTGCCCTTCGAGGCCCGCCCCGACGAGACCCGGGCCTTCGACAAGTTCTACAAGTACGACCGGCTGCTGGGATGGCTCCGGGAGAACGGCCCTGAAACGGGCTACGCCTTTCTGCTGGATGCCGACGATGTGCCGCACAGAGGGCTGACGGCGTTCATCCTGCAAGACAACAACGGGGTCGGCTACCTGCTCGACCAGGGCTACATGCTGGCCGAGGGCGGCCGGGAGGGCCGCGCGCTGGGCCACAGGAAGATCCGGGCGGGGCGCTTCGACAACAACACCTTCTTTCGCAACTGCGGCTCCTGCGTGGCCGGCTTCTTCGATTTCCGGCCCGGAGGCTGGGGCAGCGACCTCGTGGAGGGGACGATGGTGCCGACGCACGGCAGGTTGCCGGAGTTCGCCCGGTTGATGGGGGTGCGCTTCGGCTGGGTGCCCTTTCCCGCGATGTGCTACATGATCCTGCACGGCGAGAACGACTACAGCCGGCGCATGCCCCCGCCACGGCTCGGCACGTCGCTGAGGTCGGAGATCGAAGCCGCGTTTCCGGGGCTGCTTGCGCAGACGTAGCGACACGCTGCGCGGCCGGGCCGGCCAGGCTGGCCTCAGGCCTTGGCGGGGTCGGCGCGGGAGATGGCGGAGTAGCCGCCGTAGCTGGTGCCCTGCACCGCCTCGCGGATGACCTCTTCGGCACGGTCGGCATCGGCGACGGAAAAGCCGATCCAGAGCGCACCGGTCTCATGGCCCGCGGGCATCTCCTGGGGGCCGGTGGAATGGCCGAGTTCGGCGATCTCGAGCGAGGCCTCGATCAGCACCATGGCCTCCTCGCAGAACTCGCGGGGCGTGGTGCGGCCGGGCGTGGCGCGGCGGATGTCCTCGAGCCGGTAGCTCACCGCGAGCCAGGCGCCGGCGGGCGCGGCTGTGAAGCTTTCGTGGTCCTGCATCATCATCGGGGGGTCTCCACCTGTTTCATCCCTGATTAACCAAGCCCAAGGAAAACCGCCGGCATGGCCAGATCGGGGCGCGATTGGGGCGATTGGCGGGCGAAGCAGGGCCTCCACACCGCTGACAACCCGCAGCGAGGGTTTGACGCAGGGCGCAAATGCTCCTATGAGGCGGCTTCCTTCGTCCCCCGTCGCATGGCGGGGCCGAATCGCGTGGGAGGGGCGGCGCTCGCGGGTGCCAATCCGGACCACGTCAACATGAAGGCCGCCCATCGCGTTGGGGGGCCGTTGAAAAAGGAGCGCCATCATGGCCAAGAAAGTCATGGGCACCCTGAAGCTTCAGGTGCCCGCCTGACAAGCGAACCCCTCTCCGCCGGTCGGCCC
>CAYVQK010000368.1:0-1814 GCA_964454145.1 uncultured Oceanicola sp. | reverse complement strand
CCGGAGTGGTCAGGTTTGTTTACCGATTTGCGGAGGGGGAAGGCAAGCGTTGGGGGCTGTCCCCCGCCCGCGAGGCGCGCTATCCCTCTGCCCGAACCAGCCCGGAGGACATCCCATGAGCATTCTCGCAAGAGCCACCTCCCTCGTCGGCGGCACCGTCGCCCTGATGCGCCGGATCGGCGCGCCCACAACCCAGGCCATGGGCCTCAAACCGGAAATCCCCGAGGCGAAGAAGCAGGGCCTGATGACCCTCAAGCTCCCCGCCGCCGAGGGCTGGAAGAACGGCCGCCTGCCCACCTGCGCGCCCGGCCTCAAGGTCAACGCCTTCGCCGAGGGGCTCGACCACCCGCGCTGGATCGAGGCGCTGCCCACGGGCGACGTGCTGGTGGCCGAGAGCCGCGAGCAGCCCGGCCCCGCGAAGACGCTGATGGACCAGGCCGCCCAGGCCACCATGCGCCGGATCAAGGCCGTCGGCCCCAGCGCCAACCGGGTCAGCCTCTGGCGCGATGCCGACGGCGATGGCGTGGCCGAGCACCGCGAGGTCTTCGTCGAGAACCAGCGCCAGCCCTTCGGCATGGCCGTGGTGGGCGACACCTTCTACCTCGGCAACACCGACGGCATCGTCGCCTTCCCCTTCCCGCCCGGCACGACCCGGCTGGACGAGAGCGCAGGCCGCAGGCTGGCCGAGTTCAAGCCCCACGGCCACTGGACCCGCAGCCTCATCGTCTCGCCCGATGGCAAGACCGTCTACGCCGGCGTCGGCTCGCTGACCAACATCGCCGACCAGGGGATGGAGGCCGAGGAAGGCCGCGCCGCGATCTGGGCGCTCGACGTCGAGACCGAGGAGGCCCGCGTCTACGCCACCGGCCTGCGCAACGCCGTCGGCATGGCCTTCGAGCCCACGACAGGCGCGCTCTGGACAGTGGTCAACGAACGCGACGGGCTGGGCGACGAGACCCCGCCCGACTACCTCACCACCGTGGTCGACGGCGGCTTCTACGGCTGGCCCTACTCCTACTGGGACCGCATCGTGGATGACCGCGTGCCGCAGGACGCGGCAAAGGTCGCCGCCTCGATCAAGCCCGACTACGCACTCGGCGGCCACACCGCCTCGCTCGGCCTCTGCTGGATGCCCGAGGGCACGCTGCCCGGTTTCGGCGCCGGCATGGTGATCGGCCAGCACGGCTCGTGGAACCGCTCCAAGCTCTCCGGCTACAAGCTCCTCTTCGTCCCCTTCGAGAACGGCCGCCCCAGCGAGAGCGAACCCCCGCGCGACATCCTCTCCGGCTTCCTCTCCGACGACGAGAAACTCGCCTACGGCCGCCCCGTCGGCGTCTGCATCGGGCCCGACGGCAAGTCCCTCTTGATGGCCGATGACGTGGGCGACGTGATCTGGCGCGTCACCGGCGCCTGACCCCGGCCCCATGGCCCGCGACGACGCCCATTTCCTGAAGGTCGCCCAGGACACGCTGGAGGCCTTCCCCACCGCCCTCCGCGCCGCCGCGCGGGAGGTGGTGATCCGCGTCGCCGAGTGGCCCACGCCCGAAATGATGGCCGATTTCGGCATGACCGACCCCCACGAGCTGACCGGCCTCTACGAGGGCACGCCGCTTACGGAGAAATCCGCCAGCTACCCCGACCCCTGGCCCGACGTGGTCTGGCTCTTCCGCCAGCCCATCCTCACCGAATGGCGCGACCGCCCCGGCCAGAACCTCGACGAGCTCATCGCCCACGTCACCGTCCACGAATTCGCCCACCACTTCGGCTGGTCCGACGACGAGATCGGCGAAATCGCCCCCTGGTGGGACTGAGCG
>CAYVQK010000367.1:0-1824 GCA_964454145.1 uncultured Oceanicola sp. | reverse complement strand
CCCAAGGACCGGGGCTTCATGGATTCACTCTACTTCAAGGATCCGCTGGGGCTTCTGATCGAGCTGGCCTGCTACAAGTTCGAGCCACCCGCAGGCTGCACTCATGCCGAGGTGCTGGCCGAGGCGCACAGGATCCGCGTGGCGGCGGGCGACGAGGCGATCGGCGACGTGCACCTGGCCGATGCGATCGAGGCACTGGTGGAACGGCGCACGGGCTCGCTCTCGGAGGACCGGAGCGCCAAAAACCCTTACGCCTAGAACGGCCCCTTGAAGATGAAGAAGGCGCCGAGCGCGATGAAGCCGAACCCCACGGCATGGTTCAGCGTGAGCGGCTCCTTCAGGTAGGCGATCGAGAAGCCGGCGAAGACCACCAGGGTGATGACCTCCTGGATCGTCTTCAGCTCGGCCGCGCTGTAGCTCACGTGGCCGATCCGGTTCGCGGGCACAGCGAGGCAATACTCGAAAAGCGCGATGCCCCAGCTGGCCAGGATCACAAGCCAGAGAGGGGCGCTCGGGTATTTGAGGTGGCCATACCAGGCCAGCGTCATGAAGACGTTGGAGGCAGCCAGCAGAACGATTGGCAGCAGGGCCGTGGCGCTCAGGGGCGTTACTCCGAGGTCTCGACCACCATCAGCTCGCGCTCCGAGGCGCCGCGCGCATGGCTGAGGGCTTCCTGGTATTCAGGCGAGTTGTAGCAATCCACCGCCGCCTCGACGGAGGGGAACTTCGCCACCACGTTGCGCGGCCGTTCCTTGCCCTCAAGTTGCACGAATTTGCCGCCACGCGCGATGAAGCTGCCGCCATGCTTGGCGATGGCGGGACCGGCCAGCTCGGCGTATTTGCCGTAGGCGTCCGGGTCGGTGACGGTGACATGGGCGATCCAGAGTGCGGGCATCTTATCCTCCGATAATGGCTTCTGCTGCAGCGATGGCCTCGGGCGCCTTCGACGGGTCCGACCCGCCGCCCTGCGCCATGTCGGGCCGGCCGCCGCCGCCCTTGCCGCCGAGTTGTTCCACCGCTGCCTTCACCAGGTCCACCGCAGAGAGCTTGTCGGTCAGGTCGGCGGTCACGCCTGCGGCCACGGCGGCCTTGCCACCGGCATCGGCCACCAGCAGCACCGCACCGGAGCCGAGCCTTTCCTTGTGGGCGTCGATGAGGCCTGGAAGATCCTTGCCCGTCACGCCTGTCAGCGCTTGAGCTATGAAGGATATCCCGTTGATTTCCTTGACATCCGTCTTGGCCTCACCGCCCGCCATGGCAAGCTGCTGGCGCAGCTGGCCTACCTCGTTGGCGAGGCTCTTGCGCTCGTCGAGCAGGCTCTTCAGCCGCGTGATCACATCCGGTCCCGAGGCCTTCAGCAGGCCCTCGATCTGGCTCAGGGCCACGTCGCGGCCGCGAAGCTCGGCCAGCGCGGCCTCGCCCGTGAGCGCCTCGATCCGGCGCACGCCGGCGGAGCTGGCAGCCTCGGAGGTGAGGGCGAAGGCGCCGATATCGCCGGTGCGGGTCACGTGGGTGCCACCGCAGAGCTCGATCGACCAGGTCTTGCCGTCGCCGCCCTTGCCGGTGTCGGCGCGGCCCATCGAAACCACGCGAACCTCGTCTCCGTATTTCTCGCCGAATAGTGCCTGGGCCCCGATGGCGCGGGCGTCATCCGGCGTCATGATCCGGGTTTCCACCGGCGTGTTCTGGCGGATGAAGGCGTTCACCTCGCGCTCCACCCGGCCGATCTCTTCCGGAGACAGCGCCTTGCCGTGGGAGAAGTCGAACCGCAGCCTGTCGGGCGCGTTGAGCGACCCGCGCTGTGCGACATGGTCGCCAAGCGCA
>CAYVQK010000366.1:0-1842 GCA_964454145.1 uncultured Oceanicola sp. | reverse complement strand
ATCGGGATCATGCCCGGCCATATCCACATGCGCGGCAGCGTTGGCGTGGTGAGCCGTTCCGGCACGCTGACCTACGAGGCTGTCAAGCAGACCTCGGACGCGGGCCTTGGCCAGTCCACCGCCGTGGGCATCGGCGGCGACCCGATCAAGGGGACCGAGCACATCGACGTGCTCGACATGTTCCTCGACGATGACGAGACCCATTCGATCATCATGATCGGCGAGATCGGCGGCTCCGCCGAGGAGGAAGCGGCCGAGTTCCTCGCCGAACAGAAGAAGAAGGGCCGCTGGAAGCCGGTCGCCGGCTTCATCGCCGGGCGCACCGCCCCTCCGGGCCGCCGCATGGGCCACGCTGGCGCAATCGTGTCTGGCGGCAAGGGCGATGCGGAGAGCAAGATCGAAGCCATGAAATCCGCCGGCATCATCGTTGCAGACAGCCCCGCCACCCTCGGCGAGGCCGTGCTGAAGGCAATTGGCTAGGCGGCCCACATATCGCGCGACACTGGCCGCGGGCGGGAGACTCTGCCCGTGGCCTTCAACACATCAGGTGGCATCATGACCGACCAAAGCCCCAACGACCTCTTCCACGCCTCGAGCTTCATGCAGGGGCACAACGCGGCCTATCTCGAACAGCTCTACGCCAAGTATGCCGACGATCCGAATTCGGTCGATGGGGCCTGGGCCGAGTTCTTCCGGCAGCTGGGCGATGGCGATACCGATGTGAAGGCCGAGGCCAAGGGCCCCTCCTGGGCCCGCAAGGACTGGCCGCCGGTGCCCGCCGATGACCTGACCGCCGCGCTGACCGGCGAGTGGCCGGCGGAAGCGACGCCGGAGGGGCGTGGGGCCGCGGCGAAGATCAAGGAAGCCGCCGGGGCGAGCGCCGCGCCGGTGAGCGAGGAGGCGATCAAGACGGCGGTGCTCGACTCGATCCGCGCGCTCATGCTGATCCGGGCCTACCGCATCCGCGGCCACCTTGTGGCCGATCTCGACCCGCTCGGGATGCAGGACCAGACGCCCCACCCCGAGCTGGACCCGAAGAGCTACGGCTTCACCGATGCCGACATGGACCGGCCGATATTCATCGACGAGGTCCTCGGCCTGAAGTTCGCCTCGCTGCGCCAGATCCTCGAGATCGTGCGCCGCACCTACTGCGGCACCTTCGCGCTGCAGTACATGCACATCTCCAACCCCGAGGAGGCCTCCTGGCTGAAGGAGCGCATCGAGGGGCTGGGCAAGGAGATCGCCTTCACCCGCGAGGGGCGCAAGGCGATCCTGAACAAGCTGGTGGAGGCCGAGGGCTTCGAGAAGTTCCTGCATGTGAAATACATGGGCACCAAGCGGTTCGGCCTCGACGGCGGCGAGAGCCTGGTGCCGGCGATGGAGCAGATCATCAAGCGGGGCGGCGGGCTCGGCGTGAAGGAGATCGTGGTGGGCATGCCCCACCGGGGGCGTCTGAGCGTGCTGGCCAACGTGATGGCCAAGCCCTACCGCGCGATCTTCAACGAGTTCCAGGGCGGCAGCTTCAAGCCCGAGGACGTGGATGGATCGGGCGACGTGAAATACCACCTCGGCGCCTCCTCGGACCGGTCGTTCGACGGCAACACGGTGCACCTCAGCCTCACCGCGAACCCCTCGCACCTCGAGGCGGTGAACCCGGTGGTGCTGGGCAAGGCCCGCGCCAAGCAGGACCAGCTCAACGACAAGGAGCGCACCGAGGTGCTGCCGATCCTGCTGCACGGCGACGCGGCCTTTGCCGGCCAGGGCGTGGTGGCGGAGTGCTTCGGCCTGTCGGGCCTGCGCGGCCACCGCACCGGCGGGACGATCCACATCGTGGTGAACAAC
>CAYVQK010000365.1:0-1856 GCA_964454145.1 uncultured Oceanicola sp. | reverse complement strand
GTCTTCCTCGCCAACGGGGTCTCGCCGGTGAACGAGGAGGGCTTCGCCCCGCTCGATGTGGCCGCCACGACCGAGGTGCTCGATTTCTACAAGGCCATCGCCGAGGCCTCGCCCCCGGGCGAGCTCTACTGGCAGCAGAGCCGCGAGCTCTACTTCGCCGGCAAGGCCGCGATGATCATCTGGTCACCCTTCATCCTCGACGAGCTCGCGGGCCTGCGAAACGACGCGCCCCCCACCATCACCGATGACCCGACCAGCGCCGAGCTTGCCTCGCGCACCGGGATCGTCACCACCTTCTCCGGCCCGTCCAACCCCGACGGCGCCGCCTGGGGCGACACCCGCTACTTCGGCATCACCTCCGATGCCGATACCGACGCGGCGATGGAGTTCGTGAAGTACTCGATGGACGCGGGCTACATGGACACCCTCTCCATCGCGCCCGAGGGCAAGTTCCCCACCCGGCGCGGCACGGCGGAGGAGCCCGACAAGTTCAAGACCGAGTGGTCGATGCTCGAGGTGGGCGTCGATCGCAAGGCGGCCCTGTCGGACCTCTACGCGCCCGAGATGATCGACGAGATCGTCGGCGGCCTCGACGTGGCCCAGCGCTGGGGCGTCGAGGAGGGGCAGCTTTCGCTGGCCTCCAAGATGATCAACAGCCAGGTGATCAACCGCCTGGTGCGCGAATACATCGACGGCGCCCGCGATGCGGCGGCGACCGTGGAGATGATGAACGAGGAGCTGGCGAAGGTTCAGTGAGCCCTCGCCCCCGGGCGGCGGCCCCGCGCCGCCGCCCGGCTTCGCCATGACCGACACACCCCTCCCCCCGCGCGGACGCGGCCCTCTTGCCAAACGCGAGGCCCGGCTGGCCTGGGGCCTCCTGGCGCCCACGATCATCAGCGTCTCGCTGGTGGTGATCCTGCCGCTGCTGGCGATCTTCTGGATCAGCTTCAAGCCCATCGGGCTGGCCGACCTGCGCCCGCCCACGCTGAACGTGAACGAGCAGCTCCGCGACGCCGACGAGGCCGAGCCCTACATCCGCTACCGCGTCCGCAACACCTCGCAGGACGTGGCACTCACCTCCGCGCGCTTCAGCGACGGTTTCCCCGAAGGCGTGGAGCCCGGCATGATCCCGGAGATGTGCAGCTACGAGGCCCGCACCCTCACCTGCGACCTGGGCGAGGTGGAGGCCGGGGGTCGGGCCGACATCGAGGTGCCCATCGTCGCCGACGACCCGGAGGCGGTGGAGGACGCGCTGGAAGACAGCGAGCCCACCGTCACGGTGAAGGCCCCCAACATCCTCACCAACTTCGAGTTCACGCTGGAGAATTTCGCCCGTGTCTTCGACGGCGGCGAGTTCTGGCAGGTGCTCTGGGTCACGCTGCTCTACACCGTCTTCGGCACCATCGGCGCGCTGGTGATGGGGCTCTTCGCCGCGCTCCTGCTGAACAAGAGCTTCCGCGGGCAGGGCATCCTGCGCGGGCTCTACCTGTTCCCCTATGTCGCCCCGGTCATCGCCGTGGCCTTCACCTGGGTCACGCTCTTCGATCCGTTCAGCGGCTCGGCCAATGCGCTGCTGCTCCAGATGGGCGTGACGAATGAGGCGATCAATTTCTTCGGCCAGCGCCCGCTCGCGCTGATCATGGTGATCGTCTTCGAAATCTGGCGCTACTTCCCGCTGTCCTTCCTCTTCATCCTCGCCCGGATGCAGAGCATCGACACCGACATGTACGAGGCCGCCGACATGGATGGCGCCTCGCCCTTCCAGAAGTTCTGGTATCTCTCGCTGCCCCAGCTTGTGGGCATCCTCTCGGTGCTGTTCCTGCTGCGCTTCATCTGGACCTTCAACAAGTTCGACG
>CAYVQK010000364.1:0-1884 GCA_964454145.1 uncultured Oceanicola sp. | reverse complement strand
CCTCGATCCGCGCCGCAGCCTTGCGGAAGTGCGGCGCATCGTGCTTCAGCCCGAGCCAGTCCAGCAGCAGCGCGGCCGACCCGATCAGCGAGGCAGGATTGGCCATGTCCTTGCCCGCGATAGATGGCGCCGAGCCGTGCTGGGCCTGGGCCATCGCGTGATCGGTCCCGGCGTTGAGCGAGGCTGCGAGGCCAAGGCCGCCCGCCAGTTCGGAGGCGAGGTCCGACAGGATGTCGCCGAACATGTTGGTGGTCACGATCACGTCGAAGCGTTGCGGCTCGCGCACCAGGTGGGCCGCAGCCGCGTCCACCAGCACCTCCTCGTAGGCCACCTCGGGGTAGCGCGCCGCAGCGGCGCGGGTTTCTTCGAGAAACAGCCCGTCGGACATGCGCAACACGTTGGCCTTGTGCACCGCGGCCAGCCGGCGGGCGGGCCGGGCCATCGCCTCGGCAAAGGCGGCCTCCGCGATGCGGGCACAGGCGCGGCGGGTGATCTTGCGGATCGCCAGCGCCATGTCGGGGTCGGCCAGGAACTCGCCCGAGCCGGAAGCCATGTTGCGGTCGGCGTAGAAGCCCTCGGTGTTCTCGCGGAAGATCACCAGATCGAAGGGGTGGGAGACGGGCGCCGGAACGCCCGCGCGGGTGCGGGCCGGGCGGATGTTGGCGTAGAGGTCGAGGCCGGTGCGCAGCACCGCCGAGGGGTTCAGACCGCCCTCGGCGCGCGGCGGATAGTCGTTGTGCGAGACCGGCCCGAGCACGATGCCCTCGACCTCCCGGGCCCGCGTGATCACCGCGTCGGGGATCGTGGTGCCCTCGCGGGCGAGCGCCGCAAATCCGATTTCGGCGGGCTCGAGCGAAAGCCCGAGCCCGAAGGCCTGGTCTGCCGCTTCCAGCACCCGCCGGGTGGCGGCGACGATCTCGGGCCCGATGCCGTCGCCCTCGAGGATCAGCAGGCGGGTGGTCATCTGCGCTGCGCGTCGCGCAGCAGCGCGGCAAAGCGGTAAGCCCCGTGGGCCATCTTTGAATAGGGCGTGAGCAGGAAGAGCGCGAGCACCGCGCCGAGGTGCAGCGCCAGCAGCACGGGCACCGCGGCGGTGCCGGTGGCGGCGTAGAGCGCGAGGCCGCTGAGGCCGGTGAAGCCGAGCAGCAGTACGAAGCCCATCTCGCCGCCTGCCCGGCCGGTGGCGCCGAGCGCCGGGTCGGCCTTGGTCTTCAGCCAGGCGAGACCGGCCGCGCCGATGGTGAGAAGCACGCCGCCCGGCACGCCGAGGAGCTTGGGCAGGCTGAACAGGCCGTAGGGCGCCTCGAGGCCGAGCAGGTAGTGCATCAGCGTGGCGGTGGAGGTGGAGGCGAAGCAGAGCAGGAAGCCCCAGAGCACGGCCTGGTGCGCATGGCGCCGTGCGTTGGAATAGCGGTCGCCCTTCTCGAAGTTGCAGCCCTGCCCCTGCCCGCCGGCAAGATTGCGCAAGTTCGCGGTGCGGCGGCCGGCCTCGGCGAAGTGCGCCCAGCGCAGGGGCCCACCGCCCACCTCGCGCCAGTAGCGCCGCAGGCCGACCCCGATGGCGACGACGGGCAGGAGGAAGGCGGGAAGGAAGATTGCCACCATGGCGCCGTGGGAGAGATAGGCATAGAAGCCCGCGCCACCGGAGGGCGCGAAGGCCTTCAGTGCAAGGAACAGCGCGGCGATCCCCAGCACGAGCGCCGCCGCGAGGGCGACGCCGCTGCGGTGGAACAGCCCGCCCAGCGCACCGGGCCATGCGAAGCGCTCCCAGCTTTCGGCCCGCACATCGGCCAGGGCCGCGGGCAGGTTGAGCGCGAAGTCGTGGGGCTCGGTGTACTGGCAGGCGTAGTAGCAGCCGCGGCAGTTGTGGCAGAGGTTGGCAAG
>CAYVQK010000363.1:0-1895 GCA_964454145.1 uncultured Oceanicola sp. | reverse complement strand
AGCAGGTCCTGAAAGTCGTACTCGTCAAAACCTGCATGTTCCTCTGGCCGCGCGTCGAAGCCCATCTCGGCCAGCGTGTCCTTCTGCCGTCGCAGGCTGCCGGTAACGACGCGGTCAGGGAACCAGTCCAAATCGCGGAGCAGCGCGCCAAGGGCCGCCGACTGCCGCCGCCCGAGGTCCGACAGCACGTCGTAATCCTTCTGCCCGAAGGACGCCTGCCCGTGGCGGACGACGAGAAGCTCAGCCATGTCGCGCGCGGCCCGTCACTGGAACTCCGCCGCCAGCTTGCGGCCCGCGGCGTGGTATTCGGCCTCCATCCGGTCGACGATGGCGCGTGCAGGCCCCACGGATTTCACCGCGCCGATGCCCTGCCCCGAGCCCCAGATCGTCTTCCACGCCTTGGGCTTCGAGGAGCCGTCCGAGAAGCTCATCGAGGAGGCGTCGGCGGTGGGCAGGTTGTCGGGGTCCATGCCCGCGCGGCGCACCGAATCCTTGAGGTAATTGCCCCAGACCCCGGTGAAGAGCGAAGAATAGACGATGTCCTCCGCGCCTGCGCCCACGATCATCTGCTTGTAGGCGTCCTCGGCATTGGCCTCTTCGGTGGCGATGAAGGGCGAGCCGGTGTAGCCCAGATCGGCCCCCATGGCGCGCGCGGCCAGCAACGCCTCGCCGGTGGCGATGGCGCCCGAGAGCGCCACCGGCCCGTCGAACCATTCGCGGATCTCGCGCACCAGTGCGAAGGGCGATTGCTGGCCGGCGTGGCCGCCCGCGCCCGCCGCCACGGCGACGAGGCCGTCGGCCCCCTTCTCGATCGCCTTCTTGGCGAAGGTGTTGTTGATGATGTCGTGCAGCACGATGCCGCCACAGGAATGCGCCGCCTCGTTGACCTCCTTGCGGGCGCCGAGCGAGGTGATCCAGATCGGGACCTCGTGCTTGACGCAGATCTCGAGGTCGCGCTCCAGCCGCCCGTTGGAGCGGTGCACGATCTGGTTTACCGCGAAGGGTGCCGCCGGCGTGTCGGGGTTGGCCTGGTTGTGCCGGTCCAACTCCTCGCGGATTTCCGTCAGCCATGTGTCGAGCAGCGGATGCTCGCCCTCGCCCTCACGCGCGTTGAGTGCCGGGAAGGCGCCGACGATGCCCGCCTTGCACTGGGCGATGACCAGTTTCGGCACCGAGATGATGAACAGCGGCGAGGCGATCATCGGCAGGCGCAGCCCCTGCAGGGCCTTGGGCAGATGGGTGTCTTGGCGAGGCATGGCGTCTCCGTATCAGGTCAGGGTCGTTGCACGGGCAGTAGCGCCGCCCGCGCGATTTGCAAAGGTCAGAGGTGCGGCACGCAGGGCGTCACAGCACCTCGAAGAGGCCCGCGGCCCCCATGCCGCCGCCGACGCACATGGTGCAGACCACGTAGCGCGCGCCGCGGCGCTTGCCCTCAATCAGCGCGTGGCCGACCATCCGCGCGCCCGACATTCCGTAGGGATGCCCGATGGAAATCGCCCCGCCATCGACGTTGAGCTTTTCGTCCGGGATGCCCAATTGGTCGCGCGAATAGATCACCTGCACCGCGAAGGCCTCGTTCAGTTCCCATAGGTCGATGTCGTCCATCGTCAGCCCATGCGCCTTCAGAAGCGGTGGCACGGCATAGACCGGTCCGATGCCCATCTCGTCGGGCTCCAGCCCCGCGGCCCAGACCCCGACGTAGCGGCCCAGCGGTTCCAGCCCGGCCTGCTCGGCGGCCTTTGCCTCCATCACCACGCAGGCCGAGGCCCCGTCGCTGCGCTGGCTGGCGTTTCCGGCGGTGATGAAACGGCCCTCCTTGATCTGCTGGCCGTCCTTGAAGACCGGCTGCAGCCCGGCGAGGCTTTCGGCGGTGGTGCCGGGGCGGTTGCCCTCGT
>CAYVQK010000362.1:0-1919 GCA_964454145.1 uncultured Oceanicola sp. | reverse complement strand
GGCGGGCAGCGCCCCTGCCCCGAACCCCAGCGCCGACAGGAATGCGTCGGCATCATCGCCGCTGGCCTGCAGATGTCCCGCCATCGCGCCCTTTAACGCGCCGCGCCCCTCCAGCGCGACCTCGCCGCCGCGGGCCGACAGGCTGGCCTCCAGCGGCGTCAGCTCCCCGGCAAGGAAACGATCGAAGGTCTCGACCCGTCCGCGCAGCCGCACCGGGCTCCCGGCGGGGCGATAGCTGGCTGAAATCTCCGCCGCGCCTGCGGGATCGGGCCAGACCATCGACAGGTCCAGCTCATCCACGGTGACGGGCTCCGCGCCCTCGGCCTCATAGATGATGCTGGCGTTGGTGACGGTAAGTCGGTCGATGCTGAGCGGCGCGGCGTCGTTGTCCGGCGCGGGTTCTTCCGCTGCGCGGGCGCTGCCATCGGGGGTATCGAAACGCCAGTTGACCCGGCCATTGGCCCGCCGGGCCAGACGGATCGTCGGGCTGCGCGCCTCGATGTGGCGGATGCGGGTTTCGCCGCGCAGCAGGGCCAGCGGCTGCAGCCCGATCGCCGCCTTGGAGGACGACAGCAGCGGAGCCTCCCCGGCCCAGTCGGCATTGCCGATCTCCAGCCCGTCGGCGCGGATGCCGAGCACCGGCCAGATGCTCAGCTCGACCTCACCGAGGATGCGCACTTCGCGCCCGGTCGACTGCGCCAGCCGCTTGGTGATCCAGCCGGTCACCCATGCCTCGGAGACCATCGCCAAGGCCCCGAGCGCCAGCGCCAGAACCAGCACCGCCGCGCCGAATGCTCGAAATCCCCACTTCATTCCATGTCTCCCGAAACTTCACCGGCCCTTTCGCAGCGCCGCGCCATGGCTTATAGCGCGGAACATGAGCACAAACCCACCCGATCTGCGGCCTGATCTCGCTCCGAAGGCGAAAATCAGCGACCCGTCCCGTCCCGGCCAGCCGAGCATCGGCATGGTCTCGCTTGGCTGCCCCAAGGCATTGGTCGACAGTGAGCGTATCCTGACCCGGTTGCGCGCCGAAGGGTATGGTGTTTCCCCGGATTATCAAGGCGCTGACGCCGTGATCGTGAACACCTGCGGCTTTCTCGACAGTGCCAAGGCCGAGAGCCTTGATGCGATCGGCGAGGCGCTCAAGGAGAACGGCAAGGTGATCGTGACCGGCTGTCTCGGGGCCGAACCGGAGTATATCCGCGAGCATCACCCGCGAATCCTCGCCGTGACGGGTCCGCATCAATATGAGCAGGTGCTCGACGCCGTGCACAGCGCGGTGCCGCCCAGCCCCGATCCCTTCGTCGATCTGCTGCCCGCCTCCGGCGTGTCTCTGACGCCGCGGCACTACAGCTATCTGAAGATTTCCGAGGGCTGCAATCACAAGTGCAAGTTCTGCATCATCCCCGACATGCGCGGGCGGTTGCAGTCGCGCCCGGCCCATGCGGTGCTGCGCGAGGCCGAGAAGCTGGTGCAGAACGGCGTCAAGGAATTGCTGGTGATCTCGCAGGACACCTCCGCCTATGGCGTCGACATCAAACATGCCGAAGATCGCGGCCACCGTGCACATATCACCGATCTGGCCCGCGACCTTGGCTCGCTCGGCGCGTGGATCAGGCTGCACTATGTCTATCCCTACCCACATGTGCGGCAATTGATCCCGCTGATGGCGGACGGTCTGGTGCTGCCCTATCTCGACATTCCGTTCCAGCACGCCCACCCCGATGTCCTGCGGCGCATGGCGCGGCCCGCCGCCGCCGCCCGCACGCTCGACGAGATCGCGGCGTGGCGCGACATCTGCCCCGACCTGACCCTGCGCTCCACCTTCATCGTCGGCTACCCCGGCGAGACCGAGGACGAGTTCCAGACCCTGCTCGACTGGCTCGACGAGGCGCAGCTCGACCGGGTGGGCTGCT
>CAYVQK010000361.1:0-1950 GCA_964454145.1 uncultured Oceanicola sp. | reverse complement strand
ACCATCGGCCGGTCCTGGATCTTGTGCATGCCCAGGATGCCCGACTGCGGGGGGTTCAGGATCGGCGAGCTCATCAGCGAGCCGTAGACGCCGCCGTTGGAGATGGTGAACGTCCCGCCCTGCATCTCGGCCATCGAGAGCTTGCCGTCGCGGGCACGGGCACCCTTTTCGGCAATCGCCTTCTCGATGTCGGCAAAGCTCATCGCATCCGCATTGCGGATCACCGGCACCACGAGGCCCTGCGGCGTGCCCGCGGCGATGCCCATGTGGACGAAGTTCTTGTAGACGATGTCCTGCCCGTCGATCTCGGCGTTCACCTCGGGCACTTCCTTCAGCGCATGCACGCAGGCCTTGGTGAAGAAGCTCATGAAGCCCAGCTTCACACAGTGCTTCTTCAGGAACAGATCCTTGTACTCGTTCCGCAGCGCCATCACCTCGGTCATGTCCACCTCGTTGTAGGTGGTCAGGATCGCAGCGGTGTTCTGGGCGTCCTTAAGCCGGCGGGCGATGGTCTGGCGCAGGCGCGTCATCTTCACCCGCTCCTCGCGCGCCTCGTCCTCAGCGGCCACGGGGCCGCGCGGCGGGGCGGAGGGGGCAGGGGCCGAGGAGGCGGCCTTGGTGCCGGCGGCAACTGCCTTCATCACGTCTTCCTTCATGATCCGGCCGTCCTTGCCGGTGCCTTTCACGTCACTCTCCGACAGGCCCTTTTCCGCCATCATCTTGTTGGCGGACGGCGCATTCTCCACGTCGGCGCCCTTTGAGGCGGTCTCGGCAGCCGGGGCCTTCGGCGCGGCCTCTTCCTTGCCACCCTCGGCGGGCTTGGAGGGGGCACCACCGGCGCCCTCGCTCATCACCGCGAGCTTGCCGCCGGCCTCCACCGTGGCGCCCTCCTCGGCGAGGATCTCGGTGATCGTGCCGGCGGAGGGCGCAGGCACCTCGACGCTCACCTTGTCGGTCTCGAGCTCGCAGAGCATCTCGTCGGCCTCGACGGTGTCGCCCACCTTCTTGAACCAGGTGGCCACGGTGGCCTCTGTCACGCTCTCGCCGAGGGTCGGCACCATCACGTCGACGCTGCCACCGCCGCCCGAGCTTTCCGCCGGAGCCTCGTCCTCGGCCTTCGCCTCCGCCTTGGGCTCCTCCTTCGCAGGGGCTGCCTCGCCGCCCTCCGAGATCGTCGCCAGCAGCGCATCCACGCCCACCGTCTCGCCCTCGGGAGCCACGATCTCGCCCATGACGCCAGCGGCGGGGGCGGGCACCTCCACCGTCACCTTGTCGGTCTCCAGCTCGCAGAGCATCTCATCCACCGCCACGGCATCGCCGGGCTTCTTGAACCAGGTTGCAACGGTGGCCTCGGTAACGCTTTCGCCCAGGGTGGGCACGCGGACTTCGGTGCTCATGGTCAGTTTCCTTCGATTCCGAGCGCCTCGTTCACCAGCGCTTCCTGTTGTGCCTTGTGCTGCGAGGCAAGCCCCGTGGCAGGCGAGGCCGAAGTGGCCCGACCGGCATAGACCGGGCGGCCATACTTGGCGTCGATCCGGCCCAGCACCCATTCGATGTTGGGTTCGATATAGGTCCAGGCGCCCTGGTTCTTGGGCTCTTCCTGGCACCACACCATCTCCGCCCCCTTGAACCGCTCCAGCTCCTTCACGAGCGAGATGGCGGGGAAGGGGTAGAACTGCTCGATCCGGAGCAGGTAGACATCGTCGATGCCCGCGGCATCCCGCGCCTCCAGCAGGTCGTAGTAGACCTTGCCCGAGCACATCACCACGCGGCGGATCTTGTCGTCCGCAACCAGCTTGGTGTCGGAGTTGCCATGCTCGGCATCGTCCCACAGAACACGGTGGAAGCTGGACCCGGTGGTGAACTGGTCCATCGTCGACACCGCCATCTTGTGGCGCAGCAGCGATTTCGGCGTCATCAGCACCAGCGGCTTGCGGAAGCTGCGGTGCA
>CAYVQK010000360.1:0-1956 GCA_964454145.1 uncultured Oceanicola sp. | reverse complement strand
GGGCCGACAAGGTCAGCTTCAACTCCGCCGCCGTGGCCGACCCCAACGTGATCACCGAGGCCGCCATGCGCTTCGGCTCGCAGTGCATCGTCTGCGCCATCGACGCAAAGACGGTCGAGCCCGGCCGCTGGGAGATCTTCACCCACGGTGGCCGCCGCCCGACGGGCATCGACGCAGTGGAATTCGCCGTGATGATCGCCGAGAAGGGCGCCGGAGAGATCCTCCTCACCTCGATGGACCGTGACGGCACGAAGTCCGGCTTCAACCTCGAGATGACCCGCGCCATCGCCGATGCCGTGCCCGTGCCGGTCATCGCCTCGGGCGGCGTCGGCACGCTCGACCACCTCGTCGAAGGCGTCACCGAGGGCCACGCCTCCGCCGTGCTCGCCGCCTCGATCTTCCACTTCGGCACCTACACCATCGGCGAGGCCAAGGCCCACATGGCCGCCGCCGGTATTCCCGTGAGGATGACATGAGCCTGTCCGATCTCGCCGCGACCATAGAAGCCCGCAAGTCCGCCGACCCGGACTCTAGCTGGACGGCCAAGCTCCTCGCAAAGGGCCCGGAGAAATGCGCCGAGAAGTTCGGCGAGGAGGCCGTCGAGGCGATCATCGAGGCGGTGAAAGGCGACCGCGCCAAGCTCACCGCCGAGGCCGCAGACGCGCTCTACCACCTGCTCGTCATGTGCGCCGCACGCGACGTGAGCCTCGCCGACATCGAGGCAGAGCTCGCCTCGCGCGAGCACCAGTCCGGGCTCAGCGAGAAGGCCTCCCGCTAGGCGCCATCCTGGCTCTCATTGCTCATCGAATATCCGGGGGTGTGGGGGCGGCGCCCCCACCGGCCTCACGGTTCATCCAGGCACCACGCTCAGGGCAGACGCGCCGTCACTTCGATCTCGATCCTCATCGCCGGGTTGATCAGCCCCGCCTCGATCATCATCGCCGCCGGCCGCGCCTTCGCGAAGGCCTCCGCCAGCACCGGCCAGCAGGGCTCGAAATCGGCCGCGACGGGCAGCACGTAGTTCACCCGCACCACGTCGTCGAGGCTCGCGCCCGCCTTCTCTAGGGCCCGCCGGATCGTCTCCAGCGTGTTGCGGCACTGCTCCACCACGCCTTCGGGCATCTCGCCCGTGTCAGGGTCGCTGCCGGTGCTCCCCGATACGAAGACCCAGCCGTCGCAGACCACCGCGCGGCTGTAGCCGATCTTCTCCTCATAGGGCCCGCCCGAGCTGATCAGGGTGCGCTTCATCTCTCTCTCCATCCACAAAAAAGGCCCCGCTCCCGCGAGGCCCGTAGGGTGGGCGATCCTGCCCACCGTTGCCTAGGCCGAGGCGTTCTCGGCCTTGCTGCCTTCCGAGTAGATGAAGAGCGGCTGCGCGTCGGAGGTCACGGCCTCCTCGTTCACCACCACCTCGTCCACCTCGTCCATCCCGGGCAGGTCGAACATCGTGTCGAGCAGGATGTCCTCCATGATCGAGCGCAGCCCGCGGGCGCCGGTCTTGCGCTCGATCGCCCGCTTGGCGATGGCGCGCAGCGCGTCGTCGGTGAAGGTCAGCTCGGTGTTCTCCAGCTCGAAGAGCCGCTGGTACTGCTTGACCAGCGCGTTTTTCGGCTCGGTGAGGATGGTCACCAGCGCGTCCTCGTCGAGATCCTGGAGCGTCGCGAGCACCGGCAGGCGGCCGACGAATTCGGGGATAAGCCCGAACTTCAGCAGGTCTTCCGGCTCCAGCTCGGTGAAGATCTCGCCGATGCCGCGGCTTTCGGCATCCTTCACGTCGGCGCCGAAACCGATGGCCGAGCCCTTGCCGCGGGCCGAGATGATCTTGTCCAGCCCGGCGAAAGCACCGCCGCAGATGAACAGGATATTCGTGGTGTCGACCTGGAGGAACTCCTGCTGGGGATGCTTGCGCCCGCCCTGCGGCGGCACGGAGGCCACGGTGCCCTCCATGATCTTCAG
>CAYVQK010000359.1:0-1986 GCA_964454145.1 uncultured Oceanicola sp. | reverse complement strand
TCGTCACGCTGCAGCCCGGCGCGGTGATCCCCTTCCTCGAAACCCATGTGATGGAACACGGGCTCTATGTGCTCGAGGGCAAGGCTGTCTACCGGTTGAATGGCGACTGGGTCGAGGTGGAGGCAGGCGACTTCATGTGGCTGCGCGCCTTCTGCCCGCAGGCCTGCTATGCTGGGGGGCCGGGGCCGTTCCGCTACCTGCTCTACAAGGACGTGAACCGCCACATGGCCTTGCGCCCGCTGGCGCGCAGCGGGGCCGTTCGGCGCAGCTTCAGCGAAGCGGCCGAGTAGGCGCGCCGCCGATGGCGGCGGTCAGCCGGGCCGCCGCCTCCGTCACCGGGCCCACCAGCGCCGCGATGCTCTCGGGCCTCACCCGGCTCGTCGGCCCCGACACGGAGATTCCCGCCACCGCCTCGCCGTTCACATCGAACACCGGCGCGGCGATGCAGCGCATCCCCTCGTTCCGCTCCTCGTCATCCAGCGCCCAGCCGCGCGACCGGATCGCTGCCATGTCCTCGCGCAGCGCGGCTTCGGCGGTGATCGTGCGGGCGGTGAAGGCTTCGCGCGGGGCGTCGAGGTAGCGGGCGAACCGGGCCTCGTCCATCTGCGCCAGAAGCGCCTTGCCGATCCCCGAGGCATGCATCGCCGAGAGGGTGCCGGGCGGAAAGAAGGCGCGGATGTTGGCGTGGGTCTCCACCTGGCTCAGGAACAGCACCGCGCCCTGCTTCTCCGCCCCGAGGTTGGCCGTCTCCCCCGTCGCCTCCATCAGCGCGCGCAGCACAGGCCGGGCCCGCTCGACGAGGCTTGTGCGGCGCAGGAAGCGGGAGCCGATGGCGAAGGCCCGGGGACCGACGTGCCAGAGCTGTTCCTCGGCGTCGAACTCCACCAGGCCCCGGCCTTCCAGCGTGACGAGGATGCGATAGGCGGTGGAGGGGGACTGGCCGGTCTGCTCGGCCAGCGTGGTCAGCGCGATGCCCTGCTGCGCGCTCAGAAATTCGAAGACCTCCATCGCCCGATCGAGAGACTTGATGGTGTTCTGCTCGGTCTTGTCGTCCCAGCCCCGCGGCCGTCCGCGGGCCCGGCGGGCGGGCTGCGTCGGATTATCCTGCTTTTCCATAAGATCCCTCCCGAATGCATTAGAAATGCAAATTCATGATATGAAAAAAACAAGACATTGAAAAGGTGCGAAAATCCCGGCGGCGTCGGCACTCAACGGGGCGGAGCGAAAAAATTTCGCGTGTGCCACCCCTCCTGTAGCTTGCAGGCAACCTTCAAAGGAGACCGCCATGAGCTTCCAGAATCCTGTCTTCATCCCCGGTCCGACGAACATCCCGGAGGCGCTGCGCAAGGCCTGCGACATGCCCACGATCGACCATCGTTCGCCGCTGTTCGGGCAGATCCTGCACCCGGCCCGCGAGGGCGTGCGCAAGGTGCTGAAGAGCGAGAGTGCAGAGGTCTTCATCTTCCCCTCCACCGGCACCGGCGGCTGGGAAACGGCGCTGACCAACTGCCTTTCGGCGGGCGACAAGGTGCTGGCGGCGCGCAACGGCATGTTCTCGCACCGCTGGATCGACATGTGCCAGCGCCACGGGCTGACTGTCGAGATCGTGGAGACCCCCTGGGGCCACGGGCTGCCCGCCGATCGCTACGAGGAGATCCTCGCCGCCGACAAGGGCCACGAGATCAAGGCCGTGCTCGCCACCCACAACGAGACCGCGACCGGAGTGAAATCCGACATCGCCGCAGTCCGCCGCGCGCTCGATGCCGCCGGCCACCCGGCACTGCTCTTCGTCGATGGCGTCAGCTCCATCGCCTCGATGGACTTCCGCTTCGATGCCTGGGGGGTCGACGTGGCCGTGACCGGCTCGCAGAAGGGCTTCATGCTGCCGCCCGGCCTCGCCATCACCGGCTTCTCGTCTCGCGCCATGAAGGCCACCGAGCGCGCCACGCTGCCGCGCACCTTCTTCGACGTGAAGGACATGGGCCG
>CAYVQK010000358.1:0-2013 GCA_964454145.1 uncultured Oceanicola sp. | reverse complement strand
GCTCGTCGGTTATCCGGCCGGTGAGGCTGCCGTGGTTGGCGGCGAGCTTGACCCAAGGGCCCATCACCTTGGCCTCTTCGGCGGTCATGGAGGGCATGTTGAGCGCGTTCTCCACGGCCCCGTCGAGCAGGTAGTTCGACATCTGCTCGGCCACCTGGAGTGCCACGTTTTCCTGCGCCTCCGAGGTCGAGGCCCCGAGGTGGGGCGTGCAGACGACATTGGGCAGGTTGAAGAGCACGTTCTCGGTGGCGGGCTCCTCGGCAAACACGTCGAAGGCCGCGCCGGCGACGTGGCCGGACTTCAGCAGCTCCGCCAGCGCCTGCTCGTCCACCAGGCCGCCGCGGGCGCAGTTGATGATCCGCACGCCCTTCTTGGTCTTGGCGAGATTCTCGGCCGAGAGGATGTTGCGTGTCTGGTCGGTGAGCGGGACGTGGAGGGTGATGAAATCTGCCTTGGCGAGCAGCTCTTCGAGCTCGACCTTGTGCACGCCCATCGCGTCGGCTTTCTCTTCCGACAGGAACGGATCGTAGGCCAGCACCTTCATGTGCAGCCCGCGGGCCCGGTCGCAGACGATGCCGCCGATGTTTCCAGCGCCGATCACGCCCAGGGTCTTGCCGGTGAGCTCGACCCCCATGAAGCGGTTCTTCTCCCACTTGCCGGCGTGGGTGGACTCGGAGGCCTCGGGGATCTGCCGGGCGACGGCGAACATCAGGGCGATGGCGTGTTCGGCGGTGGTGATCATGTTGCCGAAAGGCGTGTTCATCACGATCACGCCCTTCTTGGAAGCGGCTTCCTTGTCGACGTTGTCGGTGCCGATTCCGGCACGGCCGACGACCTTGAGGTTGGTGGCGCTCTCCAGCAGCTTCGCGGTCACCTTGGTGGCGGAGCGGATGGCGAGGCCGTCGTAGTCACCGATGACGGCGGCGAGGGCGTCCTTGTCCTTGCCGAGCTCGGGGCGGAAATCCACCTCGATGCCACGGTCCTTGAAGATCTGGATGGCGGCGTCCGACAGCTTGTCGGAGATGAGAACCTTGGGGGCCATTGCGTTGGTCCTTGAATGTAGGGGAAGGGTCGGGGCCCGCGGGGGCCCCGAATTTTCGTCGAGAGGTCGGGCTCAGGCGGTTTCCGCCAGCGCCTCGATCTCGGCCTGGAAGGCATATTCGAGCCAGGGCAGCATGGCCTCGATGTCGGAGGTCTCCACCGTGCCGCCGCACCAGATGCGCAGGCCCGGAGGGGCATCGCGGTAGGCGCCGACGTCGAGTGCAACGCCTTCGGCTTCGAGCCGCTTGGCCACGGCCTTGGCGAAGGCCGCGCCGTCGGTGATGCGGGCGTCGGTAAACTTCAGGCAGACGCTGGTGTTGGAGCGCGTGGCCGGGTCGGTGGCGAGGTTGGCGATCCAGTCGCGGCTCTCGCAGAAGTCGAAGATCGCCTTGGCGTTGGCGTCGGCGCGCGCGATCAGGCCCTTGAGCCCGCCCACGGATTTGGCCCAGTCGAGCGCGACGAGGTAATCCTCGACGGCCAGCATGGAAGGCGTGTTGATGGTTTCGCCGACGAAGATCCCTTCGATCAGCTTGCCGCCCTTGGTCATACGGAAGATCTTGGGCAACGGCCAGGCGGGGGTGTAGCTTTCAAGCCGTTCGACGGCGCGGGGGCTCAGCACCAGCATCCCGTGGGCCGCCTCGCCGCCAAGCACCTTCTGCCAGGAGAAGGTGGTGACATCGAGCTTGTCCCAGGGCAGGTCCATCGCGAAGGCGGCGGAGGTGGCGTCGCAGATCGTCAGGCCCTCGCGGTCGGCGGGGATCGCGTCGCCATTGGGCACGCGCACGCCGGAGGTGGTGCCGTTCCAGGTGAACACGACGTCATTGTTGAAATCGACCGTGGCGAAATCGACGATCTCGCCATACTCGGCGGTCTTCACCTCGGCGTCGATCTTGAGCTGCTTGACGACATCGGTCACCCAGCCGGCGCCAAAGCTTTCCCAGGCCAGCATCTCGGCCTTGCGGGCGCCGAGCA
>CAYVQK010000357.1:0-2029 GCA_964454145.1 uncultured Oceanicola sp. | reverse complement strand
TCGGGGCATATCGTGATGACGGATTACGCCACCACCGGCGACGGGCTGCTGGCGGGCATCCAGTTTCTGGCCGCGATGGTGGGCACCGGGCGCAGGGCGAGCGAGCTTGCACGCAATTTCGAGCCGGTGCCGCAGATGCTGAAGAACGTGCGTTACGCGGCCGGGGAAGACCCGCTGGCAGCGGCCTCGGTGAAGGCACGGCTGGAGGCGGCGGAGGCCGAACTGGCCGGGCAGGGGCGGTTGCTGATCCGCAAGTCGGGCACCGAGCCGCTGATCCGGGTGATGGCGGAATGCGAGGACGAGGCGCTGCTGGAGCGGGTCGTCGATGGCATCGTGGCCGAGGTGGAGGCGGTGAGCGCGGCCTGACTGCCCGTTTGGCGGGCGTTTCGCTCATTAAATAGCCATATTTGCCGTGTAGGCTGGAGTCGCCTCGCGCCGCAGCGCAGCGATCTATGCTGCAATGCAGAAAAGGCGCAGGCTGATCTCAGGGGAGGTTAACTCGAGCAGCCCGTCAGGAGACTCCCCATGTGTCTGACCACCGAAGCCCTCTATCTCTTTCTGAGCCTCATGCCCGCCGACCTTCTGGATCTTTCCGAGGGCCGGGTGGTGGTGAAGGCCGAAACCCGCGATGCCCTTTGGGTCTACAACGGCGAACGCTGGTGCACCTCGGCGCCGCAGATCGACGCCGAGTACAGGCTCGACCCGGCAGCCTGAGCAGTGCGCCGGGCCTGCGGGCAAGCGCAGGCCCGGCGGTTCAGCCGCGGAGCCGGTGGTGCAGGATGATCGGCACCACCAGGTCTTCCTCGTCGGTCAGGTGCCGGGCGAGGAACCTCTCGGCCGCCACGGCCTCGTCATGGAAGCCGCGTGCCTCTTCCGCCATCGCGGGCGGATCGAGGTGGGCGAGCTGGATGATGCGGTTGCCCTTGCGGGTGAACCTGTCCAGCAGGGCATCCATCTCGACATGATCGCTTTCCAGCATCTCCAGCCCGACCTCGAAGCGGTTGTCTGCCCGATTCAGCTCGGGGAAGAACCGGCGGTCCTCCCAGGCGTGATGGCCGTGGAGGTTGCGCACCAGCCTGTCGCCGAAGCGGGCGAGCGAGCGGGTGTAGCCGTCGTCATCGAGGTCGCGGTCGAGGTAGGCCTCGGTGTCTTCCCGGGTGACGCGGGCAAGATCGCGGAACATCTGGTGAGCCCCCATCCATTTGGCGACGGAGGCGGCGAAGTTCGGGTGCCCCGGCCAGGTTTCGCGCGGGATGTCCCGAAGGAGGGTCTGCATCTCGATCGGCAGGCCCCCTCTTGTGTTGACATGAAGGTTGGTCATGCCGGGGGAGATGGGGGTGGTGTTATGGTGTTACAATTGCGCGGGCCGCATGGCGGGCATGTCGGGAATCTTCATGTGTGTTGGCGGACGCTGGCCTGGATTGGCGAGACTGCCTGAACCGGATGTTGAAAAAGTGAAAGCCCCGCACGATGGCGGGGCTCCCTTGTTGCGGTGACAGTCGGCTCAGTTGCGCGACTTGTCGACCATCTTGCCGGCGGAGATCCAGGGCATCATGCCGCGGAGCTTCTCGCCCACGGCCTCGATCTGGTGCTCGTCGTTGATCCGGCGGGTGGCCTTGAAGTTGGGCTGGCCGACGGCGTTCTCGGTCATGAAGTCGCGGACGAACTTGCCGCGCTGGATGTCTTGCAGCACCTCTTTCATCCGCTTCTTGGTCTCGTCGTAGGGCAGGATGCGCGGGCCGCTGACATATTCGCCATACTCGGCGGTGTTCGAGATCGAGTAGTTCATGTTGGCGATGCCGCCCTCGTAGATCAGGTCGACGATCAGCTTCACCTCGTGGAGGCACTCGAAATAGGCCATCTCGGGGGCGTAGCCGGCCTCGACCAGGGTTTCGAAGCCCATGCGGATCAGCTCGACGAGGCCGCCGCAGAGCACGACCTGCTCGCCGAAGAGGTCGGTTTCGCACTCTTCGCGGAAGTTGGTCTCGATGATGCCCGAGCGGCCGCCGCCGATGGCGGAGCAGTAGGA
>CAYVQK010000356.1:0-2059 GCA_964454145.1 uncultured Oceanicola sp. | reverse complement strand
AGGCGTAGCAGAGCTCGGCCTCGCGGGCGAGCTTGGCCTCGGGCATGTTGGTCATCCCGATGACGTCGCAGCCCCAGCTCTCGCGGTACATCTTCGACTCGGCGAGCGAGGAGAACTGCGGGCCCTCCATGGCGAGGTAGGTGCCCATGGGATGCACCGTCGCCCCGGCGGCGCGGGCGGCCTCGGCCACTTCGGCGCCGAGGTGGGCGCAGGTGGGGTGGGCCATGCTCACATGGGCGACGCAGCCGGTGCCGAAGAAGCTCTTCTCGCGGGCCACGGTACGGTCGATGAACTGGTCGACGAGGACGAAATCGCCCGGGGCCATCTCTTCGCGGAAGCTGCCGCAGGCGGAGATGCTCACCACGTCGGTCACGCCGAGCAACTTCAGCGCGGCGATGTTGGCGCGGTAGGGCACGGTGGAGGGTGAATGGACGTGGCCGCGGCCGTGGCGGGGCAGGAAGGCGAGCGGCACGCCCTGGAGCGTGCCGGTGAAGAGGGCGTCGGAGGGGGTGCCCCAGGGCGTGTCGAGCGTGAGCCAGCGGGCGTCTTCGAGCCCGTCGATGTCATAGAGCCCCGAGCCGCCGATGATGCCGATCATCCGTTTCATGCCATGCCTCCGTGCCGCGTTGTGGTGATTGGACCCCTCCGCGCGCCAGGCTGCAACCCCCGGCCTGACGATTGCTTGACGCAGGGCCCGCAATGGCGAAGCAATTGGCAGGCGTGGCACGGCTGCGGGCAGCCTGCGCAGGTCTCTGGGTAAGGGTGGAGCGGATGATCGAGCGGGCGCCTTCGGGCGTGGAATGGCAAGACCTTGCACAGGTGCCGCGCTGGCAGTTCGCGGTGGAGATCGCCCTGCCGCTGCCCTGGCTGGCGCTGTCGCTCTGGCTCTATGCCGGGGCCTACTGGCCGCTCGGGCTGGCGGCGAGCTTCGTCTTTTTCCTCTGCTGCCTGCGGCTCAATCACGAGGCGATCCACGGCAACCTGGGGCTGGCGCGGCGCTGGGACCACGGGATCATGCATGGCCTGAGCGCGCTGATGCTCGGCTCCAACCATGCCGATGCCTTCTGCCATCTCAAGCACCATGCCGACACGCTGGGCGCCGACGATCACGAGGGCCATTGCACCTCGATGCGCTTCTGGGAGGTGATCGCCTATGGCCCGCGGTTTCCGGTGGATCTGAACCGGGCGTGCTGGCGCGAGGGCGGCACGCGGTGGCGGCGGCGGATGCTGCTGGACTGGGCCTGCGTGGCGGTCTTCGCCACGGCCGTCCTGCTGGCAGGCCCGCCGGCGCTGAAGCTGCACCTCGCCGCCATGGCGCTGGGGCAATGCCTCACGGCCTTCTTCGCGGTCTGGATCACCCATCAGGGCACCGAGGCGAGCGGGCTGGCGGGGCGCAGCCAGCGCGGGCTCGTCGCCCGGCTGGCCTACCTGATGTTCTACCACCGCGAGCATCACCTGTTTCCGCGGGTGCCGGTGAGCCGCCTGCCCGAGCTGGCGGCCCGGCTCGATGGCCAGGTTGCGGGCTACGCGGCGGCGCGGATGCCGGTGCTGGGGCGGAAATAGCCCATCGGGCCGCCCGGGGCGCGGTTCCGGGGGGTTTTGCCGCTGGCGCAAACATGCTAGCCGCAGCGCAGCGAACCGCCAGCCAGCCGGAAGACCTGCCATGAGTGAGACCCCGCGTCCGGGCCAGAGCCCGTTTTTCGCATTCGCCCGCGGGCTGATGCAGGACTTCCGCCAGGGCGACGAGCCCATGGCCGGGCGGGTTAAGACCGAGGTGCTCTCGGGCCTCACGGTGGCGCTGGCGCTGGTGCCGGAGGCGGTGGCCTTCGCCTTTGTCGCCCATGTGCATCCGCTGGTGGGCCTCTACGCCGCCTTCATGGTGGGGCTCATCACCGCGGTCTTCGGCGGGCGGCCCGGGATGATCTCGGGCGCGACGGGCGCGCTGGCGGTGGTGATGGTGAGCCTCGTGGTGGAGCACGGGGTGGAATACCTCTTCGCCACGGTGATCCTGATGGGGCTGATGCAGATCGCCGCCGGGGTGTTTCACCTCGGTCGGTTC
>CAYVQK010000355.1:0-2105 GCA_964454145.1 uncultured Oceanicola sp. | reverse complement strand
TCGTATTTCCGCTGGGCCTTCGCGGTGACCGCCTTGGGCATCCTGCTCGGCGCCTGGCTCGGCTGGGTCACCACCGGCACGGCGGCGGGCACGCTCGCCATCGTCTTCATCTGCTCGGTGCTGGCAGTGCTGGAGATCTCGCTCAGCTTCGACAACGCCATCGTCAACGCCAACAAGCTCAAGCACATGCGCCCCGAGTGGCAGCGGCGGTTCCTGACCTGGGGCATCCTGATCGCGGTCTTCGGCATGCGCATCGTCTTCCCGCTGCTGATCGTGGTGATCGCGGCCAACATCGGCCCCTGGCAGGCGGTGGTGCTCGCCGCCGCGCAGCCCGAGGAATACGCCCGCATCATGCATGACGCCCACCTGCCCATCGCGGCCTTCGGCGGGGCGTTCCTTATGATGGTCGGCCTCAGCTTCTTCTTCGACCGCGAGAAGGACGTGCACTGGGTCCGCTGGCTGGAGAAGCGCATGGCGAACTACGCCACCATCCGCGGCATCGAGGTGGCGGTGGTGCTGCTGGTGACGGTGGGCTTCTCGCGTCTGCTGGAGGGGCCCGACGTGCAGGTGTTCTTCTCCGCCGCGATCTGGGGGCTGCTCACCTTCCTGCTGGTGGAGGTCGTGGGCGGGCTGCTCGACAGTTCGCAGAAGTCGCTGGAGACGGCGGCGAAGGGCGGGGTCGGGGCGTTTCTCTACCTCGAGGTGCTCGACGCCTCCTTCAGCTTCGACGGGGTGATCGGCGCCTTCGCCCTGAGCCAGAACCTCTTCGTCATCGCCATCGGCCTCGGGATCGGCGCGATGTACGTGCGCTCGATGACGATCATGCTGGTGGAGAAGGGCACGCTGTCGGAATACCGCTTTCTCGAGCACGGCGCCTTCTATGCCATCATCGCGCTGTCGGTGGTGATGTTCGCGCAATCGGTCGTGCACATCCCGGAGGTCATCACCGGCCTCGGCGGCGCGGCTCTCATCGGCCTGTCGTTCTGGTCGTCGGTGGCGTGGAACCGGGCGAACACGCAGGAGGCGTGAGCGAGGGCCCTCCGGCTTTCCGCGACGGCCAGATCCGGGTCACGGCGGGGACACACGCCGCGACCTCCGCCCCCCGTCCGAGGTAATGCCGCGGTCCAATCGCCGACCGGCCCTGGCCCTGCGGCCTTGCTCGCATGCCGCAGGTTTGAACGCTGGGGACGCCCTCAGCCGGGGATCGCGCTTGTCGCCCCCGGGTGGCAGGGCTAGGTTCACGGGTACCTTCGGGAAGGCGTGGGTTGGCATGGCGGTGACGAAAGACATTCCGAGGGCGGAACTGATCGGCTGCCCCAATTGCGACCTGCTCCACCACGCCAGCCGCGTTGCGGAGGGCGAGCGCGCCCTGTGCCACCGGTGCCATACCGTGCTGATCGCCCCGCGCGCCGCGTCCTACAACCGTGCCCTGGCGCTGTCGGTGGCGAACCTGATCCTCGTGATCGCGGCGGTGTTTCACCCCTTCCTCGAGATCCATGCCGCCGGGCTGGTGAACCGCGTGTCGCTGCTCGACGTGGCCACGAGTTTCGGCACCGGTGCGCTCGTGGTGGTCACCGTGACCTCGGTTGCGATGATCTTGCTGGTGCCGCTCCTGCGGGCCGGGTTGCTGGCCTATGCGCTGGCCCCGCTCGCGCTGCGGCACCGCGCCTACACCGGGGCGCGCTCGGCCTTCCGGATCGCGCAACAGTTGAAGCCCTGGGCGATGACGGAGATCTTCGCCATCGGCTGCGCGGTTGCCCTGGTGAAGGTGGCCGATCTCGCGCGGCTGAACTTCGGGCCGGCCTTCTGGATGTTCATCGTGCTCTCGGCCTTCGTGGTGCTGGTGGACCGCTCGCTCTGCACCTGGTCGATCTGGACGGCCCTCGACGAGGCCGAGGGGAAACAGGGCCGGCGGCGCGGGCCTGTCGGGGCACGGCCATGACGACCGCACGCGAGGCGGGCCTGGTGACCTGCCGCACGTGTTCGCTGGTCTGGCCGTCCGATGCCGAAACCTGCGACCGCTGCGGCACTGCGCTGGCTTCGCGCGAGCCGATGAGCCTGCAGCGGGTCTGGGCGTGGTGGGTGGCCGGGCTGGTCTGCTACAT
>CAYVQK010000354.1:0-2145 GCA_964454145.1 uncultured Oceanicola sp. | reverse complement strand
GCTTGAGGATCAGCGCGTTGGCGATGATGAACATCAGCGTGATCGTCAGCTTGCCGGCATCGAACAGCGTGTCGCGGGTGTCGCGGTGGAAGAAGGCGGTGATCAGCGCCTGCGGACGGGTCAGCAGGCTCGCCCGCTTCCGCCCCTCCTTCTCCGCCAGCGGCCCCATGTCACGATAGACCCAGACCGCCACGATGAAGGCATAGACCGAGGCCACGGCGGCGGCTTCCGTCGGCGTGAAGATCGCCGGCGTGATGCCCGGGATGCCGTAGATCCCCACCATGATGATGACGATCAGCATCAGCCCCCAGAAGGCCTCGCCGAAGCTGCGGGCAATCTCGCCCCAGCCCTGCCACTGGCCGGCCGGCATGTTCTTGACGATGGCCATGATGTAGATCGTGACCATCAGCATGAAGCCCGCCAGCAGGCCCGGGATCACGCCCGCGAGGAACATCCGGCCCACCGACACGTCGGTCGCGGAGGCGTAGACCACCATCACAATCGACGGCGGAATGAGGATGCCCAGCGTGCCGGCGTTGCAGATCACGCCCGCGGCGAACTCCTTGGTGTAGCCCGCCTGCTTCATCGCCGCGATGACGATGGAGCCGATGGCCACCACGGTCGCAGGGCTCGAGCCCGAGAGCGCGGCGAAGAGCATGCAGGCGAAGACGCCGGCAATCGCGAGCCCGCCCCGCATGTGCCCGACACAGGCGATGGAGAAGCGGATGATCCGCTTGGCCACGCCGCCGGTGGACATGAAGGAGGAGGCCAGGATGAAGAACGGGATCGCCAGCAGCGTCGCATGGCCCTCCATCGCCTGGTAGAAGGTCTGCGCCACCGAGGCCAGCGAGGTGTTCGACAGCGCCAGCAGGAAGATGATCGACGACAGGCCGAGCGAGACCGCGATCGGCACACCGATCATCAGCAGGCCGATGATCATCAGAAAGAGCAGAAAGACGTCCATCAGCGGGGCTCCTCGGCATTCATCTTGGCCACGGCGGCCACGTCATCCTCGGCCTCATGGCTGACGATGAGGCTCTCCTGCTCGCCGGTAACGATCCGCCAGCCGACCTGGCAGAGGCGGTAGAGCATCAGCGCCACGGCCACCGGCAGCATCAGGTAGGGGATGAACCGGGGCAGCTTGTCCCAATGCTCCCACTCGGCCTCCGGGTAGCCCTTGTTCAGCGTGACCGGCTCGAAGAAGCGCAGCCACTCGAGCATCGGCACCTGCTCGGTCATCATGAAGCTGTTGTTCCGCGCGGCCCAGTTCAGCCCGGTCGGAAACCAGCGGCCGGTGGTGGGCGGCAGCCCGGCGAAGGGAGCCCAGTAGTCCCACGCGCCCTTCAGCAGGAGCAGCACGTAGATCAGGCAGGCCGCCAGCGAGAGCAGCGCCAGCACCCGCCGGCCCTTGGGCGGCAGGGCGTTGAGCAGCGCATCGACGCCCAGGTGCGCGGTGACCTTGAAGGCATAGGCCACCCCGAAGAGTACCAGCCAGGCAAAGAGGATCAGCACCACCTCCAGGCCCCAGATCAGCGAGCTGTTGAAGAGATAGCGCAGGATCACGTTGACGAATGTGATCGCCACCATCAGGCCCAGGAGGAGCGCGATGAAGGTCTCCTCGGCGCTGTTCACGATGCGGCCGAAACGGGTGCCGCTGCCCGGATAGGATGACATCTCGTCTCCTCCCCCACTGTCCCCGATACGCTGCAAGCCCTTGCAGCGAGGCCCCGCGCAGTCTGCGCGAGGCCCGTTGTCCTGCGTCGTTGGTGACGCTTACATGGAGGCGTTGATCGCCTGCGCGGCTTCGATGTTCTCGGCGCCCACGTCGGCCTCGAACTGGCTCCACACCGGCTTCATCGCGTCGACCCAGGCCTGGCGCTGCTCGGGCGTCAGTTCACGGATCACGCCGCCGGCATCCAGGATCGCCTGGCGGGCCTGCGCGTCGACCTCGTTCACCGCCGCGTTGCGCTCGGTGGTCACCTCGGTGAGGATGGTCAGCAGCTGGTCACGCACCTCGGCATCGAGGCTGTCGAGCCAGTCGACGGAGGCCACGACGAGGTAGTCGAGCGCGCCGTGGTTGGTCTCGGTGGTGCCGTCCTGCACCTCGAAGAACTTCTGGCCGTAGATGTTGGACCAGGTGTTCTC
>CAYVQK010000353.1:0-2152 GCA_964454145.1 uncultured Oceanicola sp. | reverse complement strand
CAGGTGTTCTCCTGCCCGTCCACGACGCCCTGCTGCAGCGCGCCGTAGACCTCGGAGAAGGCCATCGGCTGAGCCGAGGCGCCGAGGGCTTCCATCTGGGCCACGAGCACGTCGGAGGGCTGCACGCGGAACTTCAGGCCGGCGGCATCGCCCGGCACTTCGAGCGGCTTGTTGGCCGAGAACTGCTTCATGCCGTTGTGCCAGAACTCCAGGCCCTGAAGGCCGCGGCGGGTCATCGAGTCCTTCATCGCCTGACCGGCCTCGGAGGCCTGGAAGGCATCGACGGCCTCGACGTTCTTGAACATGAAGGGCAGGTCGAAGATGCGGAACTGCTTGGTGAAGGTCTCGAACTTCGACAGCGAGGGCGCGGCGAACTGCACGTCACCCTGCAGCATGGCCTCGAGCACCTGGTCGTCGTCATAGAGCGTGGAGTTCGGGAACACTTCCATGCAGGCCTTGCCGTTCATCTCGTCGTTCACGCGCTGCGCGAAGAGGTTGGCGGCGATGCCCTTGGGGTGGTTGTCGGCATTGGTGACATGGGCGAACTTGATCACCATCTCGCCATCTTCGCAGGCCGCGAAGCCCGCACCTGCAGACATGACAACTGCCACCGCAGTGGCGGTGAGGGTCGTGAATTTCATGTGGATGTCCTCCCAGACATATCGGTGGTTGAAGCGCCTCCCAGCGCCTGACGCAGAGAAAGCCCCACTCCCCGCCATCTCGCAAGCCCCTTGTTCACAAGACCGCGACTGTGCACCCAACCCACTGATAGTAAGTCTCTTTTGCCGCTTCCGCCCGGGCGCCTCCCCCGCACCCCGTCCCCTTTCCCACACACCCCATCCATACACCTGTGCGGAATCCCGCACAGTCCGGGCCCATCCGCCGGGAGCGGCCCTTGCGAGTCCGGCACGCATGGCCGGCGGCCCAACGAAAAAGGGCGCCCCGAAGGACGCCCGCTGTGCGATATGTCGGAGACCCTATTCCACCCGGGCCGCCGCGACGATCTCGCCCGGCCCCGGCTTCTGCACGATCACCACCGCGGGCGCCTCGCCCGGGGCCTCCACGCGCAACTCCAGCGCCTCCTCGCCGCTCCACTCGCCCAGCGTCTGCCAGTCGCGCACGATGTTGGCGTAGGTCATCGTCAGCCCGGCGTTCTCGCCGCGCTCGATCGCCACCGTCTCCTCCGGCGTGAAGCGCACGAGCTGCACCAGCAGCACGCCCTGCGCCGGCACCGGCGGCGTGCCCTCGATGGCCACTTCGCCGCCCTCGCGGCGCGCCCGCAGCTGCATCACCGCCGGCGCCGCCTTGTGCACGCCGAGCAGGTCCACCACGTCCATCGGACGGGCGCCCACCACGTGATCCACCCCGCCGATCACCATCTGCGGCGTGTAGATCGTCCGCGCCCCGGCCTGCCGCGCATAGGCCTTCTGCCGCTTGGTGTGCTCGGGCCGCGCGAAGGCATCCTTCCAGCCGATGTAGTCCCAGTAGTCCACGTGCAGCGCCAGCGCGATCACGCCCGGTTTGGTGGCAAGCTTGGCCAAAATTTCATCGGCGGGCGGGCAGCTCGAACAGCCCTGGCTGGTGTAGAGCTCCACCACCACGGGGGGCTCTGCCGCCGCCGGAGCCGCGATCGCGGCGCAAAACGCTGCGGCCCCGAGGAGCCTTTTCATGCCTGATTTCAAGGCCATATCATCCTGCCATTGTCATCCCTGCCTCCCGGTTTAGCCCCATAGGCGCACAAGCGCCAATCAACGAAACGCGAGAGATGTGACAAAGCGCGCCGCCCCCTTGCGGCGGCATTGTGTGCAATGGTATACAAAATCCCGATCCGGCCCCCCGATGTTTCTTGCAAGCCCCCGCGGATGCAGCGTAAGGGAGAGCCGAGTGCAGCAGACCAAGCCAAGGGAGCCCCCCATGCCAATCACTGTCGGCCACGATACCTCCAAGACCCGCAAGACGCTCACCGTCGGCAGCCAGTCCGTCGACTACTACTCGATCCCGGCCGCCGAAGCCGCTGGCCTGGGCGACTTCTCCAAGCTGCCCGCCGCGCTGAAGGTGGTGCTCGAGAACATGCTGCGCTTCGAAGACGGCAAGACCGTCTCGGTCGACGACATCAAGGCCTTCTCCGACTGGGCCGAGAAGGGCGGGCAGA
>CAYVQK010000352.1:0-2159 GCA_964454145.1 uncultured Oceanicola sp. | reverse complement strand
GAGAGCTTCCAGCTCTTCGAGCGCACCGTCGGGCGGATCGACGAGATCACCGGCTGCTGGGCCATCGGCGGCGGCTACGACTACCTGATGCAGGTGATCGCGCCTGACGTCGCCGCATTCCAGGCGCTGATGGACAGCCTGCTCGAGAGCCGCGCAGGCGTGCGCCGCTATTACAGCTACATCGTGACCAAGCCGGTGAAGAACGACCCGCCTGCACTGGCCCTGCTCGGCGGCGACTGAGGCGCACCGACGACCCGCGGCAGAGGAATCCTCTGCCAGGTTCCATCCACGAAGAGAGGTTCTCTCCGCGAGGCGCGCAACTCAGGCACCCTCTCTGCCGGGCCGATGCCATCCTCCGGCCAACCAAGGAGGGCATCTGCAATGAACGATCTGTCCAACGCACCGAAACCCGGCCTCGCCGACGAGGGCCTGATGCGCACCGAGGGCGACTTTGCCGGCTCCGGCCGCCTCGCCGTGCGCAACCCCGCCACCGGCGAGATGGTGGCCCAGATCGCGCTGAGCGATGCCAAGGGCGCCCGCGCCGCCGTCGATGCCGCCCACGCGGCCTTCGCGGCCTGGTCCGCCATGCTGCCGCAGAAGCGCGCTGCCATCCTGCACCGCTGGCACGCGATGATCCTCGAGGCCCGCGAAGACCTCGCGCAGATCATGGTGGCCGAACAGGGCAAGCCGGTAAGCGAGGCGCGCGGCGAGATCGACTATGCCGCGAGCTTCGTGCAGTTCTACGCCGAGGAGGCGCTGCGGCCCAACATCGAGGGGGTCACCAGCCACCTCGAGGATGCCGAGATGGAGCTCTGGCGCGAGCCGGTGGGGGTGGCGGCGCTGGTCACACCCTGGAACTTCCCCTCCGCGATGATCACCCGCAAGGCCGCCGCCGCCCTGGCCGCGGGCTGCACGGTGGTGATCCACCCCTCCGCCGAAACCCCGCTCTCCGCGCTGGCCCTGGCCGAGCTCGGTCGCCGCGCGGGGTTCCCGGAAGGCGTGATGAACACCGTGGTGGGCGATGCCGAAACCATCGTGGGCGAGTGGACGGAAGACACTCGCGTGCGCGCTCTCTCCTTCACCGGCTCCACCGAGATCGGTCGGCTGCTCTACCGCCGCTCGGGCGACACCATCAAGCGGCTTGTGCTGGAGCTGGGCGGCCACGCGCCCTTCATCGTGTTCCAGGGCGCCGACATGGAGCGCGCCGTGGCCGAGGCGGTGAAGGCCAAGTTCGCCACCTCCGGGCAGGACTGCCTCGGCGCCAACCGCTTCTACATCCAGCGCCCGGTCTATGACGAGTTCTGCGCACGCTTCGCCGAAGCCACGGCGCAGCTCACCCTCGGGCGCGGCGAGGACGACCCCGATATCGGCCCGCTGATCCACGAGCGCGCGGTGGCCAAGCAGGTCTCCCACGTCGAGGACGCGGTTGAAAAAGGCGCGAAGCTGCTGACCGGTGGCAGCGTCGATGAGGATCTCGGCCCGCTCTTCTTCCGCCCCACCGTGCTGGCCGACGTGCCCGACGAGGCGCTGATCATGTCGGAGGAAACCTTCGGCCCTGTCGCGCCCGTCACCCCCTTCGACACCGAGGAGGAGGTCGTGGCGCGGGCGAACGCCACCGAATACGGCCTCGTCGCCTACCTGCACAGCCATGACCCGCGCCGGATCTACCGGATGACCCGCGCCCTGCAGTTCGGCATGGTCGCGGTGAACCGCACCAAGGTCACCGGCGCGCCGATTCCCTTCGGCGGCGTCAAGCAATCCGGCCTCGGCCGCGAGGGCGCCCGCCAGGGGCTCGAGGCCTTCACCGACATCAAATACGTCTGCCGCGACTGGGGCTGAGACCCCGCCGCGCGAAAGGAGAAAGACCATGCTGAAGAACGACATGCTGGAGCAGTGGGACCGCGACAACTTCTTCCACCCCTCCACCCACCTGGCGCAGTTCGCCCGCGGCGAGGCGCCCCACCGGGTGATCAAGGGCGGCTCCGGCTGCCACATCGAAGACCGCGACGGCACGCGCCTGCTCGATGCCTTCGCCGGGCTCTACTGCGTCAACGTCGGCTACGGCCGCACCGAGATCGCCGATGCCATCGCCGAGCAGGCGCGCGAGCTGGCCTATTACCACGCCTATGTGGGCCACGGCACCGAGGCCTCGATCACGC
>CAYVQK010000351.1:0-2196 GCA_964454145.1 uncultured Oceanicola sp. | reverse complement strand
ACGTTCTTCCGGTTCAGGAAGATCCCGAAGATCCCGATGACGAACAGCGCCGCCGCCACCGTCAGGTAATGTTCCAATCCAACCATCACTCGGTCCCTTTCACCCGGGCTTGCCACCCGGCTCCTTCGCGGCCCCTGCGGGCCGTCAGTTATTCCATGCCGGGTCGCAGACGCAGGATCCGCGCGCGATCCGCCCGGCCTTCGCTGCCACACCCTTGGCCACCAGTTCGGCGGCAATGCTCTGCGTCACGTCGCGCGGCCGGCCCTCGACCCGCTGGCTGGTCAGCACCGCCCCGATCGCGTTCCACGTCGCGGCCCCGGCCACGCGCGCCGGATCGGGCGGATCATTCGGGTTGTCCGAGGGCTGCCCCACGGGCGGAAACCCGGTCGCCGCCACCGCCCGCCCCGAGGGGCAATGCACCAGCGCCCAACGGTCGAACCGGAACGTCTTCATCGGCGCCGAGGTGAACGAGACCCACTCGCCCTTCGGCCCGAGCCAGCCGCCGATCTCCCGGTAGGTCTCGCCGTCCTGGCAGCCCGGCAGGCTTTCGGCCATGGCCGAACCGGCCACGAGCGCAAGCGCAACGGCGCCGAGATATGGACGGCTCGCGCTCACGGCAGCTGCCCGACCCGTGCCACACGGCGCAGACGCCAGCGGCGATAGACACGCAGCGCCCCGACGCCCAGCACGGCCTTCACAAGCCAGAGCGCCGCAAGCCCGCCGATGCCGACACTGGCCAGCATCATATGCCAGAGGTCGAGCATCAAAGCCCCTGCCCCGGTTTCACGTCGATCACTTCCATCGCCTTGGCCGGGTCGCGGTACATCTGCGCGAGCACGTCCTGGCGCTTGATGTCGGTCCGGTGGCGCAGGGTCAGCACGATGGCGCCGATCATCGCCACCAGCAGGATCAGCCCGGCGACCTGGAACAGCAGGAAATACTGGTCGTAGATCACCATGCCCAGCAGCCCGGTGTTGGGGTTGTTCGTGGGGGTGATCTCGCCGATGCTGCCCGCCAGCGCCACGCCGTCGGCCGAGACCCAGGCGCCATAAACCATGCCCAGTTCCATGAGCAGCACCACCCCGATCAGGGCGGCGAGCGGCACGTAGCGCGCCATCTCGCCCCGGAGCTCGGCGAAGTCCACGTCGAGCATCATGACGACGAAGAGGAACAGCACCGCCACCGCGCCGACGTAGACGATCACCAGCAGCATCGCCACGAACTCCGCGCCCACCAGCACGAAGAGCCCTGCGGCGCTCAGGAAGCTCAGGATCAGCCAGAGCACCGAGTGCACCGGGTTGCGGCTGACCACCACGAAGAAGCCCGCCACGACCACCATGATGGCGGCCACGTAAAAGGCGAAGTCGGCGACCGTCATGCGCCCTCTCCCTTCTGCTTCTGGATTTCGGCCTGCGCCAGCTCCATCGCCTTGGTCATGGCGGGGACGCCTCCGAACATGCTCATCATCGCGATCACCTCGGCCACCTCCTGCGGGGTGGCGCCGGCCTCCAGCGCATGGCGCACCGTCAGCGTGATCTGGTCTTCCGCCTGCGCGCCCAGCACCGTGAGGGCGGCCAGCGTCACCAGCAGGCGGGTCCGCGCGTCCAGTCCCTCGGGGTTGAACGTCTTGCCCATCCACATTTCCATCATGTCCTTGGGCATGGTGGGCATGTAGTCGCCCAGGCCGGGCATCTTGAACGACGCCAGGTCGGGGTTGATGGACTTGGCCATCTCCTGCCCCTGCTCCATGAGCTGCTGGAAGAGCTTGGTGAAGTCGTTGGTCATCGGTAGGGCGCGTCCAGCTCGAGGTTGCGGGCGATCTCGGCCTCCCAGCGATCGCCGTTCGCCAGCAGCTTGGCCTTGTCGTAGAACAGCTCCTCGCGGGTCTCGGTGGCGAACTCGAAGTTCGGGCCTTCGACGATCGCATCCACCGGGCAGGCTTCCTGGCAGAAGCCGCAGTAGATGCACTTGGTCATGTCGATGTCGTAGCGCGTGGTCCGGCGGCTGCCGTCCTCGCGCGGCTCTGCGTCGATGGTGATCGCCTGGGCCGGGCAGATCGCCTCGCAGAGCTTGCAGGCAATGCAGCGCTCCTCGCCGTTGGGGTAGCGCCGCAGCGCGTGCTCGCCCCGGAACCGCGGGCTCAGCGGCCCCTTCTCGTGCGGATAGTTCACCGTGGCCTTGGGCGCGAAGAAGTAT
>CAYVQK010000350.1:0-2224 GCA_964454145.1 uncultured Oceanicola sp. | reverse complement strand
GCCGTAGTAGAAGAGGTTCTCCTCCAGGTCGGCCGCGTACCAGCCCCAGGTGGTCCCGCCGCCGATCATCCACTGGTCGCCTTCCCAGGAGTTGATCGAGCTGTCGGCGCCCACCGGCTTGCCGAGTTCCGTCGTGGTCTCGGGGTTGAACAGGATCTGGTCGTCCGGGCCCACCGAGTAGGCGCGCCAGAGCTGCTCGCCGCTCTCGAGGTCATAGGCCGTCACATGGCCCTGCACACCGAACTCGCCGCCGGAGATGCCGACGATGAGCTTGTCCTTCACCGGCAGCACGGTCGCGGTGTTGGTCTCGCCCTTCGACGGATCGCCGTTCACGGCCGACCACACCTCTTCACCGGTCTGCGCATCGAGCGCGACGATCTTGGTGTCTGCCTGGTGCAGGTAGATCTTGCCGTTGGCATAGGCCACACCGCGGTTCACCGTGTCGCAGCACATCACCGGGATCACGTTCGGATCCTGCTTCGGCTCGTACTTCCAGATGATCTTGCCATCCTGCGTCAGGTCGAGCGCGTAGACGATGTTGGGGAAGGGCGTGTGCACGTACATCACGTCGCCGATCACCAGCGGGCTGCCCTCGTGGCCGCGCAGAACGCCGGTCGAGAAGGTCCAGTTGGCCTGCAGCGTGCCCACGTTGTCGGCGGTGATCTGGCTCAGCTCCGAGTAGCGCTGGTTCTTGTAGTCGCCGGTCTGGATCGCCCATTGCGCGGCGTTGTCCATGTCCGCGACCAACCCGTCGTTTGCGAGCGCGCCGGTGGCGCACATCGCGGCGACGGAGGTCAGAGCAAGGAATTTTCTCATGGTCTCATCTCCCGTTTGGTTGGTGCCGCCAGGGCCCTCTTTCGAGGGCCGGTCTCACTGGCTGGCGGATTGGCCCGGCAAAACGTGTCCTCCTCGCGCCGGGCAAGAAACTTCTGGTCAGGAACCCTCCCCTTCTGCTGGCGCCCCGTCCTCGCCGAAGCTGGCGAGATAGGCGATCACATTGGCCACATCCTCCTCCTTGCGGAGGCCTGCGAAGGTCATCTTCGTGCCCTTCACGAAATCCTTTGGCTTGGTCAGGAACTCGGCGATGGTCTCGGCGGTCCACACCAGCCCGCCCGCACCGGCCTCCTGCATCGCGGGCGAGTACTTGAAGCCCTCGCGCGTGCCGGCGGTGTGCCCGATGATGCCGTTCAGCACCGGGCCGACCCTGTCCTCGGCGTCGGCGCCGACCATGTGGCAGGCCTGGCACTTGCGAAACACCTTCTCGCCCTCGGCCGGATCGCCTGCCATGTCCTGGGCGCCGGCCACCGTGGCTGCGGTCATCAGGCTGGCGGCGGCGAGCAGTCGTGCAATCATCGTAGGTCTCTCTCTCCCTGTTGGTCGTCGGCTCCTCAGCCGCACAGTCTCTCCGCATGCCAGGCCACATGGTCCCGGGCGAAGGTGGTCACGAAAAAATACGAGTGGTCGTAGCCGGGCTGCATCCGGATCGCGCCGGGCTGGCGGCGCTTCACCATGGCCTCGGCCAGCGCCTCGGGCTTCAGCAGATCGAGGAACTGGTCGCTGGCGCCCTGGTCCACCAGGATCTCGCCCTTCCAGCCCTTCTCCTCCAGCAGGATCGTGGCGTCATGATCGGCCCAGCTGCTCTCGTCGTCGCCGAGATAGGCCGAGAGCTGCTTGCGCCCCCAGTCCGAGCGCGTCGGGTTGGCGATGGGCGCGAAGGCCGAGAGGCTGTCGAACATCTCCGCGTTGCGCATGGCGATCGTCAGCGCCCCGTGCCCGCCCATCGAATGCCCGGTGATCCCGTGGCGGTCGGTCAGCGGAAAGTTCTCCATCACCAGCCCCCGCAACTCGCCGGTGATGTAGTCGTACATCCGGAAATGCGGCGACCAGGGCTTGCGCGTGGCATTCACGTAGAAGCCCGCGCCCTGCCCGAGGTCATAGGCCTCGTCGTCGGCCACCCCCTCGCCGCGCGGCGAGGTGTCGGGAAAGACCACCGCGATGCCGTGCTCCGCCGCGTGCTCCTGAAAGCCGCCCTTGGTCATCGCGTTCTCATGGGTGCAGGTCAGCCCGCTGAGATACCACAGCACGGGCACCGGCCCATCCTCCGCCTGGGGCGGAAGGTAGACGGCAAAGGTCATCTCGCAGCCGCAGGCATTGGAGGGATGCTTCGCCACGATCTGGCGCCCGCCGAAGCAGGCCGTCTCGGAGATCACCTCGAGGCTCATCA
>CAYVQK010000349.1:0-2235 GCA_964454145.1 uncultured Oceanicola sp. | reverse complement strand
TCGCCACGCTCGGCACGTTCATCCTGTGGCTCGGCTGGTTCGGCTTCAACGGCGGTTCGCAGCTCTACATGGACACCGCGGGCAACGTGGCTGACATCTCCCGCATCATGGCCAACACCAACACGGCGGCTGCCGGTGGTGCGCTCGCGGCGATGATCCTGACCCAGATCCTCTACAAGAAGGTCGACCTCACCATGGTGCTCAACGGCGCCCTGGCGGGCCTCGTCTCGATCACCGCGGAGCCGCTGACCCCCGGTCTCGGCATGGCCACCATCATCGGTGCCATCGGCGGCGTGATCGTGGTCTTCGCGGTGCCGTTCCTCGACAAGCTGAAGATCGACGACGTCGTGGGCGCCATCCCGGTGCACCTCTTCGCCGGCATCTGGGGCACCATCGCGGTGGTCCTGACCAACAGCGACGCCACCATTGGCGCCCAGCTGAAGGGCATCATCGTGGTCGGCATCTTCGTCTTCGTGGTGAGCGGCATCGTCTGGTTCATCCTGAAAGCGGTGATGGGCATCCGGTGCAGCGAGGAAGACGAGATCGCAGGTCTCGACACCTCCGAGCTGGGCATGGAAGCCTATCCGGAATTCGCCAAGGGCTGACCTCCCCTTCCTGGACAGTCTGAAGGCCCCGGGCGCGCGAGTGCCCGGGGTTTTTCGTTGTCTGAAGCTGGATTGGAGTGCCGGCTGACGTGACGTCCGGCCGCTAGGAGAGCTGTCTCAGCCGAGCGCCGCGTGCACCGGCACCAGCGGTCTGCGGCCCGTCTCGGTGAGCAGAGCCACCGCGAGCCCCTCGCCCTCGATCACCACCGCCGAGAGCGGCCCGCCATAGGCGGCGGCGCTGTCGATGTTGAGGCGGTTGCCGTAGTGCGTGGCTGCCGCCACGGGGCTGTGACCGTGCACCACCAGAGCGCCGTGGTCGCGGGTGTCCGACAGGAACGGCTCGCGAATCCAGACCTGGTCATCCTCGACCTGCTCGGCGAGGCCCACCCCCGGGCGCACACCGGCGTGGACGAAATAGAGGCCGGGCAGCGCGTGGTGGTTTGCAAGCCCGTCGAGCAGGGCAACGTGGCTCTCGGGCACCGCCGCCCGGGCATCGGCGTGGATCGCCTCCTTGCCGCGGGCCGGGTCGGTATCGACACCGTAGCTTTCCAGCGTCGTGCGGCCGCCGAGGTTGTCCTGCAGCCAGTGCAGGTCGGGGCGGGAGGGGTCGCGCAAGCGGTCGGGCTCGAGGAAGCGGCGCATCATCCGGTCGTGGTTGCCCTTCAGCACGACCCAGGGGCGGCCCGCCGCGAGCCCCTCGGCGAGGTAGCCCAGCACGCCCGCCGAATCGGGCCCACGGTCCACCAGATCGCCGACATGGACGATCAGGGCGTCGGGATCTTTGGCGCGAAGCCGATCTTCCTCGATCAAGGCGTGGACCGCCCTCAGCTTCTCGAGGTGACCGTGAATGTCTCCGATCGCATAGACCCGCATACCACTCTGACCTTCAACGAGATTCCGGGCGCCAGCATCGCCACGGGGCGGGGATACCACGGCAGCCGGACGGGTCAACCGCCCATGGGCCGGATCACGCCCATCGGCGGGAACAGAAAAGGGCGGCCCCGGATCACCGGAACCGCCCTACGCAGTGGTTTGGCGCCGGGTCAAACGACGTCGAATTCCAGCGGCTTGATCGACTGGAACAGCTGGGTGTCGGCGAGCTTCTTCAGCACCGCATCAGGCACGCGGTCGTCGACGTAGAGCAGCGCGATGGCATCGGCTCCGATCGAGGAGCGGCCGAGGGTGAAGTTGGCGATGTTCACCCCGTTGGTGCCCAGCGTCTGCCCGAGCGTGCCGATGATACCCGGCACGTCCTTGTTGGTGGTGTAGAGCATGTGGGCGCCGATCTCGGCGTCGATGTTGATGCCCTTGATCTGGATGAACCGGGGCTTGCCGTCGGAGAAGACGGTGCCCGCGATCGAGCGCTCGCGGATGTCGGTCACCACCGTCACCTTGATGTAGCCATCGAAGGCGCCGGCCTTGTCCTGGCTGGTGGTCGAGATCTTCACGCCGCGTTCCTTGGCCACCACGGGAGCCGACACGAGGTTCACGTCGGGGTTGGCGCGCTTCATGATGCCGGCCACGACCGAGCAGTTCAGCGCGGGCAGGTTCATCTTGGAGACGACACCGTCGTAAAGGATGTTGATCGCCTTGATCGGCTCGTCGGTCATCTGGCCGATGAAGTTGCCGA
>CAYVQK010000348.1:0-2258 GCA_964454145.1 uncultured Oceanicola sp. | reverse complement strand
AACATGCTCCTCAAGCTCGGCGTGAAGCGCGAGAACGTCTGGCTCTGCGACATCGCCGGCCTCGTCTACGAGGGCCGCGCCGAGGAGATGACCGCGCAGAAGGCCGCCTTCGCGCAGGGCACCACCCCCGCCACGCTTGGCGACGTGATCGAGGGCGCCGACCTCTTCCTCGGCCTCTCCGGCCCCGGCGTGCTGAAGCCCGAGATGGTGGCCAGGATGGCCGCGAAGCCCATCATCTTCGCCCTCGCCAACCCCACTCCCGAGATCCTGCCCGACGCCGCCCGCGAGGTGGCGCCCGACGCGCTCATCGCCACCGGCCGCAGCGACTACGCCAACCAGGTCAACAACGTCCTCTGCTTCCCCTTCATCTTCCGGGGCGCGCTGGATTGCGGGGCGACCGAGATCAACGACGCCATGCAGCTCGGCTGCATCGAGGGCATCGCCGCGCTGGCCCGTGCCACCACCTCCGCCGAGGCCGCCGCCGCCTACCAGGGCGAACAGCTCACCTTCGGCACCGATTACCTCATCCCCAAGCCCTTCGACCCGCGGCTGATGGGCGTGGTCGCCACCGCCGTCGCCAAGGCCGCCTGCGAAAGCGGCGTCGCCTCCCGCCCGATCGAGGATTTCGCCGCCTACAAGGCCTCGCTCGACCGGTCGGTGTTCAAGTCCGCCCTGCTGATGCGCCCGGTCTTCGAGGCCGCGGCCCAGGCCGAGCGCAAGATCGTCTTCGCCGAGGGCGAGGACGAGCGCGTGCTGCGCGCCGCCGACGCCATGCTCGAGCAGACGACCGATCTGCCCATCCTCATCGGCCGCCCCGAGGTGGTCGAGGCCCGCTGCGAGCGCGCCGGCCTCAAGATCCGCCCGGGCCGCGACTTCGAGCTGGTGAACCCCGAGAACGACCCGCGCTACCGCGAGTACTGGGAAACCTACCACGGCATCATGGCCCGGCGCGGCGTCACCCCCGACCTCGCCCGCGCCGTGATGCGCACCAACACCACCGCCATCGCGGGCGTGATGGTGCATCGCGGCGAGGCCGACAGCCTCATCTGCGGCACCTTCGGCCAGTTCCTCTGGCACCTCAACTACGTCCGCCAGATCCTCGCCGACAAGTCGCACCACCCCGTCGCCGCGCTCTCGCTGATGATCCTCGAGGATGGCCCGCTCTTCATCGCCGACACCCAGGTCCACCAGTTCCCCAAGCCGCACGAGATCTGCGAAACCGTCATCGGCGCCGCGCGGCATGTGCGCCGCTTCGGCCTCACGCCCAAGATCGCGCTCTGCTCGCACTCCCAGTTCGGCAACCTCGACAGCGAGGGCGGCCGGCGGATGCGCGAGGCGCTGGAGATGCTCGACGACCGGCAGGTCGATTTCGCCTACGAGGGCGAGATGCACGTCGATTCCGCGCTCGACCCCGAGCTGCGCCGCCGCCACCTGCCCGAAAGCCGCTTCGACGGCGCCGCCAACGTGCTCATCTTCTCCTCCGCCGATGCCGCCTCGGGCGTGCGCAACATCCTGAAGATGAAGGCCGGCGGCCTCGAGGTGGGACCGATCCTGATGGGCATGGGCAACCGCGCCCACATCGTCACCCCCTCGATCACCGCCCGTGGCCTGCTGAACATGTCCGCGCTGGCCGGCACCCCGGTGCAGCACTACAGCTAGGCACCGCCCGACGATTCCCGCAGAGTTAGCAAGTCCGCTCCGCGAGATTTGCAAAACTCCGCTGGATTTGCATGCCAACGGTACAAATACCGGAGCTTTGCAAAGATTTGCACCCCCGTTAGCCCCGAAACTGCAAATATCTCGCGTCCTTCTGCCGCGCCCCGCACCAGATCGCTTGCCAGACCGGCCCCGCCCTCCCTAAACCATTTCCAACGAGGAGGAGGCTCGACCGATGGGATACAAGGACGTCTACGCTGCCTGGAAGGCGGACCCCGAAGCATTCTGGATGGAGGCCGCCGAGCCGATCGACTGGGACGTGAAGCCCAGCAAGGCCCTCTTCGAGAAGGGCGACCACATGTACGAGTGGTTCGCCGACGGCATGGTCAACACCTGCTGGAACGCGGTCGACCGCCACGTCGAGGCCGGGCGCGGCGAGCAGGTCGCCATCATCCACGACAGCCCGATCACCCACTCCAAGCGCGAGATCACCTATGTCGAGCTGCGCAACCGCGTGGCCACCCTCGCCGGCGCGCTCCGCGCCAAGGGCATCGAGAAGGGCGACCGCGTCATCATCTACATGCCGATGATCCCCGAGGCGC
>CAYVQK010000347.1:0-2261 GCA_964454145.1 uncultured Oceanicola sp. | reverse complement strand
GCCTTGCCGCCCAGCGGCTGCTGGGTGACGAGGCTGTACGGGCCGGTCGAGCGTGCGTGGATCTTGTCGTCCACCAGGTGGTGCAGCTTGAGCAGGTACTTGATGCCCACGGTGACCGAGCGGGCGAACTGCTCGCCGGTCCGACCGTCGAACAGCACCGACTGGCCGCTCTCGTTGAAGCCGGCGCGCTTGAGCGCGTCGTTCACGTCATGCTCCTTGGCCCCGTCGAAGACCGGCGTGGCGATCGGAACGCCGCGGGTGATGTTGCCCGCCGCTTCCACCAGGAGATCCTCGTCGAGACCCTTCAGGTGGTCCTCATAGGCCTCCTCGCCATAGGCGATCTTCATCGCGTCGCGGACCGGGGTCATGTCGCCCGAGCGGCGATACTCGCCCAGCGCCTCGTCCACCTGGATGCCGAGGCCGCGAGAGGCCCAGCCCATGTGGGTTTCGAGGATCTGACCCACGTTCATCCGGCTGGGCACGCCCAGCGGGTTGAGCACGAAGTCGACCGGGGTGCCGTCGCCGAGGAAGGGCATGTCTTCCACGGGCACGACGCGGCTGATGACACCCTTGTTGCCGTGACGGCCGGCCATCTTGTCGCCCGGCTGAAGCTTGCGCTTCACCGCGATGAAGACCTTGACCATCTTCATCACGCCCGGGGGCAGATCGTCGCCGCGGCGGACCTTCTCCACCTTGTCCTCGAAACGGGCATCGAGCACGCGCTTCTGCGCCTCGTACTGCTCGTGCAGCGCCTCGACCATCTGGGCCTCGGCCTCGTCGCCGAGCGCGAGCTGCCACCACTGGCCCTTCGACAGGGTGTCGAGCAGCTCCTCGTTGATCTCGGCATTCGGCTTCACGCCCTTCGGGCCCTTCACCGCGACCTTGCCCAGGATCATGTCCTTCAGACGCGCGTAGATGTTGCGGTCGAGGATCGCGAGCTCGTCGTCCCGGTCACGGGCCAGGCGCTCGACCTCCTCGCGCTCGATCTGCAGCGCGCGCTCGTCCTTCTCCACGCCGTGGCGGTTGAAGACACGCACTTCCACGACCGTGCCGAAATCGCCCGGCGGCAGGCGGAGCGAGGTGTCACGCACGTCGCTGGCCTTCTCGCCGAAGATCGCGCGCAGCAGCTTCTCCTCGGGGGTCATCGGGCTTTCGCCCTTCGGGGTGATCTTGCCCACGAGAATGTCGCCCGGCCCCACTTCGGCGCCGATGTAGACGATCCCGGCCTCATCGAGGTTGCGCAGGGCCTCCTCGCCGACGTTGGGAATGTCGCGGGTGATCTCTTCCGGCCCGAGCTTGGTGTCACGCGCGGCGACCTCGAACTCCTCGATGTGGATCGAGGTGAACACGTCATCCTTGGCGATGCGCTCGGAGATGAGGATGGAGTCCTCGTAGTTGTAGCCGTTCCAGGGCATGAAAGCGACGACGACGTTCTTGCCGAGCGCCAGTTCACCCATGTCGGTGGAGGGGCCGTCGGCGATGACCTCGCCCTTCACCACGGTGTCGCCCACCTTCACCAGCGGACGCTGGTTGATGCAGGTGTTCTGGTTCGACCGCTGGAACTTGCGCAGGCGGTAGATGTCCACGCCCGGATCGCCCGGCTCGAGGTCTTCCGTCGCCCGGACCACGATCCGCTGGGCATCGACCTGGTCGATGATCCCGCCGCGGAAGGCCTGGATGGCGGCGCCGGAGTCGATGGCCACCTTGCGCTCGATGCCGGTGCCGACGAGCGGCGCCTCGGCCTGCAGCAGCGGCACGGCCTGCTTCTGCATGTTCGAGCCCATCAGCGCGCGGTTGGCGTCGTCATTCTCGAGGAACGGAATGAGCGAGGCCGCAACCGAAACCAGCTGCTTCGGCGACACGTCGATGAGGTCCACGTTCTCGTTCGGCGCGAGGGTGTATTCGCCCGACTGGCGGGTGTTCACCATCTCGTTCACGAACTTGCCGTTCTCGTCGAGGGTGGCGTTGGCCTGGGCCACGGTGTGGCGCATTTCCTCGGTGGCCGACATGTAGTGCACTTCATCGGTCACCTGGCCGTTCTTCACGCGGCGGTAGGGGGTTTCGATGAAGCCGTACTTGTTGACCCGCGCGAAGCTGGCGAGGTTGTTGATGAGGCCGATGTTCGGGCCTTCCGGCGTCTCGATCGGGCACATCCGGCCGTAGTGCGTCGGATGCACGTCGCGCACCTCGAAGCCGGCACGCTCGCGGGTCAGGCCGCCCGGTCCAAGCGCCGAGAGACGGCGCTTGTGGGAGACTTCCGA
>CAYVQK010000346.1:0-2284 GCA_964454145.1 uncultured Oceanicola sp. | reverse complement strand
CGCTCGGGCGGCTGCCAATCCGACGGCGGCACGTTGCGGCGGTGCAGGCGGAGGGCGAGGCCGAGGGCGACGCCGACTGCGATGGCCACGGTGAGGTCGGAGACGACCGTCAGAACCAGCGTGAGGGCGAGCAGGAAGAGGTCGGAGCGGCGCTCCTTCAGGTAGCCCGCCCAGCGGTGGGGTTCGCTCATGTTCCAGGCGGTGAGGATCAGCAGCGCGGCCAGCGCGGGCATCGCCATGAACCCCGCGAGCGGGGCGGCCACGAGCATCACCACGAGGATGGTCAGCGCGTGGACGATGCCGGCGACCGGTGTCTTGCCCCCCGCACGCACGTTTGTGGCGGTGCGGGCGATGGCGCCGGTGGCGGGCAGGCCCGCGAAGAGCGCCGAGCCGATGTTGGCCGCGCCCTGGGCCATCAGCTCGGCATTGGGGCGGTGCGCGCCCGCGATCATCCGGTCGGCGACCATGGCCGAGAGCAGCGACTCGACCCCGGCGAGGAAGGCGATGACGAAGGCCGAGGGCAAGAGTGCGGCCAGCCGGGCGGCGCTGATCTCGGGCAGGGCGGGGGCGGGCAGGGCGCGGGGCAGGGCGCCGAAGCGGCTGGCGATGGTGTCCACCTCCAGCCCCGCAAGCGCCACCGCGGCAGAGGTGAGCGCGACGGCGACGATGAGGCCGGGAAAACGCGGAAAGGCGCGGCGCAGGGCGATGATGAGCACGCCCGTCGCCAGCCCGATGCCCAGCGCCGCACCGTTGAGGCTGCCGCGCGCGGCCCAGAGCGCCTCGATCTTGGCGAAGAACTCGGCCGGCATCTCCGCCACCCGGAGGCCCATCAGGTCGGCCAGCTGGCTGGTGGCGATGATCACCGCGATGCCGATGGTGAAGCCGTTGATCACCGGCTCGGGCACCAGCGAAATGAGCCGCCCCGCCTTCAGCAGCGCGGCGGCGACGAGGATCAGCCCGGCCATGAGCGTGGCCAGCACCAGCCCGTCGTAGCCGTGCTCGGCGATCACTCCGAAGACGACGACGATGAAGGCGCCCGTGGGCCCGCCGATCTGCACCCGGCTGCCGCCGAGCGCCGAGATGAGGAAGCCCGCGACGATCGCCGTCACCAGCCCCTTGGCCGGATCGGCGCCCGAGGCGATGGCGATCGCGAGCGAGAGCGGCAGGGCGACCATGGCCACGGTGACGCCCGCCAGCACATCGGCCAGCAGGGTCGCGCGGTCATAATCCTTGAGCGTCGTCAGTATCTTGGGCTTCATGGCCACCGGCCGTAATTGGCATCCGCAGGGCCCGTGGCCGCCGCGGTCACCCCCTGATGCCGCGTTGCGGCGAGCCGGTCAAGCCGGGTGTCAGACCTTCAGATGCGCGGCAAGGTCGTCGAGCCGGTCATGGCCCCAGAATCGGGCATCGTCGTCGGTGATGTAGAAGGGCGAACCGAAGGCGCCCTTCTCCACCGCCTCGTCGAGGTTGCGGCCGTAGGTCTCGGCCCCGGCCAGCAGCCCGCGGTCGGCAAGGCCCGGGTCGAAGCCCGCGGCCTCGAGGCAGGCCTTGATCACCTCGTCCTGCGAAATGTCCTTCTCCTCGGCCCAGCAGGCGCGCAGAAGGCCGTGGGCCAGGGCCCCCACGTCGCCACCGCCCTCGGCCTGGGCCGCGATCAGCGCATAGCTCGAGGGCGCGGGGTTGGTGGGGAAATGCGCCGGCTGGAAGTTCATCGGCAGGCCGGTCTTGGCCGCCGCCCGCTTCAGCTCCTGCATCCGGTAGGCCATGCGGTTGGGGTGCCGCTCGCCCGGCGGGGTGCCCCCGGTGCGGGCGAAGAGCGCCATGATGTCCACCGGCTTGTAGGCGATGGTCGCGCCCGCCGCCTTGGCGATCTCCTCCAGCCGCGTGCCCGCGAGGTAGGTGAAGGGTGAGATCGTGGAGAAAAAGTAATCGATATGCGGCATTTGCACCTCCCTGCGCGCGGCTTTCTGGCCCTGACGGTAGGCCGGTGCTATGGGGTGTCAACGTTTCGATTCTGCCATGCGCGAGGGGACACGCGATGCCCAATCCCACCGAACCCAAACTGATGTCGGGCAATGCCAACCTGCCCCTTGCCAAGGCGATCTGCCGGCGCATGTCGATGCACCGCGGCATGACCGTGGGGCTGGTGGATGCCCGGGTCGAACGGTTCAACGACCAGGAGATCTTCGTCGAGGTCTACGAGAACGTGCGCGGCGAAGATGTCTTCGTCGTCCAGTCGACGTCGATCCCGGCGAACGACAACCTGATGGAACTGCTGATCATG
>CAYVQK010000345.1:0-2297 GCA_964454145.1 uncultured Oceanicola sp. | reverse complement strand
CCGCATGGCCGTTCAGACGGCCTTTCAATTCGGGATAGATCAGCGTGATCGCCGTAGCGGAGCCCGTCGTCGTCGGGATCAGCGAGTTGAGCGCCGACCGCGCTCGGCGCAGGTCTTTCGCCGGCCGGTCCACGATGGTCTGGGTGTTGGTCACGTCGTGGATCGTGGTGATCGAGCCGTGGCGGATGCCGAGGCCTTCGTGGATCACCTTCACCACCGGGGCGAGGCAGTTGGTGGTGCAGGAGGCGGCGGTGACGATGGAATGCACCGCCGGGTCATAGGCCGCGTCGTTGATGCCCTTCACGATGTTCGCCGTGGGCCCGTCCTTCACCGGGGCCGAGACCACGACCTTCTTCACCCCGGCGGCGAAATAGGGCGCGATCCTCGCCTCGTTCTTGAAATACCCGGTGCAGTCGATCACCACGTCCACCCCCTCCAGCGGCAGGGCGGAAATCTCCCGCGTCCAGATGAAGGGCAGCCGGACACCGTCGATCGTCACGCTCTCCGCATCCGCCGAGAAGGCCGCGTCCCAGCGGCCGTGCACGGAGTCGAACTCCAGCAGGTGTGCATGCATCGCGGGGTCGCCCACGGCGTCGTTGATCCAGGCAATCTTCGCGCCGCGCTCCAGAAGCGGCTTCAGCGCGAGCTTTCCGATCCGGCCAAGGCCGTTCAGCGCGTAGGTGGTCATGCAGGGGTCTCCGATGTGCGTCGGCCGATCTCGTCCACGGCGCTCTGCAGGGCGATCCGGTCGAGCGTGGCGAGGGGCAGGGCGGTGAAGGCGCCGATCCGGTGCTTCAGCGCACCGTACGCCTGCTGGAAGGCCAGGGCCTTCTGCGCACCGGTGCCCTCCGCCTTCACCGGGTCTTCCATGCCCCAATGCCCGCTGATCGGCTGCCCCTCCCAGGCCGGGCATTCCTCGTTGGCGGCCTGGTTGCAGACGGTGAAGACGAAATCGAGATGCGGCGCGTCGGGGCCGGTGAATTCGCTGAGGTTCTTGGCCCGGAGCGGCGACACGTCATGCCCCTTCTCCTCCAGAAGCCGCACCGCGAAGGGATTCAGCTCGGAGCTGGGCCGCGTGCCGGCGGAAAAGGCGGTGAAGCGGTCACCCGCCATGTCGCGCAGCAAGGTTTCTGCAAAGATCGACCGGGCGGAGTTGCCGGTGCAGATGAACAGCACGTTGTACTTGCGGTCAGACATCGGAACGGATCCTTCGGTCAGGAGGTCTGGGAAGGTGGTGCAGAGGTCGGGGCGGCCCCGGCAGCAGTCGCGCATCAGGTAGTCGAGGGTCTGCCGCACGCCCGCCATGTCGATGGCGTAGAGCAGCGAGGTGCCCGCGCGCGTCTGGGTGATCAGGCCGACCCCCTGCAGTGCCGAGAGATAGGCGCTCAGCGTGCTCGGCTTCAGCCCCAGCGTCCCGGCGATCTCGCCCGCGGACAGGCTGTCGGGATAGCGACGCATGAGCAGCCGGAACAGCGCCAGCCGCTGCGGGTGGCCAAGGGTGGTGAGGCGGTCGGGAATCAGCGCTTCCATATTTCACGAATATCCGAAATAGATGCAGAAGCCACGTGAAACTTCCATGACACCCCCACCCGCGTTGACCGCCCCGCGCCTCCGGGCTATCCCGCTCGCAGCGGTCCCGTAGCTCAACTGGATAGAGCAGCTGACTTCTAATCAGCAGGTTCGGGGTTCGAGTCCTCGCGGGATCGCCACGTCACAGCAGCCAGAAAAAGGGGAAGCATGCGCAAAGGAAATCAGAAGCATGCGCAAAATCTCGATGCTCGGGGCAAATAGAAGCTTGGGCCAAGGCGAAAAATTACACCAAGATATTGATAAATATTTAGAAATTACCTTCTCAAGGCCGCCAGTACAGGCTGAGCAGCTTTACGCAAGTAGATTGGCCCATAGTCTTTTCCGCCAGGCGTGAAGCGCTCTATGCGATGAGACGTCAGGGCCGAGACGACCGTATTCCTGTGCGCTCCTGTTTCGGTCGTCATCATTGATGGCGTAACGAAACTGCTTCGAAAGGCAGCGAAGTCCTCAAGGGACAGGTAGTAGAAGACCTGACCGGTCACAGGATGCGGCGCCTTTTGTGAGGGTGAGTGTCCATCAGAGACAAAGCTCAGGAATGAATCTTTTCCTCGAAGCCCGATTTCTCGGCCAAACGCGGCTGCCGGGACAAGATCACGTGCTTTACTCTCAACCTGTTCGTCACGGTTGAGTGTCGCCAGTTCAGCCTTCATCATGACCTGAGACCCGACTTCCCTCCGGCCTTACGGAGAATCCGCCGGTTGATATTT
>CAYVQK010000344.1:683-2302 GCA_964454145.1 uncultured Oceanicola sp. | reverse complement strand
GCGAGGTTGCTCTCGCGCGGCGGGTATGTGGCGAGGTTGGCGGTGATCATGCCGCGACCTCGCGCCGGTAGAGCCGGAAGAATGCGGTGGTGCGGTCGCGGGCGTTCAGCACCGCATCGTCGGCCTTGTAGGGGTGTTCCCAGACCTTCTCCTCGACCAGTTCCGGCGCCTGGGCAGCGATCCAGTCAGAATACCTGCGGTCGCGCACATGGGCCTCGGGGCGGGGACGGTCGCGGTCGGTGGCATAGATCAGCACGAAGCGGCGCCCAGCGTCGCAGAGGCGGCGCATGTAGGGCTCGTAAACCTCGTCCTCGACCAGATGGTAGATCACGTCGAGCGACATCGAGAGATCATGTGCATCGGCGATCGCGGCATCCTCGGTGGTGGTGCGGAAGCTCCAGCCGGGGCGGTCGACAAACCGTTTTCGGGCCGCCTCGACGACCTGTGGCACCACGTCGACGCCGGTGTAGCCGGGGACGTCGAACATCGCCGCCTGGTTGCCATCGCCGGAACCGAATTCGATGACTGATTTGATCCCCTTTTCCGCCACCAGCCCGTTGATCACCTCGGCCTTGTAGGCCGCAAGCCGCCCGTAGCTGCCCGGGCCGGAGGTGCGGCCGCGGGCGTAGCGATCTTTCCAGTAAGCGCCGGAGGAGCTGAACGGGCGTTTGCGCCCGAGGAGGCGGGACAGGAGCGACACCCGCGCCTCAGTACACCCGCGCCTTGGGCGCGATCTTCTTCAGGTCGATGCCGCCTTCGTCTGCCGTGGTCAGCGGATCGAGGTGCACGGGGCGGTAGGTGAGGGTCACCTCGGTGCCGTCGACGGTGGCGAGGCTGTGCTTGCGCCATTCGGTGTCGTCGCGGTCGGGGTAGTCCTCGTGGGCGTGGGCGCCGCGGCTTTCCTTGCGGGCCTCGGCGCCGACGATGGTGGCGAGCGCGTTGGGCATGAGGTTGGTCAGCTCGAGGGTTTCCATCAGGTCGGAGTTCCAGATGAGCGAGCGGTCGGTGACCTTCACGTCGTCCATCTTGGCAGCGACGGCCTTCATCTTTTCGACGCCTTCGGCCAGCGTCTTGTCGGTGCGGAACACCGCGGCGTCGGCCTGCATGGTGCGCTGCATCTCGTCGCGCAGCTCGGCGGTGGGGATGGAGCCCGAGGCGTGGCGGAGCTTATCGAAGCGGTCGAGCGCCGCCTCCACCGAAGCCGTGTTCAGGTCGGGGTTGGCCGAGGCCGGGTCCACCACCTCGCTGGCGCGGATGGCGGCGGCGCGGCCAAAGACCACGAGGTCGATCAGCGAGTTGGAGCCGAGGCGGTTGGCGCCATGGACCGAGGCGCATCCGGCCTCGCCCACGGCCATGAGGCCGGGCGCGATGGCGTCGGGGTTGTCGGCGGTGGGCTTCAGCACCTCGCCCCAGTAGTTGGTGGGGATGCCGCCCATGTTGTAGTGCACGGTCGGGATGACCGGGATGGGCTCCTTGGTGAGGTCGACCCCGGCGAAGATGCGGGCGCTCTCGGAGATGCCGGGCAGGCGCTCGGCCAGGGTTTCGGGCGGCAGGTGGTTGAGGTGGAGGAAGATGTGATCCTTTTCCTTGCCGACCCCCCTGCCCTCGCGGATTTCCAT
>CAYVQK010000344.1:0-673 GCA_964454145.1 uncultured Oceanicola sp. | reverse complement strand
GCGAGGTCCTTGTACTGGGGCGCGTAGCGCTCCATGAACCGCTCGCCCTCGGAGTTGGTGAGATAGCCGCCCTCGCCGCGCGCGCCCTCGGTGATGAGGCAGCCCGAGCCGTAGATGCCGGTGGGGTGGAACTGGACGAACTCCATGTCCTGCAGCGGCAGTCCCGCGCGGGCCGCCATGCCGCCGCCGTCGCCGGTGCAGGTGTGGGCGGAGGTGGCGGAGAAGTAGGCGCGGCCGTAGCCGCCGGTGGCCAGCACCACCATCTTGGCGCGGAAGACGTGGATGGTGCCGTCATCGAGCTTCCAGCAGACCACGCCCTGGCAGGCGCCGTCGTCGCCCATGATCAGGTCGATGGCGAAATATTCGATGTAGAACTCGGCGTTGTGCTTCAGGCTCTGGCCGTAAAGCGTGTGCAGGATCGCGTGGCCGGTGCGGTCGGCGGCGGCGCAGGTGCGCTGCACCGGCGGGCCCTCGCCGAACTCGGTGGTGTGGCCGCCGAAGGGGCGCTGGTAGATCTTGCCTTCCTCGGTGCGCGAGAACGGCACGCCGTAGTGCTCCAGCTCGTAGACCGCCTTGGGCGCCTCGCGGGCGAGGTATTCCATCGCGTCGGTGTCGCCCAGCCAGTCGGAGCCCTTGACGGTGTCGTACATGTGCCACTGCCAGTGGTCGGGGC
>CAYVQK010000343.1:0-2314 GCA_964454145.1 uncultured Oceanicola sp. | reverse complement strand
ACCTCTCCGGCAGATTGTTCGCCCAGGCCGAGATGGTACCGGCGCCGAGGCAGACAACCATGTCGCCCGGACGGGCCTGCTCGCGGACCAGCCGCACCAGGTCGTCCTCGCTCAGGATCGCCCGGGCGTGGCGGTGGCCGTGGGCGATGAGCCCGGCCACGAGGTCATCGCGCGAGGCGCCCGGGATCGGATCTTCACCCGCGGCGTAGACCTCGGCGATGGCGACCACGTCGGCCTCGTTGAAGCAGGAACAGAAGTCGTCGAAGAGGTTCGACAGCCGCGAGTAGCGGTGAGGCTGGTGGACGGCGATCACCCGGCCCTCGGTCGCCTGGCGCGCGGCCTTCAGCACCGCGGCGATCTCCACCGGGTGGTGGCCGTAGTCGTCGATGATGGTCACGCCGTTCACCTCGCCCACCCGGGTGAAGCGGCGGTTCACCCCGCCGAAGCCAGCGAGCGCCGCCTTGATCTCCTCGGCCTTCATGCCGAGGTGCCGGGCCACGGCCACGGCAGACAGCGCGTTCGACACGTTGTGGTCGCCCGGCATCGGCAGGGTGCAGCCCTCGATCACCATGTCCTCCTGCTGGAGGCGGATGTCGAAATGGGCGACGCCCTTCTTGTAGGTCAGGTTCACCGCGCGCACATCGGCCTGGGCGTTGAAGCCGTAGGTCACGACGCGCCGGTCGGTCACCTTGCCCACCAGTGCCTGCACCTCGGGATGGTCGGTGCAGCAGACGGCGAGGCCGTAGAACGGGATGTTCGACACGAAGTCGAGGAAGCCCTGCCGCAAGTTCTCGATCGAGCCCCAGTGCTCCATGTGCTCGGGGTCGATGTTGGTGACGATGGCGATGGTCGCGGGCAGGCGGTTGAAGGTGCCGTCGCTCTCGTCGGCCTCCACCACCATCCACTCGCCCTGCCCCATCCGGGCGTTCGAGCCGTAGGCGTGGATGATGCCGCCGTTGATCACGGTGGGGTCGATCCCGCCCTTCTCAAGCAGCTCGGCCACCAGCGTGGTGGTGGTCGTCTTGCCGTGGGTTCCGGCCACCGCGATGTTGGACTTCAGCCGCATCAGCTCGGCCAGCATCTCGGCGCGGCGGACGACCGGGAGGCCCTTGGCGCGGGCGGCGTCCAGCTCGGGGTTGCCGCGCTTGATGGCCGAGGAGATCACGATGACCTCGGCGCTCTCGAGGTTCTCGGCGGCCTGCCCCTCGAACACCTTCGCGCCCAGCTTCTCCAGCCGGTCGGTGATCTTGCTCTTCTTCAGGTCGGAGCCCTGCACCTGGTAGCCGAAGTTCAGCAGCACCTCGGCGATGCCCGACATGCCGATCCCGCCGATGCCGACGAAGTGGATCGCGCCCAGCTGGGTGGGGAGTTTCGTCACGCCCTGCATGATATTGCTTCCGTCCATGTCACTGCCTCATTCCTGCTCGCCGGGGTTGTCCCCGGTCGGTTTCGCCATGCCTTGCTCCGCCAGCCCCTCCACCAGCGCCACCAGCCGTTCGGTGGCGTCGGGCTTGCCGCTGCGCAGCGCCGCGAGCGACATCTGGATGGCCCCTTGGGGGCTGTCGAGAATGGTCCGGATTTGCTCTGCGAGGCTCTCCGGGTCAAGCCGTTTCTCGGGGATCAGGATCGCCGCCCCCGCGTCAACCAGCCCGCGCGCGTTGGCGGTCTGGTGATCGCCGGTCGCGGCGGCGAAGGGGATCAGGATGGCCGGGCGCCCGATCACGCTGAGATCGGCCACCGAGGAAGCCCCGGCGCGGCTGATGACAAGCTGCGCCTCCGCCATGCGCTCGGGCACGTCGGAGAAAAAGGGCTGCACCACGGCGTCGATACCCGCGTTGGCGTAGAACTCGGCCACCCGCGCCTCGTCTTCCGGCCGCGCCTGGTGGGAGACCCGGATGTGGCGGCGATGGTGCTCGGGCAGCGCGGCGATGGCGGCGGGCACCACGTCGGAGAGGATGCGCGCGCCCTGGGAGCCGCCCATCACCAGCACCGACATCGGGTAATCGCCCGGCGGGATATAGGCCGCCCCGGCCCGGTCGAGGATCGCCGCGCGCACCGGGTTGCCGATGTCATGCCCCTCGGTGCCCTCGGGCAGCTTTGTGGGCCAGGTGCCGCAGGCGATGGCGTGAACGCGCCTGGCGAAGATCTCGTTCACCCGGCCCAGCACGCCGTTCTGCTCGTGGATCGCGCGCGGGCGCTTCAGGAGCGTCGCCGCCGCCAGCGCCGGGATCGAGGGGTAGCCGCCGAAGCCCACCACCACGGCGGGCGTGTCACGCAGCATCTTCAGCGCCGCCGAGATGGTGCCGCCGGCGAT
>CAYVQK010000342.1:0-2342 GCA_964454145.1 uncultured Oceanicola sp. | reverse complement strand
GACCGCAACGCGCCGATCTTCCGCAAGGGCGGCATCTACAAGGGCCCGACCCCGCGCAGCCACGGCCACGATCTTCCCAAGAAGATCCGCGCCCTCGGCCTGAAGCACGCGCTGTCGGCCAAGGCTGCCGAAGGCAAGCTGGTGATCCTGGAAGACGCCGTGATGGCCGAAGCCAAGACCTCGCTGCTCGCCAAGCAGGTGAAGGAACTCGGCTGGAAGAAGGTGCTCATCATCGATGGCGCCGAGCTGAACGAGAACTTCATCAAGGCCGCCGCCAACCTCACCGGCGTGGACGTGCTCCCCTCGATGGGCGCCAACGTCTACGACATCCTGAAGCGTGACACCCTGGTCCTCACCAAGGCCGGTGTCGAAGCCCTGGAGGCCCGTCTGAAATGAGCGCCAAGGCAGAACATTACGACGTGATCGTGAAGCCCGTCATCACCGAGAAGGCCACCATGGCCTCCGAGTCGAACGGCGTGGTCTTCGAGGTCGCCATCGACGCCAACAAGCCCCAGATCAAGGAGGCCGTCGAAAGCCTCTTCGGTGTGAAGGTGAAGGCCGTGAACACGACCATCACCAAGGGCAAGACCAAGCGGTTCCGCGGCATCCGCGGAAAGCGCAAGGACGTCAAGAAGGCCTACGTGACCCTCGAAGAGGGCAACACGATCGACGTGTCGACCGGTCTCTGATCGGGGTCGTGGGCAGATTGCCCACCCTGCAGAATTTCGAGAGGCCCCGCCCTGTGCGGGGCCTTTTGGCGTCTGGCGGGCTGCTGTGCCCTCAGGCGGCCTCGGGCAGCACCGGCTCCGCGGCGGGCTCGGGCGGGTTGAGGGCGTCGAAGATCCGGCGGAAGAGGGCGGAGCCTTCGAAATCGCCGTAGTGCCGGTTCAACACATCGAGCAGGTCCATCACCTGGGCCTCGCCGGTGGTGCCCGGCGCGTGGACGACGCGGGTGAAGAGCAGCTCCTCGGTTTCGGGGGTCACGCCGTGGCGGCGGACAATGGCGGTGATCGTCTCGCGCTGGTGCACCTCGCGGGCCATCTCCCACTGGCGCAGGAAGCGCGTGTAGTGGGGCACGAAGCGCAGGTCGCCGAGGGCGAGGGTGGAGATCAGCGGCTCGGCAAAGGCGCAGCCCTCGCTCTCGAACATGCCGTCGAAGAGCGAGAAGGCCATGAGGTGCTCCACCTCCGTCAGCCAGGCCTCGAGCCGGGGGTAGACCGCACGGCAGCGGGCGAGCTTCTTCCAGGTGGCGCGGCTGTGGGCGTTGGTCCAGGGGTCGAAGCGGCCGGTGTCGTCCTGCCAGGCGCCGCCGGTGGGGTCGAGGGCGTAGAAGTAGTGATCGCCGGCATCGAGCCCCGCGTGCAGGGCAGGCAGCGCGGCTTCGAGGCTGTCCATCAGGCGCGACATCCGGATCCGCGGCAGCAGGCCGGAAAAGCGCATGCTGACGATGAACTGCGATGTCTTCGCGTCGCTGATGGTGCAAATCGTCATCCGTCGGTCCTTCTGCCCGTCATCTTCCCCGGCGGAAAGGTGTGATGGCAGAGACGGGCGAGATTATGGCCGCTGGCCGGAAATTGCGGGGCAGGGCGGGGCTGCGGCCATCGGGCGGCGCCCCACACGGGCGCAGAGGGGCGGAAAAGCAGATTTTGCAGGGGAATCCGCGCCACGAGGCTTGACCGGGCTGGGCACCTTGCGTAAACGACGGCATCCGCGAGAGCCCCGGATTCGTCCGGGGCTTCGCTTTTGTTCGCAAGAGCAACCTACCTGGGCACCTACGGGGGCCTTCAACATCCGGGCCGCGGGCATCTTCGCCCAAGGTCCGCACACAAACGGAAGACAGTAAACATGGCACTCAAGTCGTATAAGCCGACGACGCCGGGCCAGCGTGGGCTGGTGCTGATCGACCGTTCGGAGCTGTGGAAAGGACGTCCTGTGAAGGCCCTCACCGAGGGTCTGACCAAGAAGGGCGGCCGGAACAACACCGGACGGATCACTGCCCGCCGCCGCGGCGGTGGCGCGAAGCGTCTCTATCGCATCGTCGATTTCAAGCGGACCAAGATGGACGTCACGGCGACCGTCGAGCGGATCGAATACGATCCCAACCGCACCGCCTTCATCGCCCTCATCCGCTACGAGGACGGCGAGCAGGCCTACATCCTTGCCCCCCAGCGCCTCGCCGTTGGTGACTCGGTGGTTTCCTCGGCCAAGGCCGACGTGAAGCCGGGCAACGCGATGCAGTTCACCGGCATGCCCATCGGCACCATCATTCACAACATCGAGCTGAAGCCCGGCAAGGGTGGCCAGATCGCACGCGCCGCGGGCACCTACGCCCAGTTCGTCGG
>CAYVQK010000341.1:0-2343 GCA_964454145.1 uncultured Oceanicola sp. | reverse complement strand
CGCAGGATGCCGATGTCGCGGCCCTTGTTCTTCACCAGCATGATCAGGCCCGAGATGATGTTAAGCGCCGCGATCAGCACCAGGATCGACATGATGATGATCATCATGATGTCCTCGATCACCAGCGCCCGGAGGAAGTTGCCCCAGGCGTCCTTCCAGCTCCACAGCACCATCCTGTCGCCCGCGGCCTCCAGCAGCGGTGCGGTCCATTCCTCGATCGCCTCCGGGTCGTCCACCAGCACCTCGATCTCGCTCGCCGCGCCGTCGAAGTTGAAGAAGCTCTGCGCCTCCGCAAAGGGCAGGTAGACCCGCGTGCGGTCGATGTCCCACCGCCCGGCCTGGAAGATGTAGACCACCTCGTAGGCGTTCACCCGCGGCGTTACGCCCATGGGAGAGCGTGTGCCCGTGGGGTTGATGATCCGGATCCGGTCGCCCACCACCGCGCCCAGCTCCTGCGCCACGCCCCAGCCGATGGCGATGCCCTCGTTGAAACGGCTGATGTCACCCTCGCTCTGCTCCGGCGCGGCGATGCGCGGCAGCCGCATGAGATCTTCGGCGCGAATGCCATAGACCTCGACGCCCGCGTTGGCGGCACGCAGGTTGGCCAGCACCTGCCCCTTCACCAGCGGCGCGACAGAGAGCACGCCCACCACCCGCTCCAGCCGATCCGCCACGGCGTCGTAATCGGTGATCTGCCGGCTGGTCGCGCCGTTCTCGTCCACGTAGACGGCCGAGCGCACCGACGTATGGGCGTTGGCCCCGATGATCGTGTCCACGAAATCCGTCCGGAAGCCCGAGCGCACCGCCATCACCACGATCAGCGCGAAGACCGAGAGGGTGATCCCCCCCAGCGCGATCCAGCTCAGAATGCTCACGCCCCCGTCCGACCGCTGCGAGCGCAGGTAGCGCCAGGCGATCATCCACTCGTATTTCGAGAACGGGGCAGTCTTGCCTGCTTTATTGGCCACGCCGGGGCCTCCTGCTCGGTTTGCGGCGCAAAATGCGCATGGGGTGGGGTGGGGTCAAGCGCTAACGGTCGCCCGGGTCAGGCATCCTCGCCCATTCGTGAAAGGCCTCCTGCCGCAGGTCCACGCAGCCCTTCCGCTGTGCGTCGGTCTCGGGGATCACCGGATCGGTGAACTCGGGGTTCTGGCGGGTCGTCACCTGGTGGTAGCGGTGCGCCAGCGCCGCCACGGCACGGGCCAGAACCGACCACAGGTCTTCCTCCGGCCGTGCCAGCACCGCCAGCCGCGCCTCCCAGCGCGGGGTGTGCGCGAGCTTCGCCTGGAAGCCCAGCCAGGGGTGCAGGTCGCGCGCCACGGCGGCATCCTCGCCCTGGGGCTGATTGGCCTCCACCCAGCGCAGCAGCCAGCCCCTGAGCCGCCCCATGTCGCCGTCGCAGGGCCGCGTGGCGGGCGTGGTGGCCCATGTCTCGAAGCACTCCACCAGCGGCGTGCCACTCTTCAGCGCGGGCGGCGCCGGAAACCCTGGCTCTGGCTCGTCGGGGATCACCGGCGCCCCCAGCACCGGGCTGAACTTGTCGGCCACCTCGCGCCGCCGGCGCTCCAGCCTCCGCGACACCCCCGCAAGCGCCACGTAGCGGTCTTCCACCGGCCCGGTCAGCGGCACCATCAGCAGCGTCCAGTCCTTCTGCGCCCCCTGCCCGCCCAGCGCGCGCATGAAGCCCGCCAGCTCCGCAATCGCCGCCCGCCTGCGCCGGTCCTCCCCGGCCCAGCCCTCGAGCCAGACCTTCAGCGCCGCCAGCGTCCCGTCGCCCGGCCGCTCGAGCTTGCCACTTGCGAAGGCGTCGATCAGCTCCGCCAGCGCGCGCTCCGGCGCAGGGGCGAACGGGTCGGCACCCGGCGGCATCGGGTTGGGTTTCGGCTCCGGCCGCCCAGCCCGGTTCTGCGCCGGCCCGTGCCTGCCTTTCTGCACCAGGCGCGCCCGCGCCGCCTTGCCCTCCTCGAAATCCTCGAAGAGCTCGAAGAACAGCGCCACCGCTGCCCGGTCGTCGCCCGCGATCTCGACAAGCGCCACCGGCCAGGGGCTCAGCCCCGCCTCCGGGTATCGCTCCCGCAGGAAGCGCTGGAAATTGTTGAAAAAGGCCGCATCCTCACCCCGCGGCCCGCCATGGAGCCGCTGGCTGTCCCAGCCGTCGAGCCACGCCCGAAGCTCGCCCAGCCCGCCCTCCCGCAGCAGCCGGCCCTTCAGCAGGGCCAGATGCTCGGCAAGGCCGGCGGGCGGGATCACCTAGAGGTGCCCCTCGTAGAGCGCCGCCAGCTTCTGCACAGCAGCCTCCGGCGAAAGCTCCTCGCTCTCGCCGGTCCTGCGCGAGGTCAGCTC
>CAYVQK010000340.1:0-2347 GCA_964454145.1 uncultured Oceanicola sp. | reverse complement strand
GTGCTATCCTGCATCTGGTCTCTCCCCCATTCCTGAGGCTCGGCACCGGGTCATCTGGAGCAACCCTCGCATTCAGAATGCCGCGGGAGAGACCGCCGACCTAATCACCTTGCAACGCGATCATGGGGTCTAGAAGTGCGCGAGAATTCGATCACTCAATCCGTCATGAGAATTCATTCTCCAACCGAATGAAAAAGGGCTGGATACAACAATGCGGGCTGCAGCTCACCGAACCGGCACGCCATTCGAGCGTCCTTCCAACAGTCGCTACGCTACGCCCTGAAAATTGTCACCACGCTGAATGACCCTGGCTTCTGGGACGCTTTGGAAACTCAGTTTTCGCCGCACCTTGCAACAATGAACAATCCGGCGCGGCACCCATCGGTGTCGCGCCCTGCGGACGGGCCCCGGGGCCCGTCCAATTCCCTGCGTCCGCTCAGCTGATGCGGTTGAGCAGCTCGCCCACGGAGGCTTTGGCGTCGCCGTAGAACATGCGGGTGTTGTCCTTGTAGAACAGCGGGTTCTCGATGCCCGAGTAGCCCGTGCCCTGGCCGCGCTTCGAGACGAAGACCTGCTTGGCCTTCCACACCTCGAGAACCGGCATCCCCGCGATCGGCGAGTTCGGGTCCTCCTGTGCGGCGGGGTTCACGATGTCGTTCGAGCCGATCACGATGACCACGTCCGTTTCCGGGAAGTCCTCGTTGATCTCGTCCATCTCGAGCACGATGTCGTAGGGCACCTTGGCCTCGGCCAGCAGCACGTTCATGTGCCCCGGCAGACGGCCTGCCACGGGGTGGATCGCGAAACGCACCTCCTTGCCCTTGGCCCGCAGGCGCCGGGTCAGCTCGGCCACGTTCTGCTGCGCCTGCGCCACCGCCATGCCGTAGCCCGGCACGATGATGATGCTGTCCGCATCCTCGAGCGCACCGGCCACGCCGTCGGCGTCGATGGCGATCTGCTCGCCCTCGACCTCCATCGCCGGGCCACCCGTGCTGCCGAAGCCGCCGAGGATCACCGAGACGAAGGACCGGTTCATGGCCTTGCACATGATGTAGGACAGGATCGCACCGGAGGAGCCCACCAGCGCGCCGACCACGATCAGCAGGTCGTTGCCGAGGCTGAAGCCGATGGCCGCCGCCGCCCAGCCCGAGTAGCTGTTCAGCATCGACACCACCACCGGCATGTCGGCGCCGCCGATGCCCATGATCAGGTGGTAGCCGATGAACAGCGCGCAGACCGTCATCAGGAACAGCGGGAAGAAGCCGCCGGTGCCCATGTACCAGAACAGCGCCAGCACCGAGATTGCCGCGGCGCTTGCGTTCAGGATGTGCCCGCCCGGCAGCTTCTCGGCCTTCGAGGTCACCTTGCCCGCGAGCTTGCCGTAGGCGATCACCGAGCCGGTGAAGGTCACCGCCCCGATGAAGACGCCGAGGAACAGCTCGACCGACAGGATCGACAGCTCGACCGAGGTCTTGTGGGCGACGAGCTCGGCGAAGGTGCCGTGCGGCTCACGACCGCTCGTCACCGCCTTCATGGTGAAATGCGCGTTGTAGCCCACGAAGACCGCCGCGAGGCCGACGAGCGAGTGCATCGCCGCGACCAGCTGCGGCATCTCGGTCATCTCGACCTTCTTGGCCACGTACATGCCGATGATGCCGCCTGCCGCGATCAGGATGATCGACAGCAGCCACAGGCCCGAGCCCGGGCCGATGAGCGTCGCGAACACCGCCAGCGCCATGCCGACGATGCCGTACCACACCGCCCGCTTGGCGCTTTCCTGCCCCGAGAGGCCGCCGAGCGAGAGGATGAAGAGGACCGCTGCGACCACATAGGCCGCGGTGGTGAATCCGAATTCCATGGTTCTTTCCCCTCCTTACGACTTCTGGAACATGGCGAGCATGCGCCGCGTCACCATGAAGCCGCCGAAGATGTTGATTCCCGCCATGAACACCGACAGCGCGGCGAGGATGATCACCAGCCACGAGCCCGAGCCGATCTGCATCAGCGCGCCGAGGATGATGATCGACGAGATCGCGTTGGTGACGGCCATCAGCGGGGTGTGCAGCGAGTGGCTGACGTTCCAGATCACCTGGAAGCCCACGAAGACCGACAGCACGAAGACGATGAAGTGCTGCATGAAGCTCGCGGGCGCCACGAGGCCCACCGCCAGCAGCAGCACGCCGCCCACGCCCAGCAGGGTGACCTGCTGTTTGGTCTGCGCCTTGAAGGCTGCGACCTCGGCCGCGCGCTTCTCTTCCGGCGTCAGCTCGGGCGCCTTCTCCTTGGGCTTCTGCGCCGCGATCGCCTTGGTCTTCGGCGGCGGCGGCGGGAAGGTGATCTCGCCCTG
>CAYVQK010000339.1:0-2360 GCA_964454145.1 uncultured Oceanicola sp. | reverse complement strand
CCCATGCCAAGGTCGCCGAGGCCGCCGTGGTGGGCTACCCGCACAACATCAAGGGTCAGGGCATCTACTGCTACGTCACCCTGATGAACGGCGAGGAGCCCTCCGAGGAGCTGAAGAAGGAGCTGCGCAACTGGGTCCGCACCGAGATCGGCCCGATCGCCTCGCCCGACCTGATCCAGTGGGCCCCCGGCCTGCCCAAGACCCGCTCCGGCAAGATCATGCGCCGCATCCTGCGCAAGATCGCCGAGAACGACTACGGCGCGCTCGGGGACACCTCCACCCTGGCCGACCCCTCCGTGGTCGACGACCTGATCGAGAACCGCGCCAACAAGTAGGCTGGGCAATCTGCCCAACATGAATGCGCTGCACAAAGGCCGGGCCCCGCGCCCGGCCTTTTCCTGTGCCGCACCGGCGCGCGCCTGCCATCCGGTTGGCCTTCCCCTCCCTCCGCGCTAGGTTCCCCCGGAACGCGCGGCCCCGGAGCTGCCCCAACGAACACTGTCGCCAACGACAAGGATACGATGCCAGCCCCGATCTCCCGCTTCGCAGCCCTGCTCGCCTTTCTCGCCGTCACGCTTTGCGCCGCCCTCCCCGCCCCTGCCCCCGCGCAGGAGGCCGCGACGGCGGAGACCACGGAGGAGGCCGCGCCCCGCTCCGAGCTCGACCTGCTGCTCGAGGTCATCGAAGACGACATCAGCCGCGCCGCCCTGATCGAACAGCTCCGCGCCGCCCAGGGGGCCGAGGGCACCACGCCCGCCGACGAGCTGGTCGAAACCCTCGCCGGCGACGCGCCGCCCCCGCCCGAGAGCCTCTCCTTCTCCCGCCGCATCGCGCTGGTCACCCAGGAGGCGGCCGAGGGCATCGCCGCCCGCATGTCGAACCTCTGGACCCAGGTCACCCGGATCCCGCAGGTCTTCGACGGCTTCAGCGGCGGCGAGGCCGGCGTGCTCTGGGAGGCGCTGCAACAGCTCTTCCTCATCATCCTCGCCACCGTCGCCGTCTACCTGCTGCTCCGCCGCGCGGGCAAGCGCGTCTACCGCCGCATGGGCGCCCGGGCCCGCGAGAGCGGCGCCCTCCGCACCACGCTGCTCTTCATCGCCTCCGCGCTGATCGACGCACTCATCGTCATCGTCGCCTGGGCCGCGGGCTACCTCATCGCCACGCTTCTGCTCGGCGAGTTCGGCCAGATCGGCATCCGGCAGACGCTCTATCTCAACGCCTTCCTTCTGGTGGAAATGGTCAAGGTCGTCCTGCGCATGGTGCTCTCGCCCACCGCGGCAGACCTGCGCCCGCTGCCGATCTCGACCGAGGCGGCCCGCTATCTCAACCGCCGCCTGTCGATCATGGTCAGCCTCGTCGGTTACGGCCAGCTCCTCGTGGTGCCGATCCTCAACACCAACGTCTCCTTCGCCGCCGGCCGTGCGCTCTCGGCGCTGGTGGCCCTCGTGGTCGTCGGCATGGCGATCTGGCTGGTGCTGCGCAACCGCCGCCCTGTGGCCGACTGGCTCGAGCGCGGTGCCACCACCGACGCGCCCGCACCCGAGGCCCAGGTGGCACCCGCGGCCGCGCCCGCCCCCCTGCCCGTCGCCGAGACAGACACCCCCGAGGAGTTCCCCCTCGGCACGCCCGAGCCCGAGGAGCCCGCCCACCGGCGCGGCGCGCTCGGTCTCCTGGCCCGCAACTGGCACTACCCCGTGCTGCTCTACCTCGTCGTCATGCTCGTCCTCGTGCTGGTGCAGCCCGGTGACGCTGCCTTCCGCTCGCTGCTGAACTCCGGCCAGGTGCTGGTGGTCGTGCTTCTCGGCATCACCCTCTCGGGCGTGCTCACCCGGATGATGGTGCGGGGCGTCCAGCTTCCCGGCTCGGTGACAGAGCGCCTGCCGCTCCTAGAGCGCCGCCTCAACACCTTCGTGCCCAAGGCGCTCTTCGTGCTGCGGCTGGTGATCTTCGTTCTGGTGGTCGCCTTCGCGCTCAACGCCATCTCGCTGATCGACCTGCGCGCCTGGATGGCCAGCCAGATCGGTCTGCGGCTCACCAGCACGCTCTTTTCGGTGGCCGCCGTGCTGCTGGTGGCCTTCCTGATCTGGGTCGCCCTGTCGTCCTGGGTCGACTACCGGCTGAACCCCGAGTTCGGCTCGGTCGCCACCGCCCGCGAGAAGACCCTGCTGACGCTCGCCCGCAACGCGGCCACCATCGCCCTGGTGATCATCACGCTGATGTTCGTCCTCTCCGAGATCGGGCTCGACATCGCGCCGCTGCTGGCCTCAGCCGGTGTCCTCGGCCTGGCCATCGGCTTCGGCGCCCAGAAACTGGTGCAGGACATCATCACCGGCATCTTCATCCAGTTCGAGAACGCGATG
>CAYVQK010000338.1:0-2375 GCA_964454145.1 uncultured Oceanicola sp. | reverse complement strand
CGGCTTGCGCCCGGTTCAAACCGTCTCCAGGCACAGCAGCACCAGATCATCCCGCGCCATCCCTTCGCAGCGCTTCAGCTCCTGCCGCTTCGTGCGGGTGAAGCAGTCGATCAGCCGCGGGTGGAAGATTTCGGCAATCTCCGGGCTTTCGTCGAAGGCGTCGATCGCGCTCGCCCAATCGGTCGGCAGCTCCGGCAGATCCTGCTCATAGGCGTTGCCCTTGATCGGCTCCGGCGGCACCAGCCCCGCCTCGATCCCGTTCAGCGCCGCCCCGAGCACCGCGGCGAGATGCAGGAAGGGGTTCGCATCGCCCCCCGCCACCCGGTGCTCGATCCGCCGCGCCTTGCCGGGGCCCGCCGGAATCCGAATGGCCGCCGTCCGGTTCTCATAGGCCCAGCTCGCCTGCACCGGCGCATGTGCGCCCGGCACCAGCCGCTCGTAGCTGTTGGCGTGCGGCGCGAAGACGAGCATGGAGGAGGGCAGGGCGTTGAGGCATCCCGCCACGGCGCTCCTTAGCAGGTCATTGCCCTGCTCGGAGCCGTCGTCGAACACGTTGCGCCCCTCCTCGTCCAGCACCGAGAAATGCACATGCAGCCCGTTGCCGCTGTCATCCTCGAAGGGCTTGGCCATGAAGCTCGCCGCCATGTCGTGTCGCCGCGCCAACCCCCGGGCGAGCTGCTTGAAGGCCCAGGCGCTCTCGGCGGCGCGGCTCGCCTCCTCATGGGTGAGCGACAGCTCGAACTGCCCCACCCCCGCCTCCGAGATCGCCGCCTCGGCGGGAATGCCCATGTCTTCGCAGCCGTCGTAGAGGTCGGTAAAGAAGTCGTCGAAGGCATCGAGCCCGAGCAGCGAGTTCACGTCCGCCCGCCGCACCCGCCGCCCGGTGCGCGGGCTGATCGGCGAGGCCAGCGTGCCGCCCTCGTCGTCGAGCAGGTGAAACTCCATCTCGAAGGCCGCCTCCACCCGCCAGCCCTTCGCCGCATAGCGCTCCAGCACCCGGCCCAGCGCCCGCTGCGGGCAGCCCTCGAAGGGCTCGCCGCTCTGCAGGTGCATCCGCATCAGCCAGAGCGCCGAGGGCCGGTCGATCCAGGGCAGCGCCAGCGGCCCGCGCGGCGAGGGCCGCAGGATGCCGTCGCGGTCGCCGCTCTTGAACACCAGAGGGCTGTCCTCGATGTCCTCGCCCCAGAGGTCCACGTTGAGCACGCTCAGGGGCAGCCGCGCCTGCCCGCTCTCCAGCTTCTCGGCATAGCTCGCCGGCACCCGCTTGCCGCGCGCCTGACCGTTCAGGTCGACCGCGCCGAACCGTATCGTCTCGCTCATCTGATCAACTGCGGCCTGAACCGGAACTTCGCCCGCCGCTCCTGCGGCAGATGCCGGTTCAGCCGCTGCCCGACCAGGCTGTAGATGCCGATGATGCAGAGGGTGAGCAGGATGAAATAGCAGGCGAGGATCGGGTAGGGGATGAAGGGGTTGAAGGTCTTGTCGGCGAAGTAGGACGCATAATAGAGCGCATCCCCCGCCTGCTGCCGGGCCGGGAAACCCGAGAAGAACACCAGCGTCGTGGTGTGGAACAGAAAGATCGCCTCGTTGGTGTAGGCCGGCCAGCCCAGCCGCAGCATGGTCGGAAAGGTGATCCGGCGGAACCGCTTCCACCCGTGCAGCCCGTAGGCATCCGCCGCCTCGATGTCGCCCTTCGGGATCGAGCGCAGCGCGCCATAGAAAATCTCGCCCGAATAGGCCGAGGTGTTCAGGAACAGCACGATCACCGCCCCCAGCCAGGCGGCGGTGAAGGCATCGAAGAAGGCATATTGGCTCTTCAGCGACAGGAAGGCGAAATAGGCGAAGAAGCACTGGATGAAGAAGGGCGTGCCCCGGAAGACCAGGATGAACCACTCCGCCGGCTTCCTCAGCCAGGGGTTGGCCGAGGCCTTGCCCAGCGCCACCGCGATGGCGAGGAAAAAGCCCGTCACCAGCGCCACGGTGCCGAAGTAGATGTTCCAGAACAGCCCCGAGCCGATCAGCACCACCTGCTGGCAGAGGGTGAAATCCGATCGCGGCAGCAGCCGCTCGCCGTAGCCGAGCGAGCGGAAGGCGTAGTCGCCCAGGGTTTCCCAGCAGCTCACGCCCCGGCCCTCCGCTGTGCTTCCCCGGCCGCCGTGGCCTGCCCGTGCGAGAGCTTCGCGTTCAGCCGCCGCAGCACCACCTCCGAGACCCGGGTGAAGCCGAGGTAGAAGACCAGCAGCGCCAGGAAATACCACATCCGCCAGTCGCCATGCGGGTAGTCGGTGAATTTCGCGGTCTTGGAGCCGCCGAGCTCGCGCGCCCAGTAGACGATGTCCTCCACCCCGAGCAGGAACAGGAGCGGCGTCGCCTTG
>CAYVQK010000337.1:0-2379 GCA_964454145.1 uncultured Oceanicola sp. | reverse complement strand
CACGGCAGGAGCGGCGGAAGGTGAGCGTCGGGTCGATCTCGTTCTTGATCTTGATGAGCGCGTCCAGAACCATCGGGCCGCAGGCGTCCATGTCGATGAAGTAGGTGTCGACCGAGGGGTTCTTTCCGCTGTCGGGATCGTAGCGGTAGATCTGGAACTTGCGGACGTTGGTTGCCCCTTCCGGCTTCGGCCAGGTCTTGCCGGTGGTGATGCGGGAGTTCTTGGGCAGGGTGAGTTGGACCATGGGTCGGGCTCCTATCCGTTCAGGATCAGCGGGAGACCTTCCCGCGTCACGCATTCTATGGCTTCCGGGCGGCGGGCGACGGCCACCACGATTTCGGTCGAGCGGGGCGAGATGCCGGTGGCGGCTTCCTGCGCGAGGGTCGAGATCTCGCCCGCTGTCATGTTGTCGATCAGGCATTCGGTCACCAGATCGGGCGGAACGCCAGGCAGCTTGTCGACCACGATGGGGCGCACCACGCTCTTGGCGGCCTCGCGGGCGACCACGTCGACCGGGTTGACGTCGCAGGCGGCGAGGGCCAGCAGCAGGAGGGGAGCGGCCCAGCGGGTCATTCCGCCACCATCGAGCTCTGGATGGTGGAGCCGGTGGAGATGTAGGCGAGCGCGCGGCGGCGCTGGTCATCGTTCATCTCGGCCCAGCGCTCCCGGTCGCCCGGCATCAGCGCGTAGCCTTCCGGAAAGGGAATGCCGCCGCCGACGAGGTCGCGGGTTTCGGCGCAGCCGGCGAGCAGCGCCAGCAGGGTGCCTGCGAAGATGACTTTAAAGGTGCGTCCCATGGCTCAACCCTTCCCCCTGGATGATGTGGCGGCCGGTTGCGCCGGTGCCCGAAGCCGCGCCAGCCAGCCGTTGTCCTGTTCGTAGCCCAGCGCCGCGAGGTCGGCGCCATGGCGGTCAGCGTAAACCTGCGCCACGGCGGGCGGCAACTCGGTTTCCCAGCGCCTGAGCGCCCCTTCGCTGGCGACGTGGCCCATGAGGTGGCGCGGACGGTCGTCGATGTTGGCCATGCCGCCGAAGAGGGATTGTTCCCAGAACAGGCGTTTGGCGGTTTCGAGCTCTTCGCCCTCGAAGCCGAGGTGGGCCATGGCGGCGCCGAAGAGGGTGCAGTCGGTATCCTGCATCAGGTCTTCGTAGGTCAGTTCGAAGATGCGCGGGTCGCCCCAGGGCCAGGCGCGCATTTCGCCCAAGGTCTCGGCGTGCTTGCCCTGCATCTCGAACATCAGCTTGGCCTCGTCGCCCTCGATGGCGTTGAGGTGCTGCTGGTAGGTCTTGCCGCCGAGGTCGGTGCGGGGCAGGTGCAGCCACTTCTCCCCCTCGCGCCCGGCGAAGTGGTGATAGACGCAGCCCGACAGCAGGATGTCGCGCGGGTCGCGGATGATGTGGACGAAAGCCACGTCATCGCGTTGCCAGAGTTCGGGCGGGAAGTAGCCGGCCCAGTTGACGAGGAAGGCCCGGCCCTCCTCCGGCACCTTCGACATAGCCTCGTCGCGCCAGATGCCGAGCCAGTCCATCCCGAAGGCGTGGGACATGGCCTGGATGGTGCGGCGCATCCAGACGGTGCCCGACTTGTGATGGGTGGCGAAGCACATCAGGCGGGGCATCACGTGGCCTCCCCGACGGGCATGCCGCGGCCGGGCACCTTGAGCGCGTAGGTCCAGATTTCCTCGGCGACGTGGGGCGGGTTCTGGCGGGTGAAGCCGCGGAAGATGGTTTCCTCGAAGCGAACCTCGCCGAGCCAGCCGGCCTTGCGGGGTAGGCAGACCGGGGTGATGCCCTTCTCGAAGCACCAGCGGGCGAGGCGGACATCGACGAACTTCTGCGAGCCGGCCATGAAGGCGTGGGGCGGGAAATCCTCGCCGCGCATGAGGGCGGCGTTGGTGGCGATCTGGTCGACCACCGTGGGCTTCTCCAGCGTCTCGTAGAAGCGGAAGGGCTTGCGGTAGTCGGCGATGTTGACGCGCTTGTAGCGCAGGTACTTCAGCAGGGCGCCGGGGGCGAGGCTGAACTGCGGCTCGTAGTAAAGTGAGCCATGGTAGCCGCCGAGGAACCTGCCGGGCCCGAGCGCCTCCATCGCGGCGATGGAGCGAGCCACGAAATCGGGCGGGTAGATCATGTCGTCGTCGATCATGAATACCCAGGCGGCGCCGGTCACGTCGGGGTAGAACTTGCCAACGTCCTTCTGGTCTTCGTCGGGGATGATCTGGGCGATCTTCTCCTCGCCGGCAAAGGCGGGCAGCGGGGCGTCGTACTGGTTGAGCACGATGTTGAGGCGATCCACCTGCGGCAGGATCGCCTCGACCACGGCGGCGAGGTTGCTCTCGCGCGGCGGGTATGTGGCGAGGTTGGCGGTGATCATGCCGC
>CAYVQK010000336.1:1301-2421 GCA_964454145.1 uncultured Oceanicola sp. | reverse complement strand
GTACAGGCGAGCAGCCAGCTGTTGGTGTAGTGGCTGCCCTGGACGGTGAGGGTGGCGGTGAACTGGCCGGTCTCCTCGATCTGCGCCTCGGGGCGGGGCGGGAGGACGAGGAGGTCGGGGGTGGTGCGGTCGGTGCGTTGGGCAATGGTGGCGAGGAGGTCGCGGCCGGTGACGGCGTAGGTGGCGGTGTAGGGCTCGAAGTCGGGGGACTGCATGGCGAGGGTGATCGTGTCGCCCTCGGGGGTCAGCGCGTAGGTCTTGCGGTGGTTGGCCTCGATGAAGGCGGTGTCGTCCTGCGAGAAGGTGGTGAAGGCCTCGACGGTGCAGCCGTAGGGGGCGGCGAGTGCGGGGGTGGCGGCGAGGCTGAGGGCGGCGGCGAGGTGGCGCATGTCGGGGCCTTTGGCTTGCGGGGTGGTGGGCAGATTGCCCACCCTAGGTGCGGGATTTCGCGCGGAGCCAGCGGGCGAAGTCGATGTCGTCGAGCTTGCGCTGGGCGAGGGCGATGATCTTGTCGCCGGCTTCCTCGGTGCCGTGGGCGATGGTGACGCCGTTGAGCTTCAGGCAGACCAGCATGGCGCGGTAGGCGGTGCGCTTGTTGGCATCGTTGAAGCAATGGCCGCAGGCGATGGCCTGGGCGTAGGCGGCGGCAAGGTCGAAAATGTCCTCGATCATGCCGTAGTAGAGGCGGTTGTCGACACGGGCGAGGGCGCCGTCGAGCGACTTGTCGACGGCGCGGCCGGGCAGTTCGCCCGGGTTCAGGACGAGATCGTGGAGCGCCTCGACCTGCTCGGCCGAGAGCAGAAGGTAGGTCATTTGTCTTTCAGGTAATCGAGCACGGGCTGGGCTTGCTCACGGGTATCCTCGACGGCGGACATCACCTCCTCCATCGTCGCCACGCGGGGCTCTTCCTCGGGGGTGGCGGCCTCGGGCACGAGATAGCCGACGACGCGGGAGTTCTTCATGATGGCGACGGGCTTGCCGTTGGCGCGGTCGAGCACCTTCTGCGGTTCGCGCAGTTCGGTCATGGTGCAGGTCTGGCTGGCGAAGATGCGGTTCATGGCGGTGCGCTCCTGAGTGTGCATTTGAATGTACACTTTGGCGTGCGAAATTTCAAGCGGCG
>CAYVQK010000336.1:0-1201 GCA_964454145.1 uncultured Oceanicola sp. | reverse complement strand
AGCGGCGAGCCAGTGCCAGACGGGGGCGAGGCGTTCGAAGGCGTCGGTGGCGATCTGGTCGATCGGGCGGGGATCGTCCGGGTCGAGGTCGAGCCAGGCGGAGAAGCCCTTGTGGCGCAGGAGGGCGGCGCGGGGGTGGTCGGCGGGATAGGGCGCTGGGACGCGCTTCAGCTCGGGCTCGCGGAGCCGGAAGGGGGCGATGAGGGTGGCGAGCTCTTCGCCCCTTGGGCCGGCCACGGCGGCGCGCCAGTGCTCGAGCTGGGGCCCGGAGAAGCCGAACTGGCCGGTGCCGGCGGTGAGCCTTTCCGGGTCGATGCCGAGGAAGAAGGCGGGCGTGTCGCGGTCGCCGCTTTCGGACCAGAGCATGTGGAGGTGGGCCTTGTAGGGGGTCTTGTCGTTGGAAAAGCGGGTGTCGCGGTGCTGGCGGAAGATCTTCGGGCGCATCTCGCGGCCGGTGCGCGCGGTGAGGCGTGTGGCGAGGGTTTCGGCAAGGGCCTTGCCGGGAAGGGCGACCCTGGCCTCGTAGGTCTCCTTGTGGGCCAGAAACCAGTCGCGGGTGTTGTTGGCGGCGAGATCGGTGAAGAAGGCGCGGGCGTCGGGCAGGAGGGTGGTGAACATCGGGGGCTCCGGTTGCTGGGCGGGATGGTTGGGCGCGGGGCGGCCTGCGTCAAGCCGGGCGGGGGCCTCTGCTGACAGCGCCGGGTTTGAGCGGTGTCAAGGCGGGGGCGGGCCGGGGCTGGTATGATGACCCGGGACCAGAAAAGGAGACGCCGATGCCCGAAGATACCGCTGCCGTGAAATCCGCGCTCGCGCGGGACGCCGCGCCGCTGCCGGTGCCCGAGCCCGACAGCCTGCGCCAGGCCTTCGAGCGGGGGGAATATCCCTACGAGAAGCGCCTGAGCCGCCGCAGCTACGAGCACCAGAAGGCGGAGCTGCAGGCCGAGCTGCTGAAGGTGCAGAAGTGGGTGGCGGAGACCGGCCAGAAGATCGTGGTGCTCTTCGAGGGGCGCGATGCGGCCGGGAAGGGCGGGACGATCAAGCGGTTCATGGAGCATCTGAACCCGCGGGAGGCGCGGATCGTGGCCTTGCAGAAGCCGAGCGAGCGGGAGAAGGGCCAATGGTTCTTCCAGCGCTATGTCGAGCATCTGCCGACGGCGGGGGAAATGGTGTTCTACGACCGCTCCTGGTACAACCGGGCCGG
>CAYVQK010000335.1:0-2459 GCA_964454145.1 uncultured Oceanicola sp. | reverse complement strand
CCAGCACCGGGCGCACCTTGTCGAAGTCGCGCACGCCGGAGGCGGAGTTGGTGGTGGCGCCGGCGGGGTAGAGCTTGACCGCCTTCACGAGGCCCGAGGCATGGGCGGCGGCCACGTCCTCGGGGTCGGTCTCCTCGGTGAGGTAGAGCGTCATCAGCGGTTCGAAGAGGCCCACGCCGGGGGCGGCGGCGAGGATGCGCTCGCGGTAGGCCATGGCGTCGGCCATGGTCACAACCGGGGGCACCAGGTTGGGCATGATGATGGCGCGGGCGAAATGGGCGACTGTCTGGGGCAGCACGGCGCGCAGCATGGCGCCGTCGCGCAGGTGCAGGTGCCAGTCGTCGGGGCGGCGGATCGTGAGGCGTTGGGTCATGCCGCAGGCATAGCGCGCGGCAGGGCCGGGCGCCAGTGGGGCGCGGGGCGGTTCAGTTGAAGGAAATGCTGAAGTCGCCCGAGCTGTCGTAGGTGTAGCGCAGCCAGGAGGAGGCGATGCCGAGGGGCACGGAGGTGCCCCGGGGCTGGACCCAGTTCATCCCGTGCGGGCTGAGCTGGAGCGAGCGGAACTCGGTGGGCAGCGACTGCGTGCCGGGGCAGGCGGAGGTGGTGAAGTAGATCGGCTGGGTGGTGCGGTTCTTGATCGCGCCGAGGCCGTCGGGCACCTGGCTGTCCCAGATCGCGAGGCTCTCGGCCTCGCCGACATCGCCGCACATGGCGCGCATCTCGGCTTCGCTCTTGCCGTGCAGCGCGCGGTAGAAGCCGACCATGTTCGAGACGAGATCCTCGGCGGAGAAGCCGGAATCGGTGAGCACGCGCCAGACCCAGCGGTCCTGGTAGGCCTCGAAGGAGAGCGATTCGGAGAGGAAGATGGTGTAGGCGACCTGGGTCAGCATCGTGGAGGAGAGCCCGCGCTTGACGATCCACTGGCGGGTGTTCAGCGGCAGCTGGATGTGGCGGTTGCCCATCCGCTGGGTGTAGCTGACGAGGAAGGCGGGGGAACTGTTGAGGTAGATGTTGGAGCCGGAGTTGGCGGGCCAGTCGTTGTGCCCGGTCCGCAGGCGGGCGAGCAGCGCCGCGGCGCCGGTGCCGTTGGCGTGGCCCCAGTCGATCCAGCCGCAGCGGCAGGTGTAGGAGAGGCGTCGGAAGCCGTTGGAGTCTGGGTGGATGTCGGCGCGGTCGGTCATGGCGGGGCACTCAGGGTTGCGAGAAGATCAAGCTGGCGCGGCAGCCGTCGGCGTCACAGGTGCCGCGACCGGTGAGCAGCACGCCCTCGTCGAGCTGGCAGAGCAGCGCCGGCCAGTCCTCGGCGCGGCCGGGCTCGGGCGGGTGGCCCAGCTCGGTGCAGCGCTGGCCGACGGCGGCGATCAGGTCGGTGAGCGCAGGGTACTGGCCGGGCGGCGTGGTGAAGGGCACGGCGAGGCTGCGCAGGGTGGCGCCGTCGGCGGCGACCTCCTCCGCCGCGCCGTTGGCGGAGGCGCCCTCGGGGAGCCCGAAGGAGAGCGACGCCTGGTGCAGCGGGTCGGACCGCAGGGTGAACCAGGCGAGGGCGAGGGCGAGCAGCACGAGCGCCGCGGCGGCCAGAGGGCGTGAAAATTTCATCAGATCGACAACTGTGGAGCGCGAGGCAAAGAGGTAATGCAGGAACTATGTGCGTAAGCCGTTGATTTGACAAGCTGATGGAGGGCGGCTCCAGCGCGGTGGGTCGCAGGCCTTGCTGCAATGCGGCATTTTCGGAGTGCCGAGTGCTTGGGCACTTGCGCCTTTTCCATGGAAAACAGGGCAAATATGCGCCGCTGCGACCAGATGGAGCCTTTTCGCGGGTGCAGCAATCGCATAGGTTGGACGCAAGGGAAGCCGGCTGAAAGCGGCGGCTTCGCGGCGGGCTGCGCTCTGCATCCGCCATCGAGGGATGGGACTGGACAACCTGCCGGGGCGCAACACCCCGGGATGAAAGGAAAAGAGGATACCCCGATGAGGCACGCACTCACAGCAATCGACATGTGGCGCAACGGCGTCGTGCTCTGGAGCTCGATGATCGAGACCCAGGTCGACATGGCCCGCGCCGGATTCGGCATGATGGATTTCTGGCCGGGCAGCCCGGCCGAGTTCATGATGGGCCCGATGGCGCTGGCGCCCAAGCGGAAGCCGGTGGCCAAAGCGAAGCCGGTGGTGAAGGCCAAGGCCACGCCCGAGGTGAAGGCCGAGGTCGTGCCGCTGGGTGGCGAGGCTGCGGTGAAGGCGCCGGAGGCCGGGAAGGTTGCGGCGAAGAAGCCTGCGGCGAAGAAGCCTGCGGCCAAGAAGGCCGTAAAGAAGGCTGCGCCGAAGAAGGCTGCCGCAAAGCCCGCGGCGGCGAAGAAGGTGGTGGCGAAAGCGCCTGAACCTAAGCCTGCGGCGGAGGCCACTCCGGCCAAGCCTGCGGCGAAGGCGGCGCCGAAGCCTGCCGCGAAGCGCAAGCCGGCCGC
>CAYVQK010000334.1:0-2513 GCA_964454145.1 uncultured Oceanicola sp. | reverse complement strand
GCCCCTCACTCCCACCGATAGTTGAAACTCACCGACACCCGCTCCTCCTCGGCCATGTTCATCGGCACCTCATGCCTGAGCCAGCTCTCCCAGAGCAGCACGTCGCCCACCGCGGGGGCGACGGAGACGAAGCGTTTCAGCTCCTCCCGGCAGCCCTTCCGCCGCATCGGCGCGGCCATCATCCGGCCCGACCTCGGGTCTTCCAGCTTCAGCGCCGAGGTGCCTTCTGGCATCGACACGTAGGTGGTGCCCGAGATCACCGCGTGGGGGTGGATGTGGGAGCCGTGGGAGCCGCCCTCGGGGAGGATGTTGATCCAGAGATCCTCGAGCACCAGCTTGCGTCCGTCGAGGTCGAACTGGAGGTCTTCGGTGAAGGCGGCGACATGGGCGTCGAGGCACTTGGCGAGCGCCTTGAAGATCGGGAAGCGCCAGGGGAGGTCCGACAGCGAGGCGTAGGAGGTGTAGCCCGGGTAGCCGTTCTCCTCGCACCATTCCTGCCCGGCCTCGTCATCCTCGGCGATGGTGAAGCAGGAGGCCTCCAGCTCGTCCTGGTCGATCTTCGGGCCGTGCTCCGACAGGGCGGCGCGGTAGAGGCGGGTGACGAAGAGGGAGGAGATTTCGGGCATGGGGGGCTCCGGTGTTGGGGTTGGAGGTGGGTTAGCACCCGGCATGCGAAGGGGGAAGCCTGCAGGGTCGATGACAGCTACGGGTGAAACATAGTTGATATCAACATTCCGGAGTGCTACCGGTTGCGCAAACTGGAGACCCCTCGATGAAACTTGCCGGCTGGATCATCCTCGCCCTCTTCGCGCTCTTCATGCTGGGCGCCTCGGTGGCGCCGAAACTGCTGAAGCTCGAGGTCGCCCGCGCGCCGCTGGAGCAGATCGGCTACCCGGTGAAGTACCTTCTGATGATCGGCCTGATGGAGCTCATCTTCACCCTGCTTGTCATCTACCCCCGAACCGCGCTCCTCGGCGGCATACTGATGACCGCCCTGCTCGGCGGGGCCATCGCCAGCCAACTGCGCGCCGAGATGCCGCTTGCCTCCCACACCCTCTTCGGGGTCTATCTGGGGCTCTTCATGTGGGTCGGCATCTGCCTGCGCAGCCCCGCGCTCATGGCCATTGCCACGGGGCGCGGGCAATAGCCGCCAAAACCCCTTGCCACGCCGCTGATTCCCCCCTATAGGGCGGGTCTTCACCATGTGAACTCCACCGGAACCGGGGTCACCCACAAGGGGCCCGCCGGTGATTGTTGAAAAGGAAGATGGCGATGAACGCCCAGGAACTGCGTGACAAGACGCCGGACCAGCTCCGCGACGCCCTTGTCGACCTCAAGAAAGAAGCCTTCAACCTGCGTTTCCAGCAGGCCGGCGGCTCCATCGAGAACACCGCCCGCATGCGCCAGGTCCGTCGTGACGTGGCCCGTGTGAAGACGATCCTCAACGAAAAAGCCAAGGCGGAGGCGTAAGACATGCCCAAGCGTATCCTGCAAGGTGTCGTGACCAGCGACCAGAACCAGCAGACCGTGACCGTGCTCGTCGAGCGTCGCTTCAAGCACCCGCTGCTGCACAAGACGGTTCGTAAGTCCAAGAAGTACCGGGCTCACGACGAGAACAACACCTTCAAGGTGGGCGACACCGTGCGCATCCAGGAATGCGCGCCGAAGTCGAAGACGAAACGCTGGGAGGTTCTGACGGCGTAAGCTGCCAGAGCCTTTCGGTTTGAGCGAAACCCTGGGGGAGCTAACAAGAAAAGCCCCCATAGGTCGGGAGAAACCTAATGATCCAGATGCAGACCAATCTGGATGTAGCTGACAACTCCGGCGCCCGCCGGGTTCAGTGCATCAAGGTCCTGGGTGGTTCCAAGCGCAAGTATGCGTCGGTGGGCGACATCATCGTCGTCTCCGTGAAGGAAGCCATCCCGCGCGGCCGCGTGAAGAAGGGCGACGTCCGCAAGGCCGTTGTCGTTCGCACCGCCAAGGAAGTGCGCCGCGAAGACGGCACCGCGATCCGCTTCGATCGCAACGCCGCCGTCATCCTCAACAACAACAACGAGCCTGTCGGGACCCGTATCTTCGGCCCAGTCGTTCGCGAGCTCCGCTCGAAGAACTTCATGAAGATCATCTCGCTCGCCCCGGAGGTGCTGTAAGATGGCCGCGAAACTGAAAAAGGGTGACACGGTGATCGTGCTCACCGGCAAGGACAAGGGCAAGACCGGCGAGATCCAGTCGGTTGACCCGAAGGCCGGCAAGGCCGTGGTGGAAGGGCTGAACATCGCCGTCCGTCACCAGCGCCAGAGCCAGAACAGCCAGGGTGGCCGCGTGCCCACCGCCATGCCGATCGACCTCTCGAACCTCGCCTATGTGGATGCCAACGGCAAACCCACCCGCGTCGGTTTCAAGATCGAGGACGGCAAGAAGGTGCGCGTCGCCAAGACCACGGGAGACGTGATCGATGCTTGATGCTGCCAACTACACCCCGCGTCTGAAGGCGTATTTCAACGAGACCGTTC
>CAYVQK010000333.1:0-2516 GCA_964454145.1 uncultured Oceanicola sp. | reverse complement strand
TTCCGGAAGCTATTTCGCGGCCGCGACAGCTCGCTTTGTCAGCACGCCGATCAGGTGCGCCCGATACTCGGCGGTACCATGCAGGTCGCTGATGAGCCCATCCGCGGGATAGGACAGGCCTACAACAGCATCGGGCGAGAAGCTGCCCGAAAGCGCGTCCTCGGCCTCGGCCCAACGAAAGACGCCGTCTTCGCCCGCTCCGGTGATACCCACGCCTACTCGGTCGCCGTACTTTGCCACAAAGACGCCGACGAGCGGGAAACGCGAGGCGGGCTGTTCGAACTTCTGGTAGTTCGAGGCCTGCGGGATCGGGAAATCGACGCCGACGATGATCTCGCCCTCTCCAAGCGCTGTGGTGAACAGGCCTTCGAAGAAGTCATCGGCAGCGATGGAGCGGGTGTTGGTGCGGATCGTCGCTCCGGTCGCGAGCGCAGCAGAGGGGTAGCAGGCGGCCGGATCGTTGTTAGCGAGACTGCCGCCGATGGTGCCACGGTTGCGCACCGCCGGATCGCCAATGAGCGAGGCCTGCCCAGCGAGCCCGGGGAAGCTGGCCTTGGCCTCCTTCGCGATCCTCCCGTGGGTAGTGCCGCCGCCAATTTTCAGAATGTCGCCATCCCGGCTGACACCCTTCATTTCGGCGATGCCCGCCAGTGACACCAGCTTCTCGGGCGCGTTGAGCCGCTGCTTGAGCGTGGGGATGAGCGTCTGCCCGCCCGCGAGCGCCTGCGCGCCTTCGCTCGCCAAGGCGGCAACGGCCTCGTCGATGGTGGAGGGTTTCTCGAAATCGAAGCTATACATATCCGTTTCTCCTCAGCCGTTCATCGCGGCCCACACCCGGGCGGGCGAGAGCGGCATGTCGATATGGGTCACGTTTGTCTTGCCGCCGCGCTGGAGCGCGTCGATCACGGCGTTGACGAGCGCGGGTGGCGAACCGATGGCCCCGGCCTCACCGCAACCTTTTACCCCGAGCGGGTTGTGGGTGCAGGGCGTCTGGCACGAGTGATCCACCTTGAAGCTCGGCACGTCGGCGGCGCGCGGCATTGCGTAGTCCATGTAGGACCCGCTCAACAGTTGGCCGTCGCTGTCGTAGGCGCAGTTCTCGAGCAGTGCCTGCCCGATACCCTGCGCCAGACCGCCATGGACCTGGCCTTCCACGATCATCGGGTTGACCACGTTGCCGAAGTCGTCCGCTGCCGAAAAGGCCAGCACTTCCACCTTTCCGGTCTCCGGGTCCACCTCGACCTCACAGGCATAAGCGCCGGCAGGGTAGGTGAAGTTGGAGGGGTCGTAGAAGGCGGTTTCCTCCAGCCCCGGCTCAATCTCTTCGAGCGGGTAGTTGTGGGGCACGTAGGCGGCAAGGGTCACATCGCCCCAGGCGACCGACTTGTCGGTACCGGCGACGGAGAACTTGCCGTCCTTCAGCTCAATGTCGCCTTCCGAGGCTTCCATCAGATGTGCGGCGATCTTCTTGCACTTCTTGATGATCTTCTCGGTGGCTTTGACCATTGCCGAACCGCCCACCGCGAGCGAGCGCGAGCCGTAGGTGCCCATGCCCATCGGGGTATTGGCGGTGTCGCCGTGGACAATTTCCACCTGGGAAGCGTCGATGCCCAGCATGTCTGCAACCACCTGCGGAAAGGCCGTTTCGTGGCCTTGGCCGTGGCTGTGCGAGCCGGTCATAACGCTGATGGAGCCGGTTGCGTTGACCCGCACCGTGGCGCTTTCGTAAAGGCCCGCACGGGCGCCCAACTGGCCAACGAGGTTCGACGGCGCAATGCCGCAAGCTTCGATGTAGCTGTTCACGCCCAGCCCGCGCAGCTTGCCGCGCGCCTTGCTTTCGGCGGCGCGCGCCTCGAATCCGGCGAAGTCTGCCATCTCCACAAGCTTGTCCATCGTCGCGTTGTAGTCCCCGGTGTCATATTCCACCGCCACGGGCGTAGCGTAGGGGAACTGGGTGACGAAGTTCTTGCGGCGAAGCTCCACTGGATCCATGCCGATCTCGCGCGCGGCCTTGTCGATCACCCGCTCGAGCTGGAAGGTCGCCTCGGGCCGTCCGGCGCCGCGGTAGGCGTCCACCGGCACGGTATTGGTGAACACGGCCTTCACGTTCACGTAGATCAGCGGCGTCTTGTAGTTGCCGGCCATGAGCGTGCCGTGCAGCCAGGTGGGCACGGAAGGCGCGAAGGTGGAAAGATAGGCCCCCATGTTCGCGTAGGTTTCGGTCCGGATCGCCTGGAAGTTGCCATCGGCATCCAGCGCCAGTTCGATCTTGGTCACGTGGTCACGGCCATGCGCGTCGGTGATGAAGGCCTCGGAGCGCGAGGAGGTCCACTTGACCGGGCGGTTCACCGCTTTGGCCGCGAAGGTGCAGAAGGCTTCTTCGGCATAGTGGAAGATCTTCGAGCCGAAGCCGCCGCCCACGTCGGGCGCGACGACCCGGAGCTTGTGCTCGGGGATGCCAAGCACGAAGGCGCCCATCAGCAGGCGGATCACATGCGGGTTCTGCGAGGTGGTGT
>CAYVQK010000332.1:0-2557 GCA_964454145.1 uncultured Oceanicola sp. | reverse complement strand
CCGGCCGCCAACGGCGGCCAGCGCCCGTCCCGCCCCCCCACGGGGCGGGCGCTTGGGTGAGGTCAGTCTGAACGGCGCCGCAGCGCGCGGCGGTGATGGCATCGGTGGCTGGGAGGCGCCCCGCGCGGGACGGGCGCTGGCCTTGCTCTGCACCAGCAGCCGGTCGGCTTTGAGGGTCAATCCGAACATCGCTCAATCCCCCGCCGCGCGGCCCTTGAGGGCGATGATGCCCCGTGGCCGGAACTGGATGAAGATGATGATGAAGATGATCATGTAGGTCTGGGCCGCGAGCGTGTTGGAGGGGTTCAGCCACTCGATGCCCTTCTGCAGCGAGCCGATCATGCCGGCGCCCAGCAGGGTGCCCCAGATGTTGCCGACGCCGCCGACCACGACGGTCATGAAGCTCTGCACGATGTAGTCGGAGCCCAATTCCGATGTCACCTTGGCGTAGAGGCCGATGGCCACCCCGGCGATGCCGGCGATGCCGGAGCCGAGGCCGAAGGTGAGCATGTTCACCTTCCCGGGGTTGATGCCCATGGAAGCGGCCATCCGCGGGTTCTGGGTGACGGCACGGGTCTCGAGCCCGAGGCGGGTCTTCTTCATCAGGAAGAGGAAGAAGCAGAGGAAGATGATGGCCAACACGAAGATGGCCACGCGGATCATCGAGATGCCGACGATCTCGTTGATCTGCCACTGGCCGTCGAGCCAGGAGGGTGCGGTGAGCGGGCGGGCCTGGGTGCCGAAGATGTTCTTGGCGAGCTGCTGAAGCGCGATCGAGATGCCGAAGGTGGCGAGCAGGGTTTCGAGCGGGCGGTTGTAGAGCCAGCGGATCACCAGCCGCTCCATCGCCACACCGGCGGCGAAGGTGACTGCGAAGGCGAGCGGGATCGCCACAAGGATCGACACGGTGTGGTTGGGGATCACCTGCTGGACGACGTAGCCGGTGTAGGCGCCCATCATGATGAACTCGCCGTGGGCCATGTTGATGACGCCCATCACCCCGAAGGTGATGGCCAGCCCGATCGCGGCGAGGAAGTAGATCGAGGCGAGAGAGAGCGCATCCAGCCCGAGGTCGAGGGTGGTGTTGAGGCCGACCTTGGTGTCGATGGCTGCGAGCGCATCCTTGGCGGCCTCGGTGACTGCGGCGGAGGGCTCGGCGTATTCCTCGTAGTAGCTGAAGCGGGCGAGGGCCGCGTCGATCTCGGCCTCGGTGGGCGCGGGCGGGGTCAGGCCGGCCTCGACGAGGGCGGCATAGGCACGCTCGCGGGCCGGGATGGTGTTCAGCTCGGCCAGGGGCACGCCGCCGACCATGCCGTCGACGATGTTGGCCTGCAGCGCGGTGCGGCGGGCGTTGGAGGGCAGACGCTCGGGCAGGCCTGCGGCGGCGGCGGCCATGTCATAGGCGGTGTCGCGGGAGAGCTGCTCGGAGCCCGGGCGAAGTTCGCGGGCGACGTTGGCGGTTTCGGGCGGGTTTTCGCCCTCGTGCGCCTTCAGGGTGGTGGCGACCAGCGGGTTGAGCGTGGCGCGGGTATCGACACCGAGATCGCCCGCCACGCTCTCGATGGCAGCGACGCGGGCGGCCTCGTCCTCGCCGAAGGAGATGGTCAGCAGGGTCAGCAGCCGTTGCTTCTGCGCCTTCAGAGCGGGGCTCGGCTCGTCGTCGATGGATTCGGCCAGCGGCGCGAGGTGCGAGGGATCGGGGTTGCGGGAGATGGCGGTGAGCGCATCCTGCCGGCGGGCGGCGTTTTCATCGAGCAGCTGGAAGCGCACGAGGGCGGAGGCGATGAGGCCGCGGACGCCGGAGTTGGGCTTGAGGTTCTCGACCTCGTCGGAAGGGACCGGGGGGAGTTCTTCGCCACTGTCGAAATCGGTGAGGATGACCGTGCGGTCGGGGCCGGAGGCACCGCGGAAGAACCAGCCGTCGCTCTCGCGCTGGTACATGTTGCGGGCTTCCCAGGCCTGGAGCACCTGCTGCATCCCGTCGAGGCCGGAGCCTGCGAGCGCGTCGATGACCGGCTGGATGGTGCGGCGGGAGGGCTTGGCGATGTCTTCGGCGTGCTCCTGGAGAAGAGCCTGGAGCGGGCCCGGCTCGGGGGCCGTGGCTGCCTCCGGCGTGGTCTCCGGGGTGGTGTCCTGCGCCATGGCGGTGCCACCGAGAACGAGGGCGCATAGAAGCGCCATAGCCTGCAAGGCCTTGATCATGCCGGAAATTCCCACCGCGCGTTTGTTCCCTGGGGCCGGAGGGGGCGGTGACCCGCCCCCTCCGCGTGCTCAACGGTGCGGGAGGCGCCCGAGGGGAGCGCCAGCCCGCGGACCCTTGATCAGTAGTTGCTTTCGATCTGCACGCAGGTCGAGGTTTCGGTGTTGTACATGCCGCACTGGAGGTCTTTCCAATCGGAGGTCAGCACCGCGGACTCGGGCAGGTAGTCGGTCCAGGCATCGCCGGGGACCGGATCGGTCTCGGAGATGATGTCGAACTGGCCGTCGGCGCGGATTTCACCAATGAGCACCGGCTTGGAGAGGTGGTGGTTCACGCCCATCACGGCGGTGCCGCCGG
>CAYVQK010000331.1:0-2575 GCA_964454145.1 uncultured Oceanicola sp. | reverse complement strand
GCGAGAATGGCAGGAACACCTTCCAGCCGATCCGCATCAGCTGGTCATAGCGGTAACGCGGCGTGATCGCCTTGATCATCGAGAAGATGAAGAAGAAGAAGCACATCTTCAGCACCATCCAGAGAATGCCGTCGGGCAGCCCGGGAATGGGCGACAGCCAGCCGCCGAAGAAGAGGAGCGTCACCAGGGCGCACATCAGCACCACCGCCACCAGCTCGCCGATCATGAAGAGCAGGAAGGGCGTGGAGGAGTATTCGACCTGGTAGCCCGCCACCAGCTCCGATTCCGCTTCCGGAAGGTCGAAGGGCGGGCGGTTGGTCTCGGCCAGGGCAGAGACGAAGAACAGGAACACCATCGGGAAGTGCGGCAGCCAGTACCAGCCGAGCGCGCCCCAGCCGGTGTCCTGCGCGGCCACGATCGAGCCGAAGTTCATCGAGCCGGTGGAGATGATCACGCCGATGATGATCAGGCCGATCGACACCTCGTAGGAGATCATCTGCGCCGCCGAGCGGAGCGAGCCGAGGAAGGGGTACTTCGAGTTCGACGCCCAGCCGCCCATGATCACGCCGTAAACCTCCAGCGAGGACACGGCGAAGACGTAGAGGATGGCCACGTTGATGTCGGCCAGCACCCAGCCGTCGTTGAACGGGATCACCGCCCAGGCGATCAGCGCCATGACGAGGCTGACCATCGGCGCGAGGAAGAACACCGCCTTGTCGGCGCCCGCGGGCACCACGATCTCTTTCACGATGTACTTGCCGAAGTCCGCGAAGGACTGGAGCAGCCCGAAGACGCCCACGATGTTCGGGCCCTTCCGCATCTGGACGGCGGCCCAGATCTTGCGGTCGGCGTACATCAGGAAGGCAAGCGCCACCATCAGCGGGATCACCAGCAGAAGCACCTGCCCCACAGTCAGAAGGAAGATGCCAAAACCGGTGTTCGTGAAGAAATCTGCCATCGGTGCCTTACGTCCTCAAACCGTGGGTATGCCCCGAGCCCGGCAATCCTCTACCGTCACTTCCGCGTCGATATTGGTTGGCCCGCTCGGGAGCGCTGGCGATATGGTGTAAACAGCATCCGCCCGCCAAAGGCCAGCCTCTTCGGCGACCCGCGTGCGGACGTGACGCACAAATCCGTAGCCACGGATCAGCGTGTATTGGGCGGCGGCGCAGAGGGCGTATTCCTCCACATCCTCCTCGTCGCGGGCGCCCTTCATCTCGACGATGAAGTTCACCAGATTCCCATCCAGCAGGCGGGTCTCTATGCCCTGGTAGGCCGGCTCGAAGGGCATCGCCCTCCGGCTCACCACCTCGGGCAGCGCATCGCCCACGGGGTTGTCGAAGGCAATGCCATGCCCCTCCTGTGCCCCTTCGGAGCACCCGGCCACCAACGCCGCCGCGAGAAGAGAGAGGCCAGCCCGCACGGGCGTTACTCCGCCGCCATCGGCGCTTCGCGCCGGGCCTTGGCGCCCGCCGAAAGCTCCGCCATCACCTGGGAGGCACGGGCGATCGGGTTGGTCAGGTAGTGATCCTTGATCGCGGTCACGAAATCGGCCTCGCCGAGCTTGCCCGCCTCCAGCGGCGCCCACTCGTTTTCCGGCACCTCGTCGACGCCCGCCAGGTGCGGCACCGCCTCGATCAGCGCATGGCGCAGCTGCGCCAGGCTGTCCCAGGGCTGAACCTCGCCCTCCATCTGCGCCGAAGCGGCGCGCAGGATGGCCCAGTTCTCCTTGGCCTCGCCCGGCGGGAAGCCCGCACGGAACGCCAGCTGCGGGCGCCCTTCGGTATTCACGAACAGCCCGTTCTCCTCGGTCCAGGCCGCCGCCGGCAGGATCACGTCGGCACGGTGCGCGCCCCGGTCGCCATGGCTGCCCTGGTAGATCACGAAGGGCCCGTCGCCCACTTCCACCTCGTCGGCGCCCAGGTTCCACACCACCTCGGCCCCGTCCATCGCGGCGTCCATGCCACCTTCGGTCACGGCGCCCACATCCATCGCACCCACACGGCTCGCAGCCGTGTGCAGCACCAGCAGCTTGCCCGCGCCCACGGCCTTCATCGCGGCCGCCAGCACGGCGGCGCCATCTGCCTCGCGCAGCGCGCCCTGCCCGATGATCACCAGCGCATCCTCGCCGGCGTCCTCCAGCTTCGCCAGCGCGGCACGGCCCGCGCCCAGATGGCTGTAGCCATAGGTCAGATCCGCCGCAGGGCCCACCACGGCCACCGAAGCGCCCTTCAGCCAGGCCTTGCGAATGCGCGCATTCAGCACCGGCGCTTCCACCCGGGGGTTGGTTCCGATCAGCACGATGGTCTTCGCGCTCTCGATATCCTCGATCCGCGCCGTGCCCACGTAGCCCGAGCGGTTGCCTGCGGGCAGCTTCGCGCCATCGGTCCGGCACTCCACGTGCCCGCCACGGCTCTCCACCAGCTGCTTCAGCGCAAAGGCCGCCTCCACCGGGGCGAGGTCTCCGACCAGGCCGGCGATCTTCTTGCCCTTGGTCGCTTCGGCCACCTTGGCCAGCGCCTCGGTCCAGCTTGCGGGCCGGAGCTTTCCGTTCTCGCGGATGTAGGGCTTGTCC
>CAYVQK010000330.1:0-2595 GCA_964454145.1 uncultured Oceanicola sp. | reverse complement strand
TCGCGCCCGCCGGCGATGATCTGCCGGGTCTGGGTGAAGAACTCGATCTCGCGGATCCCGCCCCGCCCCAGCTTCAGGTCGCGCCCCTCCAGCGCCGTGCCATGCAGCCCCTTGTGTTCACGGATCGCCAGCCGCATGTCATGGGCGTCCTGGATCGCGGCGAAGTCGAGGTGCTTGCGCCAGATGAAGGGCCTGAGCCGCTCCAGGTAGCCCGCACCCGCGTCGAAATCCCCGGCACAGACCCGCGCCTTGATATGCGCCGCCCGCTCCCAGGTCCGCCCGAGGCTCTCGTAATAGCGCTCGGCGGCCTCCATCGACAGGCACACCGGCGTCACGCTCGGATCGGGCCGCAGCCGCAGGTCGGTCCGGAAGACGTAGCCCTCCGAGGTGTTCTCGCTCAGGAGCTTCGCCGCCTCCCGCGTCGCCCGCACCAGGCTGGTGCGCAGCTCGTGAAAGTCGCGCTCCGGCCAGCGGTCCTGGTCGAAGAGCACGATGAGGTCAATGTCCGACGAGTAATTCAGCTCCGCTGCGCCCATCTTGCCCATGGCGAGCACGAAGATGCCGCAGAGCTCCTCGTCCACGTCCTCCGGCGCGATCGCCGACTTCCGCCGCGCCGCCTCCTGCTCCAGCGCCCGCCGCCAGGCGATCTGCACCGAGGCATCGGCCAGATCGGTCAGCGCGCCGGTCACCTTCTCCAGCGGCCAGACCCCGCCGAGATCGGCCAGCGCGGTGAAGAGCGCGAGCCGCCGCTTCGCCACCCTGAGCGATACGCCCACATCGCCCTCGCCCGCCTCGGCCAGCACGCCCGGCACGACCTCCTCCACCGGCCCCGCCAGCGCGCCCTCGAGCCAGGCCGCCTCCTTGCCGATGAGCCCGGCGAGATAGGGCGAGGAGCCCGCCGTTCCGGCCAGCAACTCCGCCACCTCGCCCCTGGCCCAGCCCGCCGCCTCACGGGCGGTGCGGGCGGCGGTGTCATCCACGGCGATGGGCAGGCGGGTCAGGCGAGAGGCAAATTCCATGCCGCCTTCTTCCCCCGACCGCACGCCGTGGTCAACGGGTGCAAATATTCCCGCGCCCGCCCCTTGTGGCCCCCTCGCGCACACCCGATATCCGCCGAAGCACCCCTCGAGGCCTCCTCCCATGCTCCTCCTCACCCTGGCCGCCGGCCTCACCCTGCTGATCCTCGGCGGCGAACTCCTTCTGCGCGGCGCCGTCGCCCTGTCGCTCCGCCTCGGCCTCTCGCCGCTCTTCATCGGCCTCACCGTGGTGGGCTTCGGCACCTCCACGCCCGAGCTCTTCACCTCGCTCCAGGCCGCCTTCACCGGCGCGCCCGACATCGCGCTCGGCAACGTCATCGGATCCAACATCGCCAACAGCCTGCTGATCCTCGGCGCAGCGGCGCTGATGGCGCCCATCGTCGTCGGACGCGCGGCGCTGATCCGCGACGGCGCGGCGGTGATGCTGGCCACCCTCGCCTGCGTGGGCCTCGCCCTCACCGGCAGCTTCACCCGCCTCTCCGGCATCATCCTGCTCGCGGGTCTCGTGGCCTACCTCTTCTACGCCTGGAAGTCGGAGAGCGCCGACCCCGCCGAGATCGACGAAAGCGCCACCAGGCTCTCGCCGCTGGCCGCCCTGGCGCTCACAGCGGGCGGCATCGCGCTCACCGTGCTGGGTGCCCGCTTCCTCGTGTCGGGCGCGGTGGAGCTGGCCTCATGGGCCGGCGTCTCCGAGGCGGTGATCGGCCTCACCATCGTCGCCGTCGGCACCTCCCTGCCCGAGCTCGTCACCTCGATCATGGCCGCCCGCAAGGGCCAGCCCGAGCTGGCGCTCGGCAACGTGCTGGGCTCGAACATCTACAACATCCTCGGCATCCTCGGCGCCACCGCCCTGCTGGCCCCCGCCCCGCTCGACGCCGCCGCGATGATCCCCGACGCGCTGGTGATGCTCGCCGCGACCGCCCTCATGCTCTTCCTCGCCACCACCGGCTGGCGCGTCACCCGCACCGAGGGCGGGCTGCTGCTCGCCCCCTACGCCGCCTATCTCGTCTGGCTGGGCGCCGCCTAGACACGTAGGGTGGGTGCAAACCCACCACACGAGGCCCGAGCAATGTCCAAATCCCTCGCCCGCGTCCGCGCCGCGCTGGCCGCCGCAAACCTGCCCACCGAGATCCGCGAGATGCCCGAGAGCACCCGCACCGCCGCCGAGGCCGCCGCGGCCGCAGGCTGCGAGATCGACCAGATCGCCAAGTCCATCCTCTTCGCCGGCGAAGAGAGCGGCGCGCTTTACCTCTTCCTCACCGCAGGCGGCAACCAGGTGGATCCGGCAAAGGCCAGCACAGCCGCCGGTGAGCCCCTCACCCGCGCCGACGGCAAGGCGGTACGCGAGATCACTGGCTTCGCCATCGGCGGCGTCGCCCCCATAGGCCACCTGACCGCCCCCAGGGCCTTCCTCGACCCGCGTCTGACGGAGTTCTCCACCGTCTGGGCCGCCGCCGGCACCCCGCGCCACATCTTCGAGATCGCCCCTCAAGACATGGCCAGGCTGTCCGGGGCACGGGAAGTGCCCTTTACCAGCTAGACACCGTCATCCTCGGGC
>CAYVQK010000329.1:0-2614 GCA_964454145.1 uncultured Oceanicola sp. | reverse complement strand
CCCGGCAGCCCGCGTCGATCAGCTTTTCGCCGACGATCAGGTCTTCGGTGGTGTAAGGAAACACCTCGAACCCCTCGGCACACAGGATGCGCGCGGCCTCGACCAGGGCAAAGGGATCGGGCTGGAGTGTGTCGGCATGGCCGATCACCTCCAGCTTGATCCAACTCGTCCCGAATAGTTCCCGCGCCATCTGCGCCGTGGTCACCGCCTCGCGCACGCTGTGGCAGCCGGCGGTGTTGGGCAGCACGCGGCAGCCGCTTTCGGCCAAGATATCGCGGAACGCCCCGCCTTCGCGCCCCTCGCGGCGCAGCGAGACGGTGATCACTTCGGATCCCGCCGCGGCGATCGCCTCACGCAGAACCGCAGGTGACGGATACAGCGCCGTACCCAGCATCAGCCGGTTGGTCAGCTCTATGCCATAGAACATCTCAGCCCCCCTGCATCGGCGAGAGGATTTCGACCTTCGCGCCCTCGGCCAGCTGGGTCTGCCCCCGCAGCTCGCGTGGCACGAATGCGCCGTTCATCGCGGTGGCAATGCAGTCGGCGTCTAAGCCGCGTTCCTCGACCAGCGCGGCCAGTGTCTCGCAGATGGTGGTCAGCTCTTCTCCGTTCAGGTCAATGCGCATGGTCAGGCTCCTTTGCCAGCATCGCCGCAAGTTCCTCGGCCAGCACGGGGGCCATCAGGAAGCCGTGGCGGTAGAGGCCGTTCAGATGAATACGGCCGCCGTCGTGACGAAGGGCGGGCCGGTTGTCGGGAAAGGCGGGGCGCAGACCGGCGCCCATGGCCATCACCTCGGCCTCGGCGAACCCGGGATGCACCGTCCAGGCGGCCGACAGCAGCTCCATCACCGCCCGCGCGGTCACGCCGCCCGCCCGCGCGCTTTCCACCATCGTCGCACCGATCATGTAGCGGCCGTCACCGCGCGGGACGATGTAGCAGGGAAAGCGCGGATGCAGTAGCCGGACGGTCCGGCTGAGCGCCACATCGGGCGCCAGAATCTCCAGCATTTCGCCGCGCACGGCGCGCAGGTCGCCCAGCCGGTCACGCGCGGCGATGCCCCGGCAATCGACGATCCTGCCCCGGGACGCGCCGTCGTGGAACGGCACTCCGTTCTCCTCCAGCCTCTGCCGCAGCGTGGTCAGCGCTGCGCGGGGGTTAATATGCGCCTCGTCCGCGAAGAACAGGCCACTGGCATAGCGTCCCGCAAGATCTGGCTCCAGCGATCCCGGATCGGCGAGCGCATGGCCGCGCGTGGCGCGGGCAAAGCGGGCCAACTCGGCCCGGTCACGCGGCGGCGCCACCACCAGCGTGCCGCACCGCATCACGCTGCCCGCGTGGCGCTGCCACCAGCCGGCGGCGGCCTGGCCGCGCGTGACGATGTCCTCCGGCGCGCTTTCCCCTTCGCAGAACGGCGCCAGCATCCCGCCCGCCAGTACTGAGACCGGCGGCGGTGCGTCTGGCGGCACGATCACTTCGACCGCCAGTCCGCGCGCGTGAAGGGCGGTGGCGGCGCAAAGCCCCGCCACCCCGCTGCCCAGAACCGAGATCATTCGGCCGGTTCCTCGCTGGGCACATAAAGCTGGCCGCCTTCGCGGAACTTCTCCGCCATCCGGGCCATGCCCTTCTCTCTCTCCGCCGCCGCGCGGATGTCGTGCGATATGCGCATCGAGCAGAACTTCGGCCCGCACATCGAGCAGAAATGCGCCACCTTGTGTGCCTCTTTCGGCAATGTCTCGTCATGCATCGCCCGCGCCGTATCCGGGTCCAGCCCGAGGTTGAATTGATCCTCCCAGCGAAACTCGAACCGCGCCCGGCTAAGTGCGTCGTCCCGCAGCTGCGCCCCCGGATGTCCCTTCGCCAGGTCGGCGGCATGGGCGGCCAGCTTGTAGGTGATCACCCCGGTCTTCACGTCGTCGCGGTCGGGCAGGCCCAGGTGCTCCTTGGGCGTGACGTAGCAAAGCATCGCGGTGCCGAACCAGCCGATCATCGCCGCGCCGATGGCGCTGGTGATATGGTCGTAGCCCGGCGCGATGTCGGTCGTGAGCGGCCCGAGCGTATAGAACGGCGCCTCGTGGCAGTGCTTCAGCTGCTTGTCCATGTTGGCCTTGATCTTGTGCATTGGCACGTGGCCCGGCCCTTCGATCATCACCTGGCAATCCTTGGACCAGGCAACCTGCGTCAGCTCTCCCAGCGTTTCCAGCTCGGCGAATTGCGCGGCATCGTTGGCGTCTGCGATCGAACCCGGCCGCAGCCCGTCGCCCAATGAGAACGAGATGTCATAGGCGCGACAGATGTCGCAGATCTCTTCGAAATGCTCGTAGAGGAAGCTTTCCCGATGATGGTGCAGGCACCACTTCGCCATGATCGAACCCCCGCGGCTCACGATGCCCGTCACCCGGTCCACGGTCATCGGGATCATGTGCAGCCGGACGCCCGCATGGATGGTGAAGTAATCCACCCCCTGCTCGGCCTGCTCAATCAAAGTGTCTCGGTAAACCTCCCATGTCAGGTCCTCGGCGATGCCGCCGACCTTCTCCAGCGCCTGGTACAGCGGCACTGTCCCGATCGGCACCGGCGCGTTGCGGATGATCCAGTCGCGGATGTTGTGGATGT
>CAYVQK010000328.1:0-2684 GCA_964454145.1 uncultured Oceanicola sp. | reverse complement strand
GCGAGTTCGGGGATGTCGCCGGCCTTCATCCAGCCGTCCTGGCCCGCGGTCCAGACCATGCTGTCGCGGGTCAGGCCGCCTTCATGCGCCATCCGGCCCATGCGGGCCTTGGAGAAGGGGCCGTCTGTCGCGCCATTGGCGGCGACGTGCCAGAGCTTTTCGGCGGGGGGCGGCGGCGGCGGGGGCGGGGCGGCGTGGTGCTGCGGGGCGTAGCCGGGCTGGCCGCCGGGCATGTGCGTTGCGTGGCCCGCGGGCGCACCCCAAGGGCCGGGCTGGGGCTGGCCGTAGCCTTGCGGGTTCATCGCCTGGCCCATCTGGTTGGCCATCGCCATCCCCATGCCCATGCCGAGACCGGCACCCATGCCGCCCCCGCCACCGGGGTTGGCAGCGGCGGCCGCCATCGCCTCGGCGGCGGCGAACTGGGTGTACTTGCCAAGATCACCGACCACGCCCATCGAGGTGCGCTTGTCGAGCACCTCCTCGACCGCGGGCGGGAGCGAGATGTTCTCGATGTAGAGCTCGGGGATGATCATGCCGTATTCGGAGAGCGTCTTGCTGACCTCGGTGGAGATGATCTTGCCCATGTCGGCGGTGTTCGCGGCCATGTCGAGCACCGGGATGCCGCTGCCGGCCATCACGCGGGAGGCTTCCTGCACGATGATGTTGCGGATCTGGAAGGTGATCTCGTCGGCGGTGAACTCGCCGTCGGTGCCGACGATCTCCTGCATGAAGAGGGCAGGGTCGGAGACCTTCACCGAGTAGGTGCCGAAGGCGCGGATGCGGGTCGGGCCGAACTCGGGGTCGCGCAGCATCACCGGGTTCTTGGTGCCCCACTTGTTGTCGTTGAAGCGGGTGGTGTTGACGAAATAGATCTCGCTCTTGAACGGCGACTGGAAGCCATGGTCCCAGTGCTGGAGCTTGGTCATGATCGGCATGTTGTTGGTCTCGAGCATGTACATGCCCGGAGCGAACACGTCGGCCAACTGGCCCTCGTGGATGAACACCGCAGCCTGCCCCTCGCGGACAGTCAGCTTGGCGCCATACTTGATCTCGTGGCCGTAGCGCTCGAAGCGCCAGACCATGGTGTCACGGGTGTCGTCTGTCCAATGGATGACGTCGATGAATTCGCCTGAGAGAAAATCGAGAATGCCCATGGGGTGTCTCCTTGAGTTAATGCGGCGACTATACCTGCTGCGGCGAAGCTGACCAGAGCTTACGGCCCGCCTCGGCGGGCGGGGGATGGCTGAAAGTTCCGGCCGGCTCGATCAGACTCCGCTCCCCAGCAGTTCGCCCACGATCTGCCTGACAATGGGCTTGGCCTGAACCGCGGTCATGCCGGGGGTGAGGCGCTTGTCGTAGAGGATCTTCAGCAGCAGCTCGTCGTGGGTGGTGAGCAGGCCGAATTCCTCGTCGTCGTTGAAGATCGAGGGGCGCGCTTCGGGGCTGTCGTTGGCCAGGCCGAGGCCCTGGGCCAGTTCCTCGTGGATGCAGGACAGGCGCAGGAGATCGGGGTGCTCGGCGCGAATGATCGCCACGGCGCGGGTGTAGACGGAGCTTTGGCCGGTGGTGGTGGCGAAGACCAGGCAGAGCGTGTCCTGCGGCAGGTTCTCGATGGTGCGGATGGCGGCGCGGTCGATGCCGGGCACGAGCCGTTGCAGCTCGGGGCCGATGGCCGCGCGTTCGTCCTCGTTCAGCATCAGCACGGTGAAGTTGCCGTTTCCGGTGCCCATGCTCATCGGGTGGCCGGTGGCGCGGGAAAGGCGGCGGACGTAGGAGGCCACGTTGGCGCGGTCCTTCGCGCGCTGGGCCTCGGGCACGCTCTCGCCGAAGCGCAGGCCGAAGCGGATCGGCTGCTCCCAGCGGCGCAGGCTCGACTCGGCCTGCTGGGCCACCAGCGTGCCGCCGCGCGAGACATACTCGTCGAAGAGCGCGATGCGCACGAAGTTCTCGGTCAGCTGGCGGTCGGAATAGGGCGTGTCGGGCCCACCGCCGTCGCGCCGCAGGAGGCCGCGGGCGAGCAGGTCGTTCTGCACGCGCGCATAGTGGCGCGCGGCGATGCGGCTGGCCTCGGAGGGCTCCTTGGGCCCGGAGGCGGCCTCTGGGGGCGCCTCCACGGGAGTGGGGGCCGGCTCGGGGCCGATCACTTCCTCGCAGGCGGCAAGGGCAAGAGCGGCGAGTAACATCGCCGCTCTCGGGATCATGGTCGTCAGGCGCAATTCGCGGCCCTTTCAGCTTTCGGAGACGGCGGTTCCGGCGGTGTCGCCGAGCCCGGTCTTGCGCGCCTTCGCGGAGGCGAGGGTTTCTTTCAGCTCGTGCTCCATCTTCTGAAGCTCTTCCTCCGCCTCGGCCCGCTTGCGCTTGCCCTCGTCGGCGATGGCGAGGCTCTCCTCGATGGTGGCCACCAGTTCGGCATTGGCCGTCTTCACCGCCTCGATGTCGAACACGCCGCGCTCCATCTCGGTGCGGATCTTGGCGTTGGTCTCGCGGAGGTTCCTGGCGTTCTGGGTGAGCAGTTCGTTGGTCAGGTCGTTGGCCGAGCGCACCGCGTCGGCGGCCTCGGCGGAGCGCTGGATCGTCACTGCCTGGGCGAGCTGGGTCTCCCAGAGCGGCACGGTGTTGACCAGGGTGGAGTTGATCTTGGTGACGAGGCTCTTGTCGTTCTCCTGCACCAGCCGGATCGAGGG
>CAYVQK010000327.1:0-2684 GCA_964454145.1 uncultured Oceanicola sp. | reverse complement strand
CTCGATCTGCGGGCCCTCGGCCACGGCGAAGCCCATGTCGGCGAAGATCGCGGTGACCTCCTCCATCACCTGGCTCACCGGGTGGATGGTGCCCTGCCGGCGCGGCCGCGAGGGCAGCGTCACGTCGAGCCACTCCGCCTTCAGCCGCTCGTCGAGCGCGGCATCGCCCAGCGCGGCCTTGCGGGCCGCCAGCGCGGCGTTGATCTCGTCCTTCAGCGCGTTCAGCGCGGGGCCGGCCACCTGGCGCTCCTCCGGGCTCATCTTGCCCAGCTCGCGCATCTTCAGGCTCACCTCGCCCTTCTTGCCCACGGCCGCCAGGCGCAGCTCTTCCAGCGCCGCCTCGTCGGCCGCCCCTGCAATCGCCTCGATGTATTTTCCGCGCAGCTCGTCCATCAGCGGGGCCTCCTTTGGTCCGCCGCTTGCCTATAGCGGCGCGCGTAAGGGTGCAAGACGGGATGGAGGCTCCGCGCAGCCAGGGGCCGTCACGCCTGCACCGTGTAAGGCTCTCTGCCCCTCCCGGGGAACCCGCACCCCACCCCGCCCGTTGACCCAGCGAAAGGACCGCCCATGCACGTCGAAGCCAGCCCCCCTGCCCTCACCCCCGACCCGTCAGACCGCCGCCCGCGCGGCAGGGTGAAGGCCAAGGCGCAGCTCTACCGCATGGCCACCCCCGATCACCTCTGCCCCTTCGGCCTCAAGTCCAAGGCCATGCTCGAGCGCTGGGGCTACGACGTGGAAGACCACCTCCTGACCACCCGGGAGGAAACCGACGCCTTCATGCAAGAGCACGGCGTCGACACCACGCCGCAAACCTGGATCGGCTCCGAGCGGATCGGCGGCTACGACGACCTGCGCGCCTTCTTCGGCATCCCCCTGAAGGACGAGGACGAAGAAACCTACCAGCCCGTAATCGCCACCTTCTCCATGGCCGCCGCCATGGGCCTCGCGGTGAGCTGGCTCGCCCACGGCGCGATCACCGGCGCAGCCATCGTCTACTTCGTCGCCATCGCCATGTGCATCCTCGCCTTCCAGAAGCTGCGTGACGTCGAGAGCTTTTCCACCATGTTCCTCGGCTACGACCTGCTGGCCCGCCGCCGGGTCGAATACGCCTACCTCTACCCCCTGCTCGAGGCCGCCGCCGGCATTCTGATGCTGGCAGGTGTCGCCCTATGGCTCGCCGCCCCTATCGCCATCTTCATCGGCGGCATCGGCGCCGTGTCGGTGATCAAGGCCGTCTACATCGACAAGCGCGAGCTCAAATGCGCCTGCATGGGCGGCGGCTCCAACGTGCCGCTGGGCTTCGTATCGCTCACCGAGAACCTGATGATGCTGGGCATGGGCGCCTGGATGGGGGGCCGGGCGCTTCAGGCCGCCATCACCGCCGCCTCGTAGCGCCGCAACTCCGGCCGCGCGAGGCCGCCATAGCCCTGCGCCCCCGCAAGCAGCCCCGGGAAGATCGCCTCGATCTCCGCCCGCGCCGCCTCGTTGAGCGAGAGCACCCCGATATCCCCGGGGTAGAAGCTCTCCGTCTCCGCGCCCTCGGCATAGATCACCTCATGGGCATCCAGCAGCACGTGATAATACTCCACCTGCGGCCGCGGATCGAAGCGGATCGCCGCGCCGTCCACCAGCGCTTTCGCGGCCACCAGCGCCTCGGGCTCGCCAAAGAACAGCTCCGCCCGCCATCCGCCCACCAGCATCCGGTGGTTGGGCGACACCACGAGCCGCCCGTGCGCGCCCAGCGCCCCGGCCTCGATCACCACCGGCGCCAAGTCACCGCACCCGTCCACCCGGCTTCTGCCCACCCAGCGGATCGGCTGAAAGCCGTTGTCCCGGGTGCGCAGCCGCATCCCTGCTTGCAGGAACTCCACCTGGCACGGCCCGGCCTCCGTCTCCAGCCGGGTGCCCGCCGCAAAACAGGGGAACTCCGTTTCGGTGTCCGGGTCCAGATCGGCCACCGTCAGCGAGGTGTTGCCGTTCGGAAGGTTGGGATAATTCGGGTCGTCCGGGTCCGTCAGGTCGATCGCGAAGGTGCTGCCGACCTGGTACTGCGCGCCCGGGGGGGCCGAGGTGATCCGGATGAAGGCCGCCGCGTTGTCGGGGTCGCCCCGCACGTTGGCGCTGCCGAGATACTCGTAGGAATAGGTCGTGCCGTTGATGACGAGCACATCCCCCTCGGCCACCGTCGAGAGCGAAAACGCGCCCGAGGATTCCTCGAAGACCGCGTTCGGCTCCTGCTGCGTCGTCAGGTTGATACCCTTGCCCGACGTGGCGGGATCGCCGTTCACGACCTGCATTGTCAGCGATATCGACGTCATCGACCGCTTCTTGCCTGCCTCATGTCACCTGCAGCTCTGCCGGCTGCGTTCGGCACAGTCTCGCCCCTAACCCGCCTTGTTTGAACCAAATTGCTGGAAAGGCACCGGATTGTCCTCCGGCTGTTGCGCGCGGGCACTGGTTCGCGGCGCGGCATCACCTGCCCGCGCGCAGGCCCGAAAGCAAAAGGGCCGCCCCGAAGGACGGCCCCTGCAAACTCTTGCCTTGCAGGCCTCAGGCGGCCAGCGCGGCCTTCGCCTTGTCGACGATCCCGCCGAAGGCTTCCGGCTCGTGCACGGCGAGGTCGGCCAGCACCTTGCGGTCCACCTCGATGCCGGCCAGCGACAGGCCGTTGATGAAGCGCGAAT
>CAYVQK010000326.1:0-2687 GCA_964454145.1 uncultured Oceanicola sp. | reverse complement strand
GCGACTACATCTCCATCGCCACCACCCGCCCCGAAACCATGCTCGGCGACGGCGCCGTCGCGGTTCATCCATCGGATGAACGTTACACCCCAATCGTTGGAAAACTTTGTGAAATCCCGGTCGGCCCCAAGGAGCATCGCCGCCTGATCCCGATCATCACCGACGAGTACCCCGACCCCACCTTCGGCTCCGGCGCGGTCAAGATCACCGGCGCCCACGACTTCAACGATTACGGCGTCGCCACCCGCAACAACATCCCCCTCTACCGCCTGATGGACACGCGCGCGCAGATGCGCGAGGACGGCGAGCCCTACGCCACTTGCGCCGCCCGCGCGCAGGACATCGCGAACGGCGCGAGCTTCACCGAGGCCGAGGTCGACACCCTCAACCTCGTCCCCGACGACCTGCGCGGCCTCGACCGCTTCGAAGCCCGCAAAAAGGTCGTCGCCCAGATCACCGACGAGGGCCTCGCCGTCATGGTCCCGGCCGAAGAGGCGTCGGAAGACGGCGATGAGGCCCTCCGGCCCTACGTCGAATCCAAACCCATCATGCAGCCCTTCGGCGACCGCTCGAAGGTGGTCATCGAGCCCATGCTCACCGACCAGTGGTTCGTCGACGCCGAAAAGATCGTCGGCCCCGCGCTGGATGCCGTCCGCAACGGCGAGGTCAAGATCCTCCCCGAGTCCGGCGAGAAAACCTACTACCACTGGCTCGACAACATCGAGCCGTGGTGCATCTCCCGCCAACTCTGGTGGGGGCACCAGATCCCGGTCTGGTATGGCCTCGATCTCTCCGCCCCCGACTTCAAGGACGACGAGAACGACGGCGCCCTGGACCACGTCGAACTCGCCCGCCTCCTGGGCGAAGGCATGGTCCACGCCGGCACGGTCCACCACTGCGCCGCCGACATCGCCACGGTCACCCACAAGTTCAAGAACGAGCTGGCCGACACCCCCACGCCGATCAACCACGCCCGCATCGTCGAGGTCACCGACCGGGCGCAGGCGATCGACACCCTTGCCGCCTCGCTCGCCGAGTACAACGTCACACAGGATCCGACCGTCCTCGTCTACCCCATCTGGCGCGACCCCGACGTGCTCGACACCTGGTTCTCCTCCGGACTCTGGCCCATCGGCACCCTCGGCTGGCCCGAGCAGACCCCGGAACTGGCGAAGTATTTCCCCACCTCCACCCTCGTCACCGGGCAGGACATCCTCTTCTTCTGGGTCGCCCGGATGATGATGATGCAGCTCGCCGTGACCGGACAGGTGCCTTTCCACGAGGTCTACCTCCACGGGCTGGTGCGCGACGCCAAGGGCAAGAAGATGTCCAAGTCGGTCGGCAACGTCATCGACCCGCTCGAGATCATCGACGAATACGGCGCCGACGCGCTCCGCTTCTCCTCTGCCGCCATGGCCGCCCTCGGCGGCGTGCTGAAGCTCGACACCCAGCGCATCGCCGGCTACCGCAACTTCGGCACCAAGCTCTGGAACGCCGCCCGCTTCGCCGAGATGAACGGCGTCTTCGAGGCCCGGCCCACCGAGCGCCCGCAGCCGCAATCCACCGTCAACCGATGGATCATCGGCGAACTCGCCAAGACCCGCGTCGCCGTCGACGAGGCCATGGCCAACTACCGCTTCAACGACGCCGCCCAGGCGCTCTACAGCTTCACCTGGGGCACCTTCTGCGACTGGTACATCGAGTTCTCCAAGCCGCTGTTCGACACCGAGGCCGCCGAGGAAACCCGCGAAACCATGTCCTGGGCGCTCGACCAGGTGCTGATCCTTCTGCACCCGATCATGCCCTTCATCACCGAGGAGCTCTGGACCGAGAAGGGCCACAAGGGCTTCGTCATGCACGCCCCCTGGCCCGAGTACGGCCCCGAACTGATCGACCCGGCCGCGGATGCCGAGATGAACTGGGTCATCTCCCTCATCGACGCCATCCGCTCGGCCCGCGCGCAGATGCACGTCCCCGCCGGCCTCCACGTCCCGCTGGTGCAGGTCGCCCTGACCCCCGAGGGTGAGGCCGCCTATGCCAACAACGAGGCCCTGATCCAGCGCCTTGCCCGCGTCGAGTCGCTGACCAGGGCCGACACCATGCCCAAGGGCGCCCTCACCATCGCCGTCTCCGGCGGCACCTTCGGCCTCCCCGTGGCAGACCTCATTGATATCGCGGAGGAAAAGTCGCGCCTCGAAAAGACCCTCGGCAAGCTCGCCAAGGAAATCGGCGGCCTTCAGGGCCGGCTCAAGAACCCCAAGTTCGCCGAGAACGCCCCGCCCGAGGTGGTCGAAGAAGCCGAAGCCAACCTCGCCGAAAGGCAGGAAGAAGAGGCCAAGCTTAAGGAAGCCCTCGCGCGGCTTGCCGAAATCGGCTGACAGGCGCCCCTCTGGTCCGCCGGAGGGTGCCCGCCGCCGCAACACGGGCCGAGGCTGACGGGGCCCGCACTCCGTGTCGCGTCCAGCCTCCCGCCCGTCGCCACCGGCGCTTGCGCCTCGGCTGCCGCCACGCCACCCTCGCGCCATGGCCACCGATCCCCTCCTCCAGCCCTTCCAGCTCAAGCACCTCACGCTGCGCAACCGGCTGATGATCACCTCCCACGAGCCCGCCTATACCGAGGACGGGCTCCCGAAGGACCGCTACCGCGCCTACCACGTCGCCCGCGCCCGCGGCGGCGTCGCCCTCAC
>CAYVQK010000325.1:0-2732 GCA_964454145.1 uncultured Oceanicola sp. | reverse complement strand
AAATATCAACCGGCGGATTCTCCGTAAGGCCGGAGGGAAGTCGGGTCTCAGGTCAGTTCGATTTTCGAATTTTTCCTTGCGCATGCTTCCGGTTTCCTACGCAAGATTCTGATTTTTCTCTCTAAAGTTGCGCACTCCAAGCCCCTTGTTTTCCAAGCTGAAACAGAGTCTCAAAAAATCCGTGCGGTCCGCCCTTGCGCATGCTTCCCCTTTTTCTGGCTACAGCCCTGCTCCACCACGTTGCCCGGATTGTGCTATGCTTCGCGCAACCGGGGGAGGGAACGATGGACCGACGTGACATTCTGAAAGGGGCAACCGCCGCGGGGCTGGCCGGGGTTCTGCCCGGGCGCGCCATGGCAGAAGCCGTGCTGGGGGATGACGGGCTCTACGAGCAGCCGTTCTTTCTCGACAGCTTCCTCGAACTCGGCGCCGACCTCGAGGAGGCCGCCTCCGCCGGCAAAGGGCTGATCGTGCTCTTCGAGCAGCGCGGTTGCCCCTATTGCCGCGAGATGCATTTGGTCAACTTCCAGCGCCCCGAGATCACCGGGCTGATCGAGGAGAGCTTCCTCGTGGTACAACTCGATCTCTGGGGCGCCCGCGCGGTGCTCGATTTCGACGGCGAGGAGATCGAGGAGCGGGCGCTGGCGCAGAAGTGGCTGGTCAATTTCACGCCGACGCAGGTGCTCTTTCCCGCCGAGAGCGCCGGGGCGGCAGACGTGCGGCAGGCCGAGGTCTTCCGGATGCCCGGTTATTTCAAGCCCTTCCACCACCTGTCGGGCCTCGAATTCGTCGCCAGCGGCGCCTACCGCGATCAGCCCTTCCAGCGGTTCCTGCAGGACAAGTTCGCCCAGCTCCAGGCCGAGGGGATCGACCCCGACGTCTGGTAGGGCCGACGGGGCCAGCCGGCCCCGTCGCGCATCAAGGCGTCAGCCGTAGACCAGCCTCGGCAGCCATATGATGATCTGCGGGAACACCATGCAGAGCACCAGCCCGACAACCTGCAGGAACAGGAAGGGCAGGGCGGAGCGGAAGATCGAGCTCATCGGAATCTCCGGCGGTGCCACACCGCGCAGGTAGAACAGCGCGTAGCCGAAGGGCGGCGACAGGAAGCTCATCTGCATGTTCACGAGGTAGAGCACCCCGAACCACAGCACCAGGTCTTCCGGGGCGTCGAGCCCGAAGGCCTGAGCGCCCAGCGCCTTGATGATCGGCACGAAGATCGGCACGCAGAGCAGCAGGATGCCCACCCAGTCGAGGAACATCCCCAGGATCACCAGGAGCGCCTGCATCAGGATCAGGATGCCCCAGGGGCCGAGCCCGGTGGCCGCCAGCGCGTCCTGCACGAACTGCTGCCCGCCCTCCAGCACGTAGAGCCCGACGAAGATCGTGGCGCCGAACATGATCCAGATGACCATCGCCGAGGCCTTCAGCGTGGTGGTGCAGGCCTCGCGCACCGTCGGCCAGTCGAGCTTGCGGTGGATCGCGGCGACGATGAAGGCCCCGAAGGTGCCGATGCCCGCGGCCTCCACCGGGGTGGCGATGCCCGAGAAGATGATGCCGAGCACGACGACCACAAGGGTGATCGGCGCGGCAATCTTATCGATCAGCTGCAGCTTCTCTCGGTTCGACACCCGTTCCTCGACCGGGATCGCCGGGCCGAGCGCCGGCTGGACGTAGCAGCGCAGCGAGACATAGGCGATGTACATGCCCGAGAGCAGGAGGCCGGGAATCACGGCACCGATGAACAGTTCGCCCACCGACTGCTCGGCCACCACCGCGTAGATGATCGCCAGGATCGACGGCGGGATCAGGATGCCCAGCGTGCCGCCGGCCATGATCGAGCCCATCGCGATCTGTGGGTCGTAATGCCGCTTCAGCATGGCCGGCAGGGCGATGATGCCCATGGTCACCACCGCCGCGCCGATCACGCCCACCATGGCCGCGAGGATGGTGGAGGCGATGATGGTGGCCGAGGCCAGCCCGCCCTTCACCCCGCCCAGCACCTTGTAGATCACGTCGAACATGTCGTTGATGATCCCCGCCCTCTCGAGCATCGCCGCCATGAAGATGAACAGCGGAATGGCCGAGAGCTGGTAGTTCGTCATCAGCGGAAAGATCCGGCTCGGCACGATGTTCAGCGCGTTGGCGTCGCCGAGGATGAAGAGGAACACGCAGGCGAGGCCGCCGGTGACGAAGGCGAGCGGAAGGCCCGCCATCAGCAGCACAAGCAGGCTGCCGAACATGATGAGCGTGAGAAGCTCGATTGAAATGTCGATACCCATGCTCAGTTCCCCCGTGCGATTTCACGCACGTCCTTCGAGAGTTTAGAGATCCCCTGGAGCACGAGCAGCACGCCGCCCAGCACCATGACCCATTTCATCGGCCAGAGCGGCACCTCCCATTCGTTGAAGCTGATCTCGCCCCAGCGGATGTTCGGGTCGGTCCACTGCCCGAGGCCGAGGCCGCCGACCATCTCGCCGAAGCCGATCTGCCCGCGCGCCCAGTCGGACACCACCGAATTGCCGGTGGGCACGGCCAGCGCGTCCATGGCGAAGATCCAGGAGGTGAAGAGCAGGGTGCCCGCGAAGATGAAGAAGAAGATCGAGGTCAGCAGGTCCACCCAGGCCTTCCGCGGCTTGGAGAGCGGGGCGTAGAAAATGTCCACCCGCACGTGGCTCTCGGTGAGCATCGCATAGGCCCCGGCGATCAGGTACTGCATCCCGAACATCAGG
>CAYVQK010000324.1:0-2740 GCA_964454145.1 uncultured Oceanicola sp. | reverse complement strand
ATGGGCGAGGCGACGATCCCCGCCAAGGGCAAGGTCACCGTCAAGACCGACAAGGGCACCGAGGAGCTGACGGCGAAGAACATCGTCATCGCCACGGGCGCCCGCGCCCGCGAGCTGCCCGGCCTCGAGGCCGACGGCGATTGCGTCTGGACCTACAAGCACGCGCTGGTGCCGAGCCGCATGCCCAAGAAGCTGCTGGTCATCGGCTCGGGCGCCATCGGGATCGAGTTCGCCAGCTTCTACAACACGCTCGGCGCCGACACGACCGTGGTGGAGGTGATGGACCGGGTGCTGCCGGTGGAGGACAAGGACATTTCCGCCTTCGCCAAGAAGGCCTTCGAGAAGCAGGGCATGAAGATCATGGAGAAGGCCATGGTCAAGCAGCTCGACCGGGCCAAGGGCAAGGTGACCGCGCACATCGAGGTGGGCGGCAAGGTGGAGAAGCATGAGTTCGACACCGTGATCTCCGCCGTGGGCATCGTCGGCAACGTGGAGGGCCTCGGGCTCGAGGAGCTGGGCGTGAAGATCGACCGGACCCATGTGGTGACCGATGAATACTGCCGCACCGGGGTCGAGGGCGTCTATGCCATCGGCGACATCGCGGGCGCGCCCTGGCTGGCGCACAAGGCCTCGCACGAAGGGGTCATGGTGGCCGAGCACATCAAGGGGATGCATGTGCATCCGATCAAGCCGGGCAGCATCGCGGGCTGCACCTATTGCCATCCGCAGGTGGCCAGCGTCGGCATGACCGAGGCGAAGGCCAAGGAGGCGGGATACGAGCTGAAGGTGGGCAAGTTCCCCTTCATCGGCAACGGCAAGGCGGTGGCGCTGGGCGAGCCGGAGGGCATGGTGAAGACGGTGTTCGACGCCAAGACCGGCGAGCTGCTGGGGGCCCACATGGTGGGCGCCGAGGTGACCGAGCTGATTCAGGGCTACGTGGTGGGCCGCCAGCTGGAGACCACCGAGGAAGACCTGATGCACACGGTCTTCCCGCATCCGACGTTGAGCGAGATGATGCACGAGAGCGTGCTGGAGGCCTACGGCCGGGCGATCCACATCTGAGGTGCGCCGGGAGGTGGACAGATTGCCCACCCTACGGGGTTGCGAGGGCGTCCTGCGGGGCGCCCTTTTTTGTTGGGCAGGGGGGGAGCTCCGGGTTCGCCGAAGCTGGTCATGGGTATTGGGTTACGTGAATCGGCCCACTTCTAAATATTGGTAACATGTTTCTTGCAACGAATCCCCGCGGGGCGTAGATTCGGCGTCAGCGAGCAGGGAGGAGCAAGCCTATGGCCGGAGAGGCTTTCATTTGTGACGGGGTGCGGACGGCCATCGGGCGCTATGGCGGGGCGCTCTCTTCGGTGCGGGCCGATGACCTTGCCGCGGTGCCGATCCGCGCGCTGATGGCGCGCAACGCGGGCCTCGATCCGGCGGCCATCGACGACGTGATCTACGGCTGCGCCAACCAGGCGGGAGAAGACAACCGCAACGTGGCGCGGATGGCGCTGCTGCTTGCGGGCCTGCCCGAGACGGTGCCGGGCGCCACGATCAACCGCCTCTGCGCGTCGGGCATGGACGCCATCGGCACCGTGTCGCGGGCGATCAAGTCGGGGGACTATGACCTGGCGATTGCCGGCGGCGTGGAGAGCATGAGCCGCGCGCCCTTCGTGATGGGCAAGGCCACGACGGCCTTCAGCCGCGCGGCGGAGGTGTTCGATACCACCATCGGCTGGCGTTTCGTGAACAAGGCGATGAAATCGGCCTATGGCGTGGATTCCATGCCGGAGACCGCCGACAACGTGGCCGCCGACTGGGGCGTGAGCCGCGAAGATCAGGACGCCTTCGCCGCGCGCTCCCAGGCGCGCTGGGCCGGGGCGGATGCGGCAGGCGTGTTTGCCGAAGAGATCGTTCCGGTGGAGATCCCGCAGCGCAAGGGCGACCCGATCGTGGTCGCGCAGGACGAGCATCCTCGGCCGGGGACGACCGCCGAGCAGCTCTCGCGGCTGAAGGGCGTGAACGGGCCGGAGCTGACGGTGACGGCGGGCAATGCCTCGGGCGTGAACGACGGGGCGGCGGCGCTGCTGGTGGCCTCCGAGGCGGCTGCGCAGGCGCAGGGCCTCAAACCGATGGCGCGGATCGTCACCATGCAGTCGGCGGGCGTGGCGCCGCGCGTCATGGGGATCGGGCCGGTTCCGGCGGTGCGGAAGGCGCTGGCGAAGGCCGGGCTGGAGATCGGCCAGATGGACGTGATCGAGCTGAACGAGGCCTTCGCGGCGCAGGGCATCGCGGTGCTGCGCGATCTGGGCGTGGCGGAGGATGCCGAGCATGTGAACCCCAACGGCGGGGCGATCGCGATTGGCCACCCGCTCGGCATGTCGGGCGCGCGGCTGGTGCTCACGGCGGCGCGGGAGCTTCAGCGGCGCGGCGGGCGCTACGCGCTCTGCACCATGTGCGTCGGCGTGGGGCAGGGGGTTGCACTCATCATCGAAAGGGTCTGAGCCATGTATGCGCAGATGATCAAGTCCGAGGGCGGCAAGCCCCGCGAGGAGATGAGCCCGGAGGAGGCCGCGTTTCAGGATCGGATCGACGCGGGCGAGACCATCGAGCCGCAGGACTGGATGCCGGAGGGCTATCGCAAGACGCTGATCCGCCAGATCGGCCAGCATGCGCATAGCGAGATCGTGGGGCAGCTGCCCGAGGGCAACTGGATCACCCGGGCGCCGACGCTGGAGCGCAAGGCGAT
>CAYVQK010000323.1:0-2743 GCA_964454145.1 uncultured Oceanicola sp. | reverse complement strand
CCCCGCCTCGACCGCGCCCTCACCGCCCGCGGCCTCTAGGGCCGGCCTTTCCTCCCCGTGCCGGAGGTGCCTTGGGGCACCACCGGCCGGGCCCGGGCTCCGCCACCGCGATCAAGGTCGCATGGCCGCAGCGCCCGCGTGATGCTACTCTCGGCGTGAGCAATCGCTGGGAGGACGTCTTGCTCGACCTGGACCACGTGGATGAGATCGACCGCGTCCTGCGCGGCCTCGACACCGGGCGGGATCGCCTTGTCACCGACAGCTGGCAGCGCTGCGTCGAGAGCTACGGCATGGATCCTGCCCGCCCCGACCCGGCCCATATCGTCACCGAGACCGAGCTGCGCGAGCACCGCGAGCAATCCGAGCGGCTCATCGCCACCGCCCGCTCGGGGCTTCAGGCGCTGTTCCGGCAGGTGGCCGGGCAGAACTACGTGCTGCTGCTGGCCGACGCGAAGGGCGTCTGCGTGGATTTCTTCGGCGACCCCCGCTTCGAGGACCAGCTGCGCGAGGCCGGGCTCTACCTCGGCTCGAACTGGACGGAAGACCTTGCAGGCACATGCGGCGTGGGCTCCTGCATCGTCACCGGGCAGGCGGTGACGATCCACCAGAGCGATCATTTCGGCCTCGCCCACACCCCGCTCTCCTGCACCTCCGCGCCGATCCACGACACCCGCGGCGAGCTTGTGGCGGTGCTCGACATCTCGCTCCTGCGCTCGCCTTCGCCCAAATCCTCCCAGAACCTGGCGATGAACCTCGTCACCGCCTCGGCGCGGCGGGTGGAGATGGCCAACCTCATGGCGATGACCCGGCGCGACTGGGTGCTGCGCGTCTCCACCAGCCCCGAGTTTCTCGAGGTCGATCCCGAGGCCGCAGTGGCGCTCGACGGTTCCGGCCGGATCGTCGGCCTCACCTCGGGCGCCCGCCGCGCGCTCGATCCCGCAGGCACGCAGGCGCTCATCGGCACCCGCATCGACGAGCTGATGGAGCTGACGGTGGATGACCTGCCCGAACTGATGCGCGGGCGACCCACCGAGGACCGCGTGCTGCGGATGAAGGACGGCAGCGGGCTCTACGGCCATGCCATTCCGCCCCAGGCCCCGCTCAGCCCCCGCGCCCTGCGCCATCGCGGCGCCGCCCTGCCCGGCGCGCTCGGCAGCTTCGCCGGCCCCGATCCGGCGCTTGCGGCCCTGCTGGCCAAGGCCGCCCGTCTCGCCCCCACCGAGGTGCCGCTGCTGATCACCGGCGAGACCGGCACCGGCAAGGAAAAGCTCGCCCGCGCCATCCACGTCGCCGGCCCCAAGGACCGCGGCTTCCACACCCTTCGCTGCGCCGGGCTCGCCAGCCTCGCGCCGCTCGCCGATGCCACACCCGGAACCCTCTTCCTCCGCGGCATCGAAGACCTCGACGCCACGGCCCAGGCCGCCCTGCTGACGCTGCTCGATCGCCGCCCCGATCTGCGCGTGATCGCTTCCTGCCGCTGCACGCCCTCCGAGCTCTCCATGCGCCTGCGCGAAGACCTCTTCCACCGTCTCGCGGGCGCCAGCCTGCCGCTCCCGCCCCTGCGCCACCGAGCCGATATCGACTGGCTCATCGACCGCCTCCTGCGCCGCCGCTGCACCGATGACACCCAGCTCTCCCCCGCCGCGCGGGCCGAGCTGAAGTCGCGTCCCTGGGCCGGCAACATCCGCGAGCTGGAGCACGCGCTCGACGTCGCCGTGGCGCTCTGCGAGGGGCGGGTGATCGACCTGCCAGACCTGCCCGCCCCCCATGCAGAGCCGGATGCCGAGGGCGAAGATGACCTCGAGGCCCTCATGCTCGCCTGCGACTGGAACATGTCGCAGGCCGCGCGGCGGCTCGGCGTCAACCGCTCCACCGTGCTCCGCCGCCTGCGCAAGCTGGGCCTGACCCCGCCCGCCTGACCCGTTGCGCCCTTGTTGCGCACGCAACGCCTGAGCCGGCCATTTGCTGGAAGGCCGCCGTCCGGGCCGGTTTCCCGTTGCCCGGCGGCCCCTGCCGCTGCCAGCCTCCACGGCGGAGGAATACATACGCAACCCATGGGAGGAGCACATGCTCGATACGACTATTGCCGACCAGACTCAGGCCTTTCTCGACGAGTTCGGCGCCGCGCTGGAGCAGGGCGACACCGCGAAGGCGAAGGAGATGTTCCAGGACGACTGTTACTGGCGCGACCTCGTCACCTTCACCTGGAACCTCAAGACCGTCGAAGGCAAAGACCAGGTCGAGGACATGCTGAAGCACCAGCTGGCCACCACCAAGCCCGCCGGCTGGAAACTGGCCGAAGGCGAAATCCCGACCGAGGAAGGCGGCATCACCACCGCCTGGATCCAGTTCGAAACCGATGTGGCCCGCGGCTACGGCCTGCTGCGCCTGAAGGACGGCAGGATCTGGACGCTTCTCACCACCATGGCCGAGCTGAAGGGCCACGAGGAGCCCGCGGGCTTCAACCGACCGCTCGGGGCCAAGCACGGCGCCGGCAAGCACCGCGAGACCTGGAAGGAGTCGCGCGAGCGCGAGGCGGCGGAGCTGGGTTACAGCGAGCAGCCCTACTGCCTGATCATCGGCGGCGGTCAGGGCGGCATCGCGCTCGGCGCCCGTCTGCGCCAGCTCGGCGTGCCCACCATCATCGTGGAGCGCAACGACCGCCCTGGCGACAGCTGGCGCAAGCGCTACAAGTCGCTCTGCCTGCACGACCCGGTCTGGTACGACCACCTGCCCTACATCA
>CAYVQK010000322.1:0-2760 GCA_964454145.1 uncultured Oceanicola sp. | reverse complement strand
TTCAGCTCCGCCTCGTGGCGGCGCTGGTAGAGGCCCGAGATGCCGGCGGCCTCCTCGAGGATGCGCCGCCGGTTCTTCGGCTTGGCGTTGATCAGCTCGGAGATCTGGCCCTGTCGCACCAGCGCCGGGCTGTGCGAGCCGGTGGAGGCATCGGCGAAGAGCATCTGCACGTCGCGGGCCCGCACGTCCTTGGTGTTGGCCTTGTAGGCCGAGCCGGCATCGCGGGTGATGCGGCGGACCACCTCGAGCACGTCCTGGTCGTTGAAGCCCGCGGGGGCGAGACGCTCGCTGTTGTCGATATGGATCGAGACCTCGGCGAAGTTGCGGGCCGGGCGCGAGGCGGCGCCGGCGAAGATCACGTCTTCCATGCCGCCGCCGCGCATGGCGGTGGGGCGGTTTTCGCCCATGACCCAGCGCAGGGCCTCCAGCAGGTTGGACTTGCCGCAGCCGTTCGGCCCGACAACGCCGGTCAGCCCGTCGGCGATGACCAGGTCGGTCGGGTCGACGAAGCTCTTGAAGCCGTTCAGTCTGAGCCGTGTGAAGCGCACGCTGCCTGTTGCCCCGGTTGTTGTCCCCGTGCCCCGTGGGGGCGATTCCCCGGGGCTGGCCCATGTTTGGGGGGTGGGTGGCCTGTGTCAATCAGCATCTGGGAGAGCTTTGGCGGTTATCCACAAGATATGGAGAGCTTGACGACACGTGAAGGCCGGGGAGGATGGCGGCATGACCGAGATCATCGTCGAGCGAGGCGACCCGCGCCACCCCGGGGCCACGGCCCTGCTGAAGCAGAGCCATGCGCTGATGGAGCGCCTTTTTCCGCCGGAGGACAACTTCTTCCTCGACATCGACGCGCTGGCGGGGCCGGGCATCGTGTTCTTCATCGCCACGAGCAGCGGCCGGGTGGTGGGCACCGGGGCGCTGGCGGTGAAGGAGGGCTACGGCGAGGTGAAATCCATGTTCACCGACGAGGCCGCACGGGGCCGGGGCGTGGCGGGGCTGGTGCTGGCGGCGGTGGAGGCCGAGGCGCGGGCCCGGGGGCTGCCATGGTTGCGGCTGGAGACGGGCAATGTGCTGGAGGCGGCGCACCGGGTCTATCGCGCGGCGGGCTTTGCCGACTGCGGGCCGTTCGGCGACTACCCGGATGCGGCCTCCTCGATCTTCATGGAAAAGCGGCTCTCATAGTTTCTTCACCAGTTCCCGGCTGGCATGCATCTGCCCGAAGGACCGGGCCAGCGCCTTGCGGGCCTTCGCCGAGGCGGCGCGGGCGCGGGCGAGGTCGCGGTTGAGCACGGCCTTGCGCGCCTCTGTCCACCGCAGCCAGACGTTGGTGGCCCGGGCGTGCGAGGGGCTGAAGTGGATCGGGTCGGCGGCATCGGCCATGGCCTGGCGACGGGCCTCGTCGAGCGCGGCGATGGCGGCGGAGAGGCGGGCCTCTTCGGCCAGGCGCTGCTTCAGCGTGCCCTGCCCGGCCATGAAGCGGGCCTCCATCAGGCCGGAAAGCCTTTGCATCTGACGCTTCTTCAGCGTCACGGTGCCCGCCGGGTGTAGCTGGCCCGCGCCTTGCGCCGCATCGCTTCGGCGAAGCGGATGGCGGCGGCGACGGGCGCGTAATGCTCGGGGCGGATCTCGTCGCCGATCTCCACCGTGCCATGCAGGGCCCGGGCGGTGGGCGGATCGCGGTGGATCGGCACCCCGGCCTCCTGCGCCGCCTCGCGGATGCGGGCGGCCACCTCGTCCACCCCCTTGGCGACGCAGACGGGCGCGCCGGGGCTGAGGCGGTTCCACTTCAGCGCGACGGCGTAGTGTTGCGGGTTGACGATGATCACGTCGGCCTTGGGCACCGCGCCCATCATCTGTGCCGAGGCGATCTCGATCGCCTTCTGGCGGCGGAACTGGCGGATGTGCGGATCGCCCTCGCTGTCCTTGTGCTCTTCCTTCAGCTCCTGGTGGCTCATCCGGTTTTTCCGCAGGTGCTCGGCCCGCTGCCAGAGAAAATCCACCGTGGCGATGGCGGCCATGATGGCGGTGACGATGAGCAGGAAATCGAGGCAGAGCCGCCCCAGCAGCGCCCCCACCTGGCCGGGCTCCAGCGCGGCGGCGGAGAGCATGTCGGGCAGGCGGCGGTCGAGGTAGGCGAAGAGGACGACGGAGATGATGGTGAGCTTGAGGAAGCTCTTGAAGAACTCGAAGAGCCCGCTGCGGCCGAACTTGTTCTTCGCGTTCGAGATCGGGGAGATCCGGCTCAGCTTGGGCTGCAGCTTCTCGGGGGCGAAGGTGACGGCACGCTGGGCGATGAGCGACAGCACGCAGGCCAGCGCGGGAATGGCGAACCAGGGCGCGACGGAGGCGGCGATGCTGGCGATGAGCCCGCCGGAGAGGGTGGCGAAGCCCGGGCCGGTCATCAGCGGCGCCAGACGGTCGGCCTGGGCCAGCAGCGTGCTGCCGGTGGTGCCGAGCGAGGACACGCCCGAGGCGCCAGCTGTGAGCGCGGCCAGCAGAAGCCCGCCGTAGGCGGTGGCGGTGGTGACATCGGTCGAGCGCGGTACCTCGCCCTTCTTGCGGGCGTCGTCGAGGCGCTTCTGGGTCGGTTCGTGCTGCTTTTCGCTGTCGTCGTCCTGCCCGGCCATGGCCTAGCCCCCGAGTGGCATGGCGAGGTAGCGTTGCAGCGCGTCGAGCCAGAGCGAGAGCAGCCAGGGCGCGGAGAAGAACAGCAGGATCAGCCCGCCCGCGGTGATGGCCGGCGCGCCGACGAAGGCCACCATG
>CAYVQK010000321.1:0-2811 GCA_964454145.1 uncultured Oceanicola sp. | reverse complement strand
TGAGGTAGAGTTCCTGGATGTCCGCCGGGCTCGGCTTCAGGATCACCTGGTACTGATAATAGTGCTGCAGCCGGTTCGGGTTCTCGCCATAGCGCCCGTCGGTCGGCCGGCGCGAGGGCTGCACATAGGCCGCGGCCCAGGGCTTCGAGCCCAGCGCCCGCAGCGTCGTCGCCGGGTGAAACGTGCCCGCGCCCACCTCCATGTCATAGGGCTGCAGCACCGCGCAGCCCTTGGCCCCCCAATAGGCCTGGAGCCGCAGGATGATCTCCTGGAAGGAGCGGGGTTTCTCGATGCTCTGATGCTCGACCATGGGGCGCGGGTTCCTCGGGCTGTCGGCGTGCTGCGCCTCAATAGAGCCGGGGCCAGTTACGGTCAAACCGTTTGCCTGTGGCCGCCCTGCCGCGCCGCCCGCGCGGGCAGGCCAGCACACGCATAATTGGGGTGCACAGCCCGCGGAGGCTGATAGATTGCTCCGAAATCAAGCGGCGCGCGGCATTTGAGCGCTCGAGCAAGACACGGGACACGGGACAGGCAATGACGATTTTTGTGAAGCGTATCTGGGCAGCGGTCTGGCTGCTGGTGGCGGTCGTGAGCGTGAACGGCACGGCCCAGGCCCAGGGCACCGTCTGGGTGCAGATCGAGGCACAGCCGACCCTGGCCGAGGCCGAGGCCCGGGCGCGGGCCTACTCCGCCGCCTTCCCCAACACCGTGGGCTTCCGGATGCGCTCCGGCTGGTACGCCATCGCCCTCGGCCCCTACGCCCAGCCCCAGGCCGAACGCGAGCTCATCGCGCTCCGCGCCGAGCGGCTGATCCCGGCCGATAGCTTCATCGCCTTCCCCGAGCAGTTCCGCACCCAGTTCTGGCCGGTCGGCGCGCAAACGCTGAACGATGCCGCCCCCGAGACCGATCCGCAGGTCGAAGACCCGGCCACGCCGGAGCCCGTGGTCGAGGCCCTGCCCGAGCCCGACCCGGTGATCCCCGACGAAAGCCCCGCCGAGGCCCGCCGCTCCGAGGCCCAGCTCGACCGCGACGGCCGTGCCGAGCTGCAGGAGGCGCTCAAGTGGGAGGGTTTCTACCAGGGCGCCATCGACGCCGCCTTCGGCCCCGGCACCCGCCGCTCCATGGCCGACTACCAGGCCTCCCGGGGCTACGAGCCCACCGGCATTCTCACCACCGCCCAGCGCAATGAGCTGGTGAACGGCTACCGCGCCGAATTCGCCGCGCTGGGGCTGGCGCCACTCACCGACGACCGCGCGGGGATCGACCTGATCGCGCCGATGGGGCTCGTGCAGTTCGACCACATCGAACCACCCTTCGTGCATTACGACAGCAAGACCGACCGCGGCGTGCGCCTCCTGCTGATCTCCCAGTCGGGCGACCAGACCACGCTCTTCGGCCTCTACGACATCATGCAGACGCTCACCATCGTCCCGCCGGAAGGCGCGCGCAGCCGCTCCGAGCGCAGCTTCGAGCTGACCGGCCAGAACGAAGAGATCCACAGCTACACCTACGCCCGGCTCGACGGCGGCGCGGTGAAGGGCTTCACCCTCGTCTGGAAGCCCGAGGATGCCAAGATCATGCAGGCCGTGGTGAACACCATGCGCGAGAGCTTCACCCCCACCGCCGCGATCCTGCCCGACAGCGCCGGCACCGGCACCGAGGAGCAACGGATCGACCTTCTGGCGGGCCTCGAGATCCGCACCCCCGAGATGTCGCGCTCCGGCTTCTACATCGACGGCTCCGGCGCCGTGCTCACCACCACCGAGGTGCTGGGCCAGTGCGGCCGGGTGACGCTGGATGAGAGCTACGAGGCCGATATCGCCGCCCGCGACGATACCCTGGGCCTTGCCCTGCTCACCCCGCGCACACCGCTCGCGCCCCAGGCCCACGCCCGCTTCGCCCCCGCCACGCCCCGGCTCAAATCCGAGGTCGCGGTCGCTGGCTACAGCTACGAGGAGGTGCTGGGCCTGCCCACCGTCACCTTCGGCACCCTGGCCGACCTGCGCGGCCTCGGCGGCGAGACCGGCGTGCAGCGGCTCGAGCTCTCCACCCTGCCCGGCGACGCCGGCGGCCCCGTGCTCGACCAGTCCGGCGCCGTGCTCGGCATGCTGCTCGCCCGCAAGGACGACCCGGCCCGCCAGCTCCCCGAGAACGTGCAGTTCGCCGTCGACGTGCCCTCCATCGCCGGCTTCCTCTCCTCCGCCGGGCTGGATGCCACGCCCTCCGACAGCGGCTCGGCGCTCGCGCCCGAGGATCTCACCTCGCTCGCCGAGGGGATGACGGTGCTGGTGAGCTGCTGGGAATGACGGCGGGGTTGGCCCGCCCCAGGGGCGCGCTCAATCCGCCGATGTGACGCGTAGGGTGGGCAATCCTCCCACCTCCCCGCGCCGCGCCCTCACGCGCGCCAGAAGTTCACCGTGAACAGCGCGTAGACGGCCAGCACCTCGAGCCGCCCCACCAGCATGCCCGCCGCCAGCAGCCACTTCGCGGTGTCGTTCAGCGTGCTGAAGTTCCCCGCCGGCCCGATGATCTCGCCCAGCCCCGGCCCGATGTTGGCGATCGCCGTCGCCGCGCCGGAGACCGAGGTGGTGAAGTCGAGCCCGGTGAAACTGAGCAGCACCGCCAGCCCGCCCAGCGACACCGTGAAGAGCACGAAGAAGCTCATCACCGAGCTCAGCACGTCTTCCCCCACAGGGCGCCCGTCATAGCGCGGGGTGAAGATGCCAGAAGGCGAGTGGATCGTGCGGATCTGGCTGCGGATCGAGGCGAAGAGCAGCTGGTAGCGGAAGATCTTCACCGAGCAGGCGGTC
>CAYVQK010000320.1:0-2817 GCA_964454145.1 uncultured Oceanicola sp. | reverse complement strand
GCGAGGCCCAGGCCCAGATCGCCGCCTGCCGGCAGGCCTACCCGGAGGGCTGAGGCACCGCCAGCGTCAGATCGCCACCCGGCTGCCATCCGGGTGCACCAGCCGCATCCCTTCGGCCAGCCTGTCGATGCGCCCCGCCTCCTGCGTCACTGCCTCGTGGAACCACGCGAACTCCGCCGAGGCCTCCCAGCCCTTGCGGCACACCAGCCAGAACCGCGACCGGGGCACGATCGCCGTGTCGAAGGGGGCCACCAGCCTGCCGCGCGTCAGCGGCTCGAAGGCCAGAAACGAGCCGGCCAGCGCGGCATGCCCGGTAACAAGCGCCGTTTCAACCGCGCTCGCCGTGTCGCTGCACATCACCGCATAGGTCTCGGGCGGCGCCTGCCCCATGACCCGAAACCACGCCGCCCAGGCGCTCTCGTCCTGTCCGGGGTCGAAGCGGTATTCCACCCCGATCAGCCCCTGGTCGTTCAGGTCTTCGGGCCGGGTCACGAAACGGGCCGTCTCCGCCTGCACAAGCGGCGTGAACCAGGTGCGCAGCGCGGCCTCCCAATGGAGGCCCTCTTCCGGCTCCAGGGTCCAGCGCACCGCCAGGTCAACCGCGCCGCTGGCCACATCGCGCGTCTGCTTGCTGATATCCCAGGAGAGGCGCACATCCGGCCTCTGCGCCTGTGCCCGGGCCAACGCCGGCAAGACCCAGCTGTGTACCGCCTTCGCCGGGCCCGTCACCCGGAGTGGCGTCGTCTCCTCCGGCGACAGCGCTTGCGACCACGCCCGATGAATCGTCCTGAATGCCGGCCCGAGCCGCGCGTTCAACGCCTGTCCCTTCTCGGTCAGCTCAACCGCGCGATGCCTGCGGATGAAGAGCGCGCCGCCCAGCTCCTCTTCCAGCTGCCGGATCTGGAAGCCCACCGCCGCCGGGGTGACGGCCAGCTCTTCCGACGCCCTCGCAAAGCTGAGGTGGCGGGCCGCGCACTCGAAGGTCCGCAGGGCCGTGAGGGAGGGCAGGCGCTTCTGCATCTGGCACAAGAATATCTTGCCCGAGCCCGCAGGAGAACTCATTTGTCAGCGCCCCCCGAATGTCTGACGCTGGCCCCGTTCGACGCCCGCAGGATCACCCGCCGCGCCGCCGCGATGGCAGCGCCTCGGCAGTGGCCTGCCCCCTCTCAAAGCAGACGGAGACCCAGATGACCCGCATGTCCCGACATTCCCCTGCCCTCACCCTGGCCGCTCTCCTCGCCGCCCCGCAGCCCCTCCTTGCCCATGGCGCAGAGGCGCATCTCGGCGAGGTCGACTTCCCGACAAGCTGCACCGAGGCGGCCGATGCCGCCTTCACGACCGGCCTGAAGCACCTTCATCACATGATGTATGCCCAGTCGGCTCTGGCCTTCAAAGAGGCCGCCGCCACCGATCCGGAGTGCGCCATGGCGCAATGGGGCATCGCCATGGCCAGCTTCCACCCGCTCTGGCCCGGCGGCCCCACGCCCGACGAAACCGCCACCGGGCGCGCGGCGGCGGCCCGGCTGCTGGAGATGGGCCACGGCACGCCCCGCGAGGCCGCCTTCATCGGGGCCGCGCTCGCTTTCTACAGGGGCGAAGACGTGCCCTACCCAACCCGCCTCGCCAATTGGGCCACCGCGCAACGCGCGGTGCTCGAGGCCTTTCCCGACGACCCGGAGGCCCAGGCCTTCGCCTCGCTGGCCCAGATGACAGTCGCGCCGCCGGGCCCCGACGCCGTGCCCGAGCTGATCGCGGCGGGCGAACGCACCGACGCCCTGCGCGCCAAGGCCCCGCACCACCCCGGCGCCTTTCACTACTCCATCCACGCCTACGATCACCCGGCCCTGCGCGAGCGCGGGCTGGCGGTGGCACGTGCCTACGCGGAGGCGGCCCCGGATGTCCCCCACGCGCTGCACATGCCCAGCCACATCTTCACCCGCCTCGGCCAGTGGGAAGAGTCCGCCGCCCTCAACGAGCGCAGCGCCACGGCGGCCATCCGGCATTCGGTGGGCGACGTGATCTCCAACCACTACCCCCACGCCGTCGATTACGCGGTCTACGCCTACCTCCAGCTCGGCAAGGTCGATGCGGCCGCAACCCTGCTCGCCGGGATGGACGCCACGGAAAACCTCGAAGACACGTTCGGCTCCGCCTATGCCGCCGCTGCCGCCCCCGCCCGCATGGCGCTGGAGCAGGATGACTGGCCCGCCGCCGCCGCCCTCCCCACGGAGCTGCACGGCGCGATCACCTGGGACCGCTACCCCCAGGCCGTCGCCATCCGCCACTTCGCCATCGGCCTCGGCGCCGCCCGCTCCGGCGACACGGCCACGGCGCAGAAAGCCCTGGCCGAGCTCGGCACACTCGGCGCCGTCATGCAGGAGCGCGGCCTCGGCTACTGGCTCGTGCTGCTCGACGCCCAGACCAAGGCCATCGAGGCCTGGCTCGCCCATGCGAGTGGCGACGACGAGGCCGCCATCGCCCTGATGCGCGCCGCCGCCGAGGCCGAGGACAGGGTCGGCAAGGCCCCCGTCACCCCCGGCCACGTCCTCCCCGCCCGCGAGCTGCTGGGCGATCTCCTGCTGGCCACGGGCGACAAGGCCGGCGCCGCCGAGGCCTACGCGAAGGAGTTGGAAATCTCCCCCAACCGGGGCCGCAGCCTGCGCGGTCTGGCCGTGGCGCAGGCCCAGTAGCCCGGCAAGGCACCGCATTCCCGCGCCTCATGCGGGAAGGCCCCTGCGCGCTCACTCCGTCTCCGTCAGATATCGTTCCGCGGAATGCGCAGCACTTGCCCGGGAAAGATCAGGTTCGGATCGGCCA
>CAYVQK010000319.1:0-2879 GCA_964454145.1 uncultured Oceanicola sp. | reverse complement strand
GCTCTCCCTTCGCTATCCGGACACCCGGTTCTTGATGGCTTGCAGCGCGAGACCCGACCCGAAAGAGAAACCTTGACCAGTGCAATTAGAGAACTTCACAGGGGGGCATTCCACTCCGTTTGCTAACCTTAGCGGTGGACCAATTCAGTTGGGGAGGCTCCGCCTTGCGCCGCCGTTTCCGCCGGACCCGCTGAAACAGTCGCAGAGGTTGCGCAAACGCAAACTCCGGAATCTCCCCAGCCGCTACTCACCTCGCCATGGCCCGTGACGGGAAGCAAGACGAGGGAAGACGATGCGGAAAATCCTGGGATGCATGTTGGGTGCCCTGCTGCTGCTGGCGGGCATGACGGTGCAGGGCCAGGCCGAACCCCTCATCGCCACGTTTCTCGACGAGCTGGAGCCGGCCGAGCTTGTCCCGGGGGCCACCGGCTTCGGCACCGTCGGCGCTGACGGGCTTGTCCCCGCGCTGCGGGACGGCTCGACCGTGGGATGGGTCTTCCTGACCTCCGACTTCGTGCCCACCACCGGCTATTCCGGCAAGCCGATCCATATCGCCGCCGGCATCTCGCCGGAGGCACGGCTCACCGGCGTCAAGCTGGTAAAGCACTCGGAACCGATCGTGCTGGTCGGCATCCCCGAGGCCGAGATTCGTCGGGTGATCCAGCACTACACCGGCTACGACCTGCGCGCCGTCACCGCCCGGCGCGACACCGGCGACCTGGAAATCGTGTCGGGCGCGACCGTGACCATAATGGTAATCGACGACACGATCCTGCGCGCCGGGGTCAAGGCGGCCCGCACGCTGGAGCTGGAGGGCTTCGCCGCCCAGAAGGAGACCGGCCCCGTGCGCGAGGTCGACCCCGATGCGGGGGAGGTGACGGACTGGCAGACGCTCGCCGGCAACGGCGCGCTGCGCCGCCTGACGCTCGATGTCGGGCAGATCAACGCCGATTTCGCCGCCCTGGGCGACGAGCGCACCGCCAAGAACGCCGAGCCCGGCCCCGACACCGACGCCCATGTCGACGTCTGGACGGCGCTTGTCAGCCAACCCGCCATCGGCCGTTCGCTGCTGGGCGACGCGGCGTGGGAAAACCTCGACGCGCGGCTCGAGCCCGGCGACGCGGCCGTCGCCGTGTTCGGGGCGGGCCGCTGGTCCTTCAAGGGCTCGGGCTATGTGCGGGGCGGCATCTTCGACCGCTTCCAGCTGATCCAGGGCGAGATGTCCTTCCGCTTCCGCGACCGCAACCACAGCCGCATCGTCAGCCTCGCCGCCGCGGGCGCGCCGCAGTTTCCCGAGATGGACCTGTTCGTCATCCCGGCCGAGGCGGGCTTCGACCCGGCCGCGCCCTTCCGCTTGCAATTCCTGGTCAGCCGCGCCGTCGGCCCGATCGAGAAGGTCTTCCTGACCTACGAGCTGGCCTACGAACTGCCCGACGCCTACACCCGCCCCGTCGCGGCCGCCCCGGCGCCCGAAGCGCGCGCCGAGGCGTCGGACCCCGAGGCGCGGCATGCGCTGTGGGAGCGGATCTGGGAGGCGAAGCGCCTTCAGATCGTGATCCTCTCCGCCGCGCTGGCGCTGCTGACCGGGATCTTCTTCTTCCAGTCTTCCGCCACAAGGAACGCCCGGACATTTGCCGTCATCCGCAACGCCTACCTGGTGTTCACGCTGGTCTTCGTCGGCTGGACCGCCAACGCGCAGCTTTCGGTGGTGAACATCCTCGCGCTGGTGAACGCGCTGTTCAGCGACTTCCAGTGGGACACCTTCCTGATGGATCCGCTGATCTTCATCCTGTGGTTCGCCGTCGCCGCCGCGCTGCTGTTCTGGGCGCGGGGCGCCTATTGCGGCTGGCTATGCCCCTTCGGCGCGATGCAGGAGCTGTCGAACAAGATCGCCCGCCGGCTGGGCGTGCCGCAGGTCACCCTGCCCTGGGGGCTGCACGAGCGGCTCTGGGCGCTGAAGTACATCATCTTCATCGGGCTGTTCGGCCTGTCGCTCTACTCGCTGGAGCTTGCCGAGCGCTTCGCCGAGGTCGAGCCCTTCAAGACCGCCATCATCCTGAAATTCGCCCGGCCCCTGCCCTATGTGCTGATCGCCCTCGCCTTCCTGCTGCCCGGTCTGTTCATCGAGCGGTTCTACTGCCGCTATGTCTGCCCGCTGGGCGGCGGCCTGGCGATCCCGGCGCGGCTGCACATGTTCCGCTGGCTCAAGCGGTACAACGAATGCGGCAACCCCTGCCAGCTCTGCGCCACCGACTGCCCAGTGAAGGCGATCCACCCGACCGGAGAGATCAACCCGAACGAGTGCATCTCCTGCCTGAACTGCCAGGTGCTCTACCAGGATCACGACCGCTGCCCCGTCGTCATCAAGACCGACAAGCGGCGCGCCAAGACTGCGGCATCCGCGGCATCGCTCGCCGCCCATGCCGAGCGGCCGAATCTCGGCCATCCCAACCAACTTGCCAAAGCCAAGTGAAAGGAAAGACAGATGAGCGAACACAGCAACGGCATGTCCCGGAGGGGACTCTTCAGGGGAACCGCCGGCGTCGCGGCGCTGGCCGGTGTCGGCGGCACCGGCACCGGGCTGGGCCTGCTGGCCTCGACCCGCAAGGCGCAGGCCGCCACGGCCAGAGCCGAGGTCGCGCCGGGCGAGCTGGACAGCTATTACGGCTTCTGGTCCTCGGGCCAGTCCGGCGAGGTGCGCATTATAGGCGTCCCGTCGATGCGTGAGCTGATGCGGATCCCGGTGTTCAACCGCTGCTCGGCCACCGGGTGGGGCTCGACCAACGAGAGCCTCAAGATCCTGACCGAGGGCCTGCTGCCCGAGACGAAGGAGTTCCTGGCCAAGCGCGGCCGCGTCACCTACGACAACGGCGACCTGC
>CAYVQK010000318.1:0-2883 GCA_964454145.1 uncultured Oceanicola sp. | reverse complement strand
CCAGCATGTCGATCTCGCCGGAGGCCAGCGCGGTGAAGCGGGTCTTGCCGGTGGTGGGTACGAATTCGACGGCGGTCGGGTCGCCGAGGACGGCGGCAGCGACGGCGCGGCAGACGGCCACGTCGAAGCCTTCCCACTCGCCCGAGGCGTTCGGCGCCGCGAAGCCCGGCACGCCGGTGGCCACGCCGCAGTTCAGCGTGCCGCGCGCCTTCACGTCGTCCAGCGTCGCCGCAGCGCCGGCGGTGGCAGCAAGGCCAGCGACGGTCAGTGCGCCGAGAAATAGCGATTTTTTCATCTTTACCTCTTCCTGATCGTCCGGTGCCGTTTTGTTACGGCTTTCCGGAGTGAATACCGGCATCTCCTGCCGATGTGCATGAGTGCGATGCCCGAAGCCTCGTGGCACCGCAGAAGTGGGTCAAGTTGGCCGAATTCACCGCAGAAGGTCAAGTGCGCGGGGGCGCGCTTCCTTGGCGGAAAAGGGAAATTTGCTCACTTTTTGGGCAACGGCACAGCGCCACTCGCCCAATGGGCGAACCCGCGGGACTCATCCGATGGGTCTGGAGAGTCGGTAGAGCTCGGCCGCGTGGAGGAAATCGGCGCGCTTCCGGGCGGCCACCTCGGCCGCCTCCTCGTCTTCACCCCACTGCTCGATCTGCCAGTCCTCGTCCACCCGGCTGGCCGCCCAGAGCGCCTCGGGCGCGGCCTGGCCCTCGAGCACGGCAAGGCCCATCACCAGCGAACCGGAGAGAGCGGTGAGGTCGTGCAGGGCGGTCAGCGCGAAGGCGTCCTGCCGGTGGACCAGCGCGCGCAGCGCCTCCACCGAGGTGGCGGGCTGGGGCACGTGCATCACGCCCGTCGCCATGATGAGTGGCGCCTTCAGCCCGTCGCGGGCCCAATCGACCAGCGGATCCCAGGCCTCGGCCTGGCGGGCGACCAGCTCGGCAGGCGCCTCGGCGCGGTAGCAGATCAGGTCGTCCTCGCCATAGGCCGCCACGATCTCGGCCACCTCGGCATGCTGGGGCGCCACCCTGTCGAGCGCGGAGTTGGCAGAGCGGGTGAAGGGCATCGAGAGCGGGTCGATCTTCTCGCCCTGGGCGTGCCACTCGGCGGCGACGGCGCGGGCCAGCGCCTCGGTGGGCAGGGTGAGCGGGGCCTTGGCCGGCGTCTTCACCGGGCGGCCGTCGAGCTGCACGGCAAAGCCATCACCCTCGGGCACAGCCTCGGCCGCCTTCCAGAACCGCTTTGCCGCCCATTCCGCCACGCCTCAGCCTCCCGTTGCCCGCAGGATCGCCCCGGGCAGCGCCCCGGCCTCTTCCACCACCTCGGCCGCGCCCGCCTCGAAGAGCGCGCCGGGCGGGTGGTAGCCCCAGCTCACGCCGAGCCCGGTGATGCCGGCGTTGCGGGCCATCTCCATGTCATAGCTGGTGTCGCCGATCATCACCGCCTGGTGCGCCTCGCAGCCGGTCTCGCGCAGGGCGGCCTCCAGCATCGCCGGGTGCGGCTTGGAGGGGTGATGGTCCGACACCTGCTCGGAGGTGAAGAGCCCGGCCAGCCCCGAGGACTTGAACAGCGCATCGAGCCCGCGGCGGGATTTGCCGGTGGCGACGCAGAGCAGGTTCTCGGGGGTGCGGGCGAGGTCATCCAGCAGCTCGCGCATGCCCGGATAGAACACCGCGCAATCGGAGGTGCGCCGGATCTCCACGAAGGCATCCTTGTAGCCCGCGACCATGGCGGTGAGTTCCTCGGCGCTGGCCTCGGGGCAGAGCCGGGCGATGCCCACGTCGAGCGAGAGGCCGACGATGGAGAGCACCTGCGCCCGGGGCGGCGCCTCCCGCCCGACGGCGGCGAAGCCCGAGGTCATCGCGGCGACGATCTCGTTCTGGCTGTCCACCAGCGTGCCGTCGACATCGAAGATGATGCAACGCAGCCCGCTCACTTGTAATCCTCGAAGGGATCGTCGGGCGCGAGGTCTTCCGTCCAGCCGAAGGTCTCGAAGGTGTCCTTCATGTGCTCGGGCAGCGGGGCCGTCACGGTGACGGGTTTCTTCGTCACCGGATGAAGGAAGGTCATCGACCGGGCGTGCAGGTGCAGCTTGCCCGAGATGATGCCGCCCATCTTGGCGCCCCAGCCGTCGCCCATGTTCTCCTGCGCGGAGCCGCCATACTTGCCGTCGCCCGCGATGGGGTGGCCGATCTCGGCCATGTGGGCGCGGAGCTGGTGGGTGCGGCCGGTGATCGGCTCGAGCGCCACCCAGGTGGCGCGGCCCGCCACGCGGTAGAGCGCGGAATAGAGCGTGTGCGCCCGCTTGGCGCCCTCGGTGCTGTCGACGTCGCGCGGGTGGACGCAGAGCATCTTCTCTCCCGCGCCCTTGCCGCCCGGCGCCTTGACGAGGCCGAACTTGATCTCGCCGTTGTAGGGCGAGGGCACGCCGGCGACGACGGCCCAGTAGATCTTGCGGGTTTCCTTGTGCCGGATCGCGGCGGTGAGCTCGGCGGCGATCCTGCGGGAGCGCGCCAGCAGCAGGACGCCCGAGGTGTCCTTGTCGAGCCGATGCACCAGACGGGGCTTTTCCTCGGTGCCGAAGGTCAGCGCCTCGGCCAGCCCGTCGACGTGCTTGCTCTGGCCCGAGCCGCCCTGGGTGGGCAGGCCGGGGGGCTTGTTGAGGGCGATGATATGGTCGTCCTTCCAGATCACCGCGTCGCGGATCATCTGGGCGTCGGCGTCGGAGATGCGGCTGGGCTTGGCGGGCTCCGGCGCGGCGCCCTCGGGCAGCGGCGGAATGCGCACCTCCTGCCCTTCCTCCAGCCGCGTCGAGGCCTTCACCCGGCCGCCATCCACCCGGATCTCGCCCTTGCGGCACATCTTCTCGATCCGGCCCTGCGG
>CAYVQK010000317.1:0-2888 GCA_964454145.1 uncultured Oceanicola sp. | reverse complement strand
AGGCGCTTCTGGTGCATCCACATGTAGCGGACGTCGAAGGTGCAGTTGAAGCCGGAGGTGCCGGCGCAGATGACCACGATGCCGCCCTTCTTCACCACCAGCGTCGACACCGGGAAGGTGGCCTCGCCGGGGTGCTCGAAGACCATGTCGACCGAGACGCCCTTGCCGGTGATGTCCCAGATCGCCTTGCCGAACTTGCGGGCCTCCTTCAGCCACTCGTTGTACTCGGGGCTGTTCACCGTGGGGAGCTGGCCCCAGCAGTTGAAGTCCTTCCGGTTGATGACGCCCTTGGCGCCCTGGTCCATGACGAACTGGCGCTTGCTCTCGTCGGAGATGACGCCGATGGCGTTGGCGCCGGCGGTGTTGGCGAGCTGGATCGCGTAGGAGCCGAGGCCGCCCGAGGCGCCCCAGACCAGGACGTTCTGGCCCGGCTTCAGCTCGTGGGGCTCGTGGCCGAAGAGCATGCGGTAGGCGGTGGCGAGCGTGAGCGTGTAGCAGGCGCTCTCCTCCCAGGTCAGGTGCTTCGGGCGCGGCATGAGCTGCTGGGCCTGGACGCGGGTGAACTGGGCGAAGGAGCCATCGCCCGTCTCGTAACCCCAGATCCGTTGGGTGGGGGAGAACATCGGGTCGCCGCCGTTGCACTCCTCGTCGTCGCCGTCGTCCTGGTTGCAGTGGATCACGACCTCGTCGCCGACCTTCCAGCGCTTCACCTTGTCGCCCACGGCCCAGACGATGCCCGAGGCATCGGAGCCGGCGATGTGATAGTCCTGCCCGTGGACGTCGAAGGGCGAGATCGGCTTGCCGAGGCCGGCCCAGACGCCGTTGTAGTTGACGCCGGCGGCCATGACGAGAACCAGCACCTCGTGGCTGTCGATCTTCCAGGTGTCGACCACCTCCTGCTTGAACGACACGTCGGGCTCGCCGTGGCGCTCGCGGCGGATCGCCCAGGCGTACATCTTCGGCGGCACGTAGCCCATCGGGGGCATCTCGCCGATCTCGTAGAGTTCCTTCTCTTCAGCCTCGTAAGCGGCCTGCGGGGCTTCGGTGACATCCAGGGCCATCGGCTTCTCTCCTCAAGTCGTTCTGCGGCGCAGAATCGCGCGTCGGTCTCACGGGGTTCTACGGGTCACCGCGCAAGATTGCAATACGACTGACGTCTGATTTGAAATTTTATGTCTCGCCGGATTCAGTTTCGGCGCGGAACGCAGCAGGGCCCTTCGCAGCTGCATCATCGGCGGGCAGCAACCTGGGGTGGGGCGAGGATGCAGGTGCGGCATTGTCGAGATGGGCGAGCTGGGGGGCAATGGAGGCGGCGTAGAAGCGGAAGAGCGGGGTTTCGTGGGGCGCGGCGGCGATGCCTTCGGGGGTTTCCGACAGCAGCTTTCGTTCGCGCAGGATCCGCAGGGCGTTCTCGAGCGCATAGGCCGGGTTGCCGCGCGGGACGTGAAGCACCACCCCTGCCCCCTCGAGCGCGCGGAGGCGGGCGTTCCACTGGCGCTCGAGCGTGGCGCGATCGAGCGGGCCCTCGGCCTCGAGCAGCATGGCGGCGAGGAGGGGCACGGGGAGCACCGGCATCACCGCCTCGATCCGGCGCATGAGCTCGTGACCCAGGGCCTCGGTATTGCCGGGGAAGCTGGCAAGCGACAGGGGATCGCCGAAGCTGACGGCGGCGTAGCCCAGGTGGTGGGTGAGGCCGCGGACGCGCAGGACGAGCTGCCGCAGCAGCCAGCGGATAACGACGCGAATGCGGGTGGGAAAGCCGCCGCCGCGCTGTGCGGCGATCAGCACGCGATCTTCCAGCACGCGATCGTAGTTGAGCGCGGTGGGCACGAAGACCACCTCGGTTCCGCTCTGCGCGGCCTCGGTGATATAGGCCAGAAGGCCCAGCTTGGGCTCGCCCGGCACGCCGGTCAGAGAGAGCCGGCCCTCGGGGAACATCGCCTGGGTCACGCCTGCGCGGGTGGCGTGGTGGACGTAGGTGGCGAGCACGGTGCGATAGAGTTCGCCCCGCGACTTGCGGCGGATGAAGTAGGCGCCCATGGCCCGGATCAGGCTGCGAAGCGGCCAGACGCGCGCCCATTCGCCCACCGCGTAGGAGAGCGTGGTGCGCTGCGCCACGAGGTAGGTGACGAGCACGTAATCCATGTTGGAGCGGTGGTTCATCACGAAGACGACGGTGGCGCTCTCGGGGATTGCGGCGAGTTTCGCCTCGTCCAGCCGGGCGAGGCGGACGCGGAAGAGCGAGGTGGCGAGCCACTTGGCGGCGCGGATGGCGAAACCGAAGTAGGCGAAGGCGGAGAAGCCGGGGACGATCTCGCGGGCATAGCGGCGGGCCTGCTCGAAGGCGACCTCCTCTGGCACGCCCTCCTGCGCGGCGTGGGCGGTGACGGCGGCGAGCACCTCGGGCGAGTAGATCACGCGCTGGATGGTATCGCGCCGGCGGGCGAGCTTGAAGGGCTCGATGGGGCGCGTGAGCCGCTTGTTGAGCCGGGCCACGGCCTTTTCGAGCCGCCGGCGGAAGAACCAACGGACTGAGGGAAACAGGAAGTGGGACGCGAAGGTGACGGCTGCGAAGAGCAGGATCAGCAGGAAGAGCCAGAGTGGCAGGGTCACCGAGTGCGTCATGAGGCGACAGTTGCAGGCGACGGAGGCCGGGTAAATCCCCGGCAGGCACGGGCGGAGCTGCCGGGTTTGCGGGCATCTGCCAACGGGGCGCGGTTTGCCGCAATGCAGCGAATTGACATTGGCATAATCTTTCGCCAATAACGCTCGGAATGGAATAATCTTGCTCACCCGATTCATCGGAGCCCCAACATGTCGCAGATGCAGCAAAACGACCGCCCCAAGGACAAGCCGTGGCTGTTCCGGACCTATGCCGGGCACTCCAC
>CAYVQK010000316.1:0-2940 GCA_964454145.1 uncultured Oceanicola sp. | reverse complement strand
TCGACCACCGGCTGAACAGCCGCACCGTCTACATGAACCCGGTCAGCCGGTTCATCTACTGGAACATGAACTACCACGTGGAGCATCACATGTTTCCGATGGTGCCCTACCACCGGCTGCCGGATCTGCACGCGGCGATCAAGCACGACCTGCCGGCGCCCAACCGCTCCATCGCCGAGGGCTTCCGCGAGATGTGGCCGGCGCTGAGGCGGCAGCTCGCCAACGAGGACTACTTCATCGAGCGGGCGCTGCCCGCCACCGCGCGGCCCTATCGCGGCGAGTTTCACGCCGCCGCAGCCGCCGCCGAATGAACCGAACAACCGAACAGGGAGGAGAGAGGCCATGGCCTGGGTCGACGCATGCGCAAGGGACGACATCGAGGAGGAGGATCTGATCCGCTTCGATCATGGCGGAAAGACCTTCGTGATCTACCGCAGCCCCGACAGCGAATTCTTCTGCACCGACGGGCTTTGCACCCATGAGCATGTGCACCTCGAGGACGGGCTGGTGCAGGAGTACGAGATCGAGTGCCCGAAGCACAACGCCACCTTCGATTACCGCAGCGGGGAGGCGCTGCGTGCGCCGGCCTGCGTGGACCTCAACACCTACAGCGTGAAGGTCGAGGGCGACCGGGTGATGATCGAGATCTGAGCGACCGCCATCCCGGGCGTCCCGCACGCGGCACGCCGCGAAACTCCGGATCCCGGTTGACCGATGACGTTTTCGCGTCAATCCTGCAGACGCAACGTCAGGATGCGGCATGGCAAATCGACCGACAACAAAGGACGTGGCGCGCGAGGCCGGCGTCAGCGTGACCACGGTGGACCGTGCCCTGAACGGGCGCCTGAAGGTGCGCGAGGAGACCCTGCGCAAGATCGCCGAGGCTGCGCATCGGGTGGGCTACCACGGGCGCGGGCTGATCGAGCACCGGCTGGGGCAGACGGCGCCGCGAAAGCGCCTGGGCGTGGTGCTGGTGAAGCGGGGGCAGGAGTTCTACCAGAACTTCGCCCGCGAGCTGGAGCTGGCCATGGCCGCCCGCTCCGACATTCGCGGCGAGGTGGTGATCCGCTTCGCCGCCTCGCAGTCGCCCGATGATTTCGCCAAGGAAATGCTGGCGCTGGGGGAGAACGTGGATGCCTTGGCCTGCGTCGCGGTGAACCACCAGAAGCTCGACGCTGTGGTGCAGACGCTGAGGGAGCGGGGCGTGCCGGTGTTCTCGCTGCTCAACGACATGGCCCAGGGCATCCGCAAGACATACCTGGGGCTCAACAACATGAAGATCGGTCGCGTGGCGGCCTGGATGCTGACCGGGCACAACCGCAGCCCCGGCAAGCTGGCGGTGTTCGTCGGCGGCAACCGCTGGCACGGCCATGACCTGCGGGAGGTCGGATTTCGGTCCTACGTGCGCGACGAGGCGCCGGAGTTCTCGGTCCTCGACACGCTGGTCAACCTGGAGACCCGGCAGGTGACCTATGAGGCCACCCTGGATCTTCTCCGGCGCCATGCCGATCTGGCCGGCATCTACGTGGCGGGGGGCGGCATGGAGGGTGCCATCGCGGCCCTGCGCGAAACCCGCCCGCCCGGAAAGGTCGGGCTCGTGGTGAACGAGCTCACCGCCGACACGCGGGCCGCGCTGGTGGACGGGTACCTGAGCATGATCATCGCCACCCCGCTCGAGGAGCTTTGCCGCGATCTCGTGTCCTTCGTGGTCGACAGCTTCGATCACGGGGTGGAGGGCATTGCGGGGCAGCATTTTCTGGATCCGAGGGTCTATCTGCCCGAAATGCTGTGAATGGCGGGAAAACGTCATTCCGGGCGCCCTGAATGCGTCAGGAATGACGCAAAAGACGCCCGGTTAAATTGACCGACTCGGAGGTTGTGGACATTGTCCGCCTCGAGATTGCGGCGGGAAGGCCGGGATCCGGGAGGGCGCATGAAACGTGCATTGAACCAGATGACCGTGCCGGGCTTGCGCTTTGGTGCCTTTCTCGATCTCGCGGCGGAGCTGGGCTGCGTCGGCATCGAGGCGCGCAACGACATGGCGGCGCTGGGCCGACCGCTGTTCGACGGGATGGCCCCCGGGGAGGCAGGGGAGATGATCCGCGCCCGGGGCCTGCGGCTTGTCGGATTGAGCCAGGTCTACCCGTTCAACAGCTGGGATGCCGCGCGGCGCGACGAGGTGGCGGCGCTGATCGACACCGCGGTGGCTGCCGGTGCCGAGACCATCAGCCTGATCCCCCGCAACGACGGCACGGGCGGCGCCAACGGAGAGCGCCAGGCCAACCTGCGCATCGCGCTGAAGGCGATCCACCCGATGCTGGTCGAGGCCGACATGGTCGCACTGGTCGAGCCGCTGGGCTTCGGTCGCTCCTCGCTGCGCTTCAAGGACGAGTTGATAGATACCATCGAGGCGCTCGAGCTCGAGGACCGGTTCAGGATCGTCCATGACACCTTCCACCACACCCTCGCGGGCGGCGGTGCGCTCTATCCGGAGCACACCGGCATCGTGCATATCTCTGCCGTCACCGACCCGTCGCTCTCCATCGACCGGATGGAGGACGCGCACCGCGTGCTGGTGGGCGAGGACGACCGCCTCGGCAACGTGGAGCAGATCGCGGCCCTTCTGGCGGCGGGCTACGACGGCCCGATCTCCTACGAGTGCTTCTCGCCCGAGACCCAGGCCATGACCGACCCGAAGGACCAGCTCGCGCGCTCCTTCGCCTTCATCGAATCCCGGATCGCGGCGCCCGTCGCCTGATCCGCGTAACGGCCCCGCTCAAGGGGCCTCCGGCATGAAATCGGTGCGCCGGACACCGCTTTTGGGAGGAATACCATGAAGAAGACCCTTATTGCCGCCACGGCCTTCGCATCCCTGATGGGCAGCTCGGCGATGTCGGAGACCATCGGCGTCTCGATGGCGCTGTTCGACGACAACTTCCT
>CAYVQK010000315.1:0-3027 GCA_964454145.1 uncultured Oceanicola sp. | reverse complement strand
TCGCCGCCGCCCTTCATCAGGGCGACGGGATCGGCCATGTCGGCATAGAAGGCGGCGTTGTGGGCGATCATCGCCTCCAGCCCCGGCACGCCCACGATCGCGGCCCCGCGCCGCGCCAGGGAATAGCGCCCGTCGCGCCTGCGCTTCAGCAGCTTCAGGGCCACCGCGGCGCGCAGCAACACCTCCAGCCGCTCCAGCGGCAGCGCGAGCGAAATGGCCAGCCGCTCGGCCCGCGCGGGCTCATCGAGCAGGCGGCGGAGCAGCCCGAGGTCGACGAGGGCCGCCAGAACCTGCGAGGCGACAAACCCCTGAAGAACATCGAAAATCGCCGCGCCGTCTCGCCGGGCGAAGCCGCGGCCTATGGGCAGGCGGGCGGCCAGCGCCTGAAAGCGCGCGCTGGCAAACATGCGGTCGAGCCGGAGCGGAAACGGAGCAGAGGCGCCGCGGCCCGCCACGGCCTAGGCCCTGAACCGGGCGGGCACGTTGGGGATGATATGATCCGCCTGCTTGCGCACCATCTGCGCCAGCGCCGCCTCGCCGGGGCAGGACGGAATCGAGGCGATCGCCCCGGCCAGGATGTCGTTCAGCCGCGCGAAGGCGCCCTCCACCCCCAGCTCGGAAACCGCATTGGGACGGCCGTGCAGCGCATCCTGCCCCACGGGCTTGCCGAGCGTCTCCGGGTCCATCAGCGCATCGCGCAGGTCGTCGGCCACCTGGAAGGCCTCGCCGATCAGCGCCCCGAGATCATGCCAGGGCTCGCCCTCGTGCCCGGCCGAGATCGCCCCCATCTCGGTGGCCGCGATGAACAGCGCCGCCGTCTTGGAGCGGTGGTAGGCAAAGAGATCTATCTTCGGCTCGCTCTCCCACCCCTGCCCGGCGCAAATGCCGTTGGGCATCCCGGTGCGCGCGGCGAGCGCGAGGATGAGGCGCATGGCGCGGGCATCCGCACCCGCCCGCGCAAGGGTTTCGAACGCCAGGATGATGAGGCTGTCGCCTGTCAGCACCGCCAGCGGCTCGGAATAGGCGCGGTGCACAGACGGCTTGCCGCGGCGCAGGTCGGCGTCGTCGAAACAGGGCAGATCGTCGTGCACGAGGCTGGCGCAATGGATGAGCTCCAGCGCCGCGGCGGCGGCGTCGGAGAGCTCGGGCCTGTCGTCGCCACAGGCGCCGGCGACCGACATCAGGATCGTTGGCCGGATGCGCGCGCCGCCGGGAAGGATGGCGTAGCCCAGCGCCTCGGAGAGCTGCCGGGGGGCGAGCCCGCCCTGGCTGGTGGCCAGCGCCCGGATGATCGCCGCATCGATACGTTCCCTGATCGCCATTCCGACCTCCCCGCAGCCTGATGTCATTTCAATACAACGCACGTAGTGTAAACTAAACTGGACAATCACAGCGTCGGAGTCAACAATCCAGACATGACCGGCGCCCGCATCTCCCAAGATCCCGTCCTCGTCATCGGCGCGGGGATGGCCGGGCTTGCCGCGGCGGCCCGGTTGGCCCATGCCGGATGCGCCGTCACGGTGCTGGAGCGCCACGCAACGCCGGGCGGCAAGATCCGCAGCCTCGCCTCGCCCGCCGGCCCTGTCGCCACCGGGCCCACGGTGCTTACCCTGCGCCCGGTCTTCGACGCGCTCTTCGAAGCCTTGGGGGAGCGGCTGGACGCGCATCTGCATCTCGTCAGACAGACCACCATCGCGCGGCACTTCTGGCCGGATGGCAGCACGCTCGACCTGCATGACGACCCCGACGCGAACGAGCGCGCGATCCGCGACTTCGCCGGGGGTCGGGCAGCGCAGCAGTTTCGCGCCTTCGACCGCCGCGCCAGAACCCTCTTCGAGGCCTTCGATGCCCCCGTGATGCAGGCGGCCCGCCCGTCGCTCGCATCGCTGGGGCTGCGGATTGCCCGACAGCCGCGGCTCCTGGCCGCCATGGCCCCATTCTCGAGCCTCGCGGCCCTGCTGACTGCCAGCTTCGACGACCCGCGCCTGTGCCAACTCTTCGGGCGTTACGCCACCTATGTCGGCGGCTCGCCCTACGCCGCGCCCGCCCTTCTCGCGCTGATCTGGCATGCCGAGGCCTCGGGCGTCTGGGCCATCGACGGCGGCATGGAGCGGCTCGCCCAGGTGCTGGCGGCGATCGCCTCTGAGAGGGGCGCAACCTTCCGCTACGGCGTGCATGTCGAGCGGATAGAAGCACGAGGTGGCGCGGTGACGGGCGTCACCCTGGCCAGCGGCGAACAGCTCCCCGCCCGCGCAGTGCTGTTCAACGGCGATCCCCGTGCCCTGGCGACGGGCGCCCTCGGCCCCGCCTGTGCAACCGTCGCACCGCAGACTCGCAGCGCACCCCGCAGCCTCTCCGCCGATGTCTGGGCCTTCGCGGCCCGGGCCAGCGGGCCTGAACTGGCGCATCACAACGTCTTCTTCTGCGACGCCCCGGCGCGGGAGTTCGCCGCTCTCGCCCGCGGTGAGCGCCCCGCCGCGCCCACGCTCTACCTCTGCGCCATGGACCGGGGTATGGGCCGCGCCGTGCCCGAGCTCGAGCGGTTCGAGATCATCGCGAATGCACCGCCACAGGACAGCCCAACAACCCCCGAGGAGAGCCAGGCATGCCGGGCCAGAACCTTCGACACCCTGGCGGGCTTCGGCCTGCAGTTCAGCCCGACGCCGGAGGCCTCCGCCCTCTCGACACCGGAGACCTTCGACCGGATGTTCCCGCAGTCGGGCGGATCCCTCTACGGCCAGAGCCCGCATGGGCTGATGGCGGCCTTCCGCCGCCCGACGGCCCGCACCCCGATCAGGGGCCTCTACCTGGCGGGGGGCGGCGCGCATCCGGGGGCGGGCCTGCCGATGGCGGCGCTCTCCGCCCGGCACGCGGCCGAGGCGATCTTGAGCGACCGAACTTCAACCTCGCGGTCCCGCCGAACGGCTACGCCTGGTGGTATGTCGACGGGCTCAGCGACGACGGCACGCGCGCCGTCAGCGTCATCGGGTTCATAGGCTCGGTCTTCTCGCCCTGGTACGCCTGGTC
>CAYVQK010000314.1:0-3079 GCA_964454145.1 uncultured Oceanicola sp. | reverse complement strand
AGCAGCAGCTTGCCGCGCTCGAAATGGTCGAGCAGGCGGCCGGGGGTGGCGATGAGCACGTCGACGCCGCGGTCGATGAGCTTATCCTGCTCGCCGAAGGACACGCCGCCGATCAGCAGGGCCTTGGTGAGCTTGGTGTGCTTGGCGTAGGTGTCGAAGTTCTCGGCCACCTGGGCCGCCAGCTCACGCGTCGGGGCGAGCACGAGGCTGCGGGGCATCCGGGCCCGGGCGCGGCCGCGCTTCAGGAGCGAGATCATCGGGAGCGTGAAGCTCGCGGTCTTGCCGGTGCCCGTCTGCGCGATGCCGAGCACGTCGCGGCCTTCGAGGGCGGGCGGAATGGCGCCGGCCTGGATCGGGGTGGGGGTTTCGTAGCCGGCGTCTTCGACGGCTTTGAGGACCTTCGGGTCCAGCTTCAGGTCGCTGAATTTTGTCATGTACGTCCATGTCTTGCGGGGAAGCCCCCGCGGGATGGGACGCAATGATCGGGCGCCCCGCGATTGCCTGCACGCGCATCGTGAAGGCCCGGGCGGCGTAGCGCAGATTTACGGCGAGGTCAATCAGGCCACGCCATGGCGGGCGAGGAAGGCATCGACCGTGTCGGTATAGGGGCCGGGCATGCCCAGGGCCGCGTTGATGGCGGCGTGGGAATAGTCGATCTCGTAGACCTCGGCCTCGACCTTCCGGGCCTTGGCGGCGCGGGCGAAGGTGCGGGCGGCGGAGACGGCGCCGCGGCGCTTGGCGGAGGCGACGAGAAGGAAGGGCGTGGCGCCGGGGCCGAGGCGGGCGTAGGGCGAGGCCTCCTCCCAGAAGGCCCGGTTGGAGCCGAAGGCGCGGGTGTGGATGCGGGAGGGCCGGCGGGCCATGTAGCGGGTGAGGTCGTAGACGGCGGAGTCGAGCGCCACGGTGGCGCGCCAGGGCCCGGCGCCCCAGCGGCGGGCGAGGCCCGGGTCGGCGCCGAGCAGGGCGACCAGGTGCGCCCCGGCGGAGTGGCCCATGAGGGCGAGGCGGGACGGGTCGCCGCCCCATGCTGGCGCGGCCTCCTGGATGTGCGAGAGCGCGCGGGCGAGGTCGGCGGCCTGCTGCATCGGGTCGGCCTGGGGCAGGAGGCGGGTGTTGACCGAGACGAAGCCTACACCGCGGGCGTTCCAATGGGCGGATTTGTCCTTCCAGACGTTGTCGTTGGCCTTGTCGCCGAAGGCCCAGCCGCCGCCGTGGAGGAAGACGACGAGGGGCGCGGCGGCGGCGCCCTCGGGCATATAGGCATCGTAACGCTGGAGGGCGTGCGGGCCGTAAGGGACGTCGCGCCGCACGGTTGCGGCACGGGCGGGCAGCGCCGGGAGGGCGGCATAGGCGGCGAGGGTGGCAAGGGCGGTGCGGCGGGTGATCATGGGCGTCTCTTCCGGGTCTCCTTTGGGCATCCTACGCATCCGCGCTGGGATGCCTACGTGCTCACGGAAAGGTTTCTTGGCCTGCGGCGCGGCTGCCTCAAATCTGGACGCATGATCACACGACGCTCGCTGCTTGCCGCGCCCGCCCTTCTCCTTCTTGCCCGCCCGCTGATCGGGCAGGGCCGTTACGATGCCCTGCTGGAGCAGGCGCGGGGTTATGACCAGTTGCATGCGCTGATCGTTCAACGGGGCGGGGTGCGGGAGGTAGAAGAGGTGATGCGCGGCCCGGCGCTGACACGGCCGGTGAACGTGAAATCGGCCTCGAAAACGCTGGTGGCGACGCTGCTCGGCATCGCGGTGGACCGGGGCGAGGTGCCCGGTGTGGCGGCGACGCTGGGCGAGGTGGCGCCGGGGCTGATTCCCTCGGGCGCGGCGCCGGAGGTGGCGGGCATCACGCTGGAAGACCTGGTGACGCTGCGGGCCGGGCTGGAGCGGACCTCGGGGGCGAACTACGGGCCCTGGGTCTCGAGCCGGAACTGGGTGGCGGATGCGCTGGGGCGCGAGATGGTGGCGGAGCCGGGCGGGCGGATGCTCTATTCCACCGGCACGACCCATGTGCTGGGTGCGGTGCTGGCCGAGGTGGCGGGCGAGAGCCTGCTGGCGCTGATGCGGGCGCGGCTGGGCGCGGTGCTGGGCGAGGTGCCCGCGTGGACCCGCGATCCGCAGGGGCGCTACCTGGGCGGCAACGAGATGGCCGTTTCCCCAGAGGGCATGGCGCGCTTCGGCGAGATGATCCGCGCGGGCGGTGAATGGGAAGGTGAGCGGCTGGTGAGCGCGGAGTGGATCGAGGCGAGTTTCGTGCCGCGGACGCGCTCGCCCTGGTCGGGGCTGGGCTACGGCTACGGCTGGTTTCTGGGCGAGGTGCGGGGCATGCGCTACGGGCTGGCGCGGGGTTATGGCGGGCAGGTGCTGGCGGTCTGCCCGGAGGCGGAGGTGGTGGTTGTGATCACCTCGGACCCGATGCAGCCGGCGCGCAGTGGCGGGTACTTCGGCGAGCTGCAGGGGATGGTGGAAGAGGTGATCGGGGGCGTGGCCTAGGGCGGCCGGACGAGGCACAACATTCAATAACTTGGGGAATGGAGCGCTGCGGCGGGTCGTGACGCGGGCCGCGCCGTCGAGCCGGTGGGGGTTTCACACCCCCACACCCCCGTGGGATACTTTCAGCAAGAAAATGAGATGTTTGCCAGCGTGACTTAAACCATCATCTCCTTGGTCGCGGTCAGCCTCACCTCGGGGTAGTCGCGTTCGACGCGGTCGATGTCCCATTGCAGGCGGGTGAGGTAGACGAGGTCGCCGTCGTTGTCGGTGCCCATGTGCTGCTTGTTGGCGTTGGCGAACTTCTCCACCGCATCGCGCGGGCCCGAGACCCAGCGGGCGGAGGTGAACTGCGAGGGCTCGAAGCGGACGGGCAGGCCATATTCCAGCTCGATGCGGGAGGCGAGCACCTCGAATTGCAGCTGGCCGACGACGCCCACGATGAAGCCTGCGCCGATGGTGGGCTTGAAGATCTTGGCGGCGCCTTCCTCGGCAAACTGCATCAGCGCCTTGTCGAGGTGCTTGGCCTTCAGAGGGTCGCCTGCGCGGCAGTTCTGCAGGAGTTCGGGGGCGAAGCTGGGGATGCCGGTGACCTT
>CAYVQK010000313.1:0-3097 GCA_964454145.1 uncultured Oceanicola sp. | reverse complement strand
AGACCACGACCGAGGAGTTCGACACGGTGATCTCCGCCGTGGGCATCGTCGGCAATACCGAAGGCCTGGGGCTCGAAGAGCAGGGCATCAAGGTCGAGCGCACCCATGTGGTCACCGACAAGTATTGCCGCACCGGGGTCGAGGGGCTCTATGCCATCGGCGATCTCGCCGGCGCGCCCTGGCTGGCGCACAAGGCGAGCCATGAGGGCGTGATGGTGGCCGAGCTGATCGCCGGCGGGCATCCGCATGCGGTCGATCCCGACAGCATCGCCGGCTGCACCTATTGCCATCCGCAGGTGGCCAGCGTCGGCCTTACCGAGGCGCAGGCGAAGGAAAAGGGCTATGACATCAAGGTCGGCCGCTTCCCCTTCATCGGCAACGGCAAGGCCATCGCGCTGGGCGAGCCGGAGGGCATGGTGAAGACCGTGTTCGACGCCAAGACCGGGGCGCTGCTGGGCGCGCATATGGTGGGCGCCGAGGTGACCGAGCTCATTCAGGGCTATGTGGTGGGCCGCCAGCTCGAGACCACCGAGGAAGACCTGATGAACACCGTCTTCCCGCACCCGACCCTGTCGGAGATGATGCATGAAAGCGTGCTCGACGCCTGGGGCCGCGCGATCCACTACTGAGCGTTGACGCGGACGCCAAGATTTTTCGTACGAAAAATCTTGGCGGGGCCGCCGGGCGGGGCTCAGGCCTTGCCGAAAAACGTCGCGACGCGCGGTTGCAGCCAGGCCCAGAGCGCCGGGGCGCCGCGCTCGACCTTGGCGCCGACGCGTTTCTCGAAAAGATCCTGGCTGACGTTGTACTCGGTCCAGCTCCCGCCACCATTCAGCAGGTTCAGATTGGGCGGCTGAAACCGGTCGAGCGATTTCGCAAAACGTGCATCCGGGGTCTCGTTCGCCTCGAACTCCTCCCAGAGCTTCAGAAGCTCGGCGCCCTGTGCCTGCGGCAAAAGACCAAAGAGCCGCTCTGCCGCAGCGCTTTCCTCGGCGGCCTGCGCCGCGGCGTCGGTCTTGCCGTAAATCGGCGCATCGCCGGCGTCGATCTCCACCAGGTCGTGGATCAGCAGCATCCGGATCACCCGGTGAATATCCACCGGCTCGGGTGCGTGTTCTTCCAGCACCAGCGCAAAGAGCGCCAGATGCCAGCTGTGTTCGGCGGAGTTCTCACGGCGTCCGTCGTGATTGCGGGTGGCGCGGGTGATCGCCTTCAGCCGGTCGGCCTCCATCAGAAAGGCCATCTGCGCATCGAGCCGCGCGCTCATGCCGCGCCGTCCCCGGCGCCGCCCGCCTGTGCCGCTTTCAGCCGCTCGACCAGAAAGGCGCGCGCCCGGCGCTCCGCCATACGCACGCGCACCGCGGTCAGATAGGCCTCTTCCAGCGTGGTCGAGGAGGCGCCGATCACCTTGGCGACCTCCATGAAAAACCGGTCGTCGCCGGTGGCGTCCATCACCTTGAAGGTGTCTTCGGCCAGTTTCTCGGCCAGCTCCTGCGTCAGCGACATGGTTTCCCTCGCGCACATTGTCGGTCCTGACCCCTCTTAGCGGAATGGGCGGGCGGGAGGAAAGCATGCGGCGCGGGGTTTGGCCCGATCGGGACTCGTTTGCGCGGCTGTGCTATCTGTGGTTGCGCCATTCGGCTGGACACCCGCACGACAGACGATTTCCGGGAGATATTTTATGAAGCGCATCGCGATATTCTGTGATGGAACGTGGAACCGGCCCGACGCGGCCTTTGCCACCAATGTCTACAAGCTGCACCGTGCCACCCGCCAGACCGCCGGGGACGGGGTGACGCAGCTGCCGAAATACATCCCCGGGGTCGGCACCGGCTTTGGCATGACCGGCTTTGCCAAGGCCTGGGACAAGATCCGGGGCGGCGTGTTCGGCGCGGGGGTGACGCGCAATATCATGACCGCCTACCGCTTCATCGCCGAGCAATACGAGCCGGGTGATCAGATCTTCATCTTCGGCTTTTCGCGCGGCGCCTTTACCGCGCGCTCGCTGGCGGGGCTGATCCGCGCCTCGGGCCTGCCGCGGCACGATCAGGCCTATCGCGAGGGCGAGGCGCTGAAGCGCTACCGCGACGATGCGCCCGAGACGCGGCCCGACACGCCGGAGAGCTTTGCCTTCCGGGCGGAGTTCTGCCCGCATCTCGCCACCAGCCCCGAAGAGCAGGACTGGCGCGAGGCGCAGGGCAAGGGGCGGCCGCCGCTGCTGAGCATCACGTATATGGGGGTATGGGACACGGTGGGTGCCATGGGCGTGCCGGGCCATTACCGGATCCTCGCGCGGATCTTCAACGGCAGCCACGGCTTCCACGACCTCAAGCTCTCGAGCAGCGTCAAGGCGGCGCGGCACGCGGTGTCGATCGACGAAACGCGCAAGACCTTCCCGCCGACGATCTGGGAGAATCTCGGCGATCTCAATCGGGACGATCCCGACCGCAAGCGCTATTACCTCCAGCACTGGTTTCCGGGCGATCACGGCTCGGTGGGCGGCGGCGGAGATATTGTCGGCCTGTCCAATATCGCGCTGGCCTGGGTGGCGGAGGGCGCGGCGGAGCAGGGGCTCGGCTTCGACACGGCGCAGTTGGAGGCCTGCGTGACCGAAGAGCGCTTCTCGGCGCCGCTCTGCAACCAGACGAAAAAGCCGGGCTTCGTCGCCCGGCTGTTGCGGCGCAATGTGCTGGACCGCGTCGATGCCTATGCACCGCCCTATATCTGGGACGTCTCGAAACCGGCGCGGCAGCGCTGGCACCATGCGGCCTCGGCCTATCGCCCGAAGCCGCTGATGCATCTGGCCGATGCGCTGGACCGGACGCCGCCGCAAGGCGACGCCGCAGAGACGTCCTGAACTGCTGCGCTCAGCGCGAGGTTTCGGTGAGGCGACGCTTCACATAGGAGGTCACGCCGCCGATCATCGTATCCATATGCGGCTCTTCGAAGAAATGCCCCGAGCCCTCGACCTCGTCGTGGGTGATGGTGATGCCCTTCTGCTCCTTGAGCTTGTTCACCAGCGCCGTGGTATCGGCAGGCGGCGCCACGCGGTCGGCGGTGCCGTTGATGATCAGGCCCGAGGACGGGCAGGGCGCCA
>CAYVQK010000312.1:0-3156 GCA_964454145.1 uncultured Oceanicola sp. | reverse complement strand
GCCTTCATCCCGATCATGATCCCGCTGGTGGCGGGCAAGGGCGTGGATGCCATCGCGGTGCTGATGGGTGGCGTGCTCGTCGGCGGGCTGTTCCATGCCTGCCTCGGTCTCTTCATCGGCAAGATCCGATTCGCCCTGCCGCCGCTCGTGACCGGCCTCGTCGTGACGATGATCGGCCTCGCGCTGGTGCAGGTTGGCATCCAGTATGCCGCCGGCGGCGTGCCCGCCATCGGCACCGCGGAATACGGCTCGGGCCTCAACTGGCTGATGGCCGGCACAGTGATCGTGGTGACGCTGGGGCTTAAGTTCTTCGCCCGCGGCATGCTCTCGGTCTCGGCCGTGCTGATCGGCCTCCTGGCGGGCTATGTCCTGGCCTTCGCGCTGGGGCAGGTGAACCTCGCCAGCGTCGGCAACGCCGCCGCCTTCGCCCTGCCGAACCCGCTGCACTTCGGGCTCGAGTTCTCCCTGGCCGCCATCGTCGGCTTCTGCCTGATGGCCTTCGTCTCCGCCGTCGAGACCGTGGGCGATGTGAGCGGGATCACCAAGGGCGGCGCCGGCCGCGAGGCGACCGACAGGGAGATCCAGGGCGCGACCTATGCCGATGGCTTCGGCACAGCCATCTCCGGGCTCTTCGGGGCGCTGCCCAACACCTCCTTCAGCCAGAACGTGGGCCTCATCGCCATGACCGGCGTGATGAGCCGCAATGTGGTGACGATCGGCGCGCTCTTCCTGATCCTCTGCGGCCTCGTGCCCAAGATCGGCGCGGTGATCTCCTCGGTGCCGATCGAGGTGCTGGGCGGCGGTGTGATCGTGATGTTCGGCATGGTCGTGGCCGCCGGCGTCTCGATGCTCTCCGACGTCGACTGGAACCGCCGCAACATGGTGATCTTCGCCATCGCGCTCTCCCTGGGCCTCGGCCTGCAACTGGAGCCGGGGGCGCTGCAATACCTGCCCGGTACGGTGAAGGTGCTGGCGACCTCCGGCATCCTGCCCGCCGCCCTCATCGCCATCGTGCTCAACCTCATCCTGCCGGAAGAGCTGGCCAGCGAGGCGACCGAGGAAGTTTCGGGCGGCATGTCGGGCCACGCCAAGGGTTCGTTCCGCAAGGACACCCCGGCCTGACTCGGATGGACCAGGGCAGACATCGGCGGCGCCTTCGGGCGCCGTCTTCTTTTGCGGCCCCGCCGTGCAGGGGCCTCACCGCCGCAAGTGGGTGCCATCCGACAGCAGCACCTCGTCCATCGGCACGTCCCAGGGCATCGGGAAGATCGTCTTCATCCGGCATCCCGCAAAGCCCACGCCGATGACCCTGGGCCGCGGCTCCAGTGCGGCCAGCGTCCGATCGTAGTAGCCGCCGCCGTTGCCGAGCCGATAGAGCGCCTCGTCGACGCCCACGAGCGGAGCGATGACGAGTTCCGGCGTCGCGGCGGGGGTGTTTTCGGGAATGGGGATGTTCCAGGCGCCGCGCGTCATCGGGCAGCCGGGCGACCACTGGTGGAAGGCCAGCGGCCGGTCCCGGCCAACTACGACGGGCAGCAGCAGGCTGGCACCCCGCGCGTGGGCCGAGGCCATCCACGCACGCAGATCGGGCTCGCCCCGGATCGGCCAATAAAGCGCGACGCGCAGGCCGGGCTCTGGCTGGATATGCCTGTCGAGGGACTCAATCAGCTGATCGGTTGCGCGCTGCCGGGCCTCGGAGGGCATCACCCGCGCCGCAAGCAGGCGGACGCGTTCGGCCTTGCGGAACCGCGCCACGTCGCGCGCGTGCTGCGGATCGATGCTCTCGCCGCCCACCACCAGATGCGCGAAACAGGGCGAAGTGCCCCCGCGCATGTCGTCCTCGTCGTCCATGAAGACCCTCCCGCCCGCAGCCTGCGCCCGATTTGGGCGGGCTGCAACGGGAGGGTGCTATCGAAGAAAGGGGAGAGCCCTAGAAGTCCACCTCGATCGCAAGGCCCCGCTCCACGGCGAGGTCCACCACGGCGGCCGCCACGGCGAGATCCTGCAGGCCGACGCCGGTGCCGTCGAAGAGGGTGATCTCCGCCTCAGAACTGCGGCCGGGGTGGGTGCCGTTGATGACCGCGCCGATCTGGGTGATGTCCGCCTCGACGATCAGGCCCTCCGCCACCGCATGCTGGGCCTCGCCGATGGAGATGGATTGCGCCACCTCGTCGGTGAACACGGTGGCCCGCGCCAGCAACGCGGCCTCGACCTCCTGCTTGCCCTTCGTATCCGTGCCCATGCAGGCCACATGGGTGCCGGGCGAGACGTGATCGGCCATCAGCGAGGGCGCGAAGGCGGAGGTAATGGAAATGATCACATCCGCGTCCGCCATGCCGGGCAGTTCGGCGGCCTCGAAGGGCACGCCGGCCTCTTCGGCGACTTCCGCGATGTTCGGCAGCATCTCGGGGTGGTAGTTCCAGCCGATGACCTTCTCGAAGCTGCGCTGTTCCAGCGCCGCGCGAAGCTGGAACCGGGCCTGGTGCCCGGCGCCGATCATGCCGAGCACCTTGGCGTCCGGGCGGGCCAGGTGCTTGATCGAGACGGAAGAGGCCGCAGCCGTGCGCAGGGCCGTCAGCAGGTTGCCGCCCACCATGGCGGTGGGCCTCCCGGTGTCGGGATCGAAGAGGAAGACGGTGGACTGGTGGTTGATCAGCCCGCGCTTCTCGAGGTTGTTCGGCCAGTAGCCGCCCGCCTTCAGCCCAAGCGTCGCCCCGGCCCGGTCGAACCCGCCCTTGAAGCCGTAGAGCGCGTCCTCGTGGCCGATGGCCTCACGTACCACCGGGAAGTTGTAGGCATCGCCTGCGGCCATGGCGGCGAACACCTGCTCGACCGCCGCAAAGGCGGCCTCGCGGGTCATCAGGGTGGCGATCTCGCGTTCGGGCACGATCAGCATGGGTCTCTCCTGTAGAAAATCGTGCGCCCGCGTGCCGCTGCCGGAGGGGGGGCATACACGGCGGGCGACTTCCCTGCTCCTCCCGAGCCGGGCCCTCCAGTGGTGTGGCGATCAGTAGGCCTTGCCGCGGGCAGACACCGGCCAGACGCACTCGACCTTGCCGTTCCGCACGCCGACGTACCAGTCGTGCACGTTGGCGGTGGGATCGCAGTGGCCGGGCACCAGCCGCAGCTTGTCGTTCACCTTCAGCGCGCCCTTCG
>CAYVQK010000311.1:0-3198 GCA_964454145.1 uncultured Oceanicola sp. | reverse complement strand
GGTCGACGCCCTTGAGGATCTGCTTGTCCTCTTCTTCAAGTTTGACGTGCAGGTTTCTGATTTCGAGCATTTTTCTTACCTTTGCATAGCGAATGGCCCGGCGGCCCGATGGGGCGCCGGGGGTGTGACGGACCGCGCCGGGGCGGCGGTCAGAAGATCGAGAAGACGTGGCCGGCCTGGACCAGCGACACGAAGCTGTGGTTGAAGAGCGCGGCTGCAAGGCCGGGCGCCACCTCGGGCAGCCAGAGCTCGGCGCTCATCTCGCCGATGACACCGGCGATGAGGCCGCCCTGCCCCAGGAAACCGCGGACCCGCACGCCCTGCGTCAGCACCCAGGCGATGACAATGATCGCGCCGATGCCCACCAGCGAGCCCGCGCCGTCGAGATAGGCCATCGCGTCGCCCTCGAGCCAGAGGTGGAACTCCACCATCGAGGCGCCGAGGCTCGCAACTGCGCCAAGCATCAGGCCGCGCGCCACGTCCATCGGGCCGGGCTCGCTGCGCATTGGCGTGGAAGGCCCCGAAGCCACGGGAGCCACGGCTTGCGGCTGGATGTCGATCCGTGCCAGCCGTGCCTGGAAGTCGTGTTGAGACATGCGCGTGCCCTCTTACACCGGCAGGCGTTGCAGAAGGTGCCCGTAGAGCACCATGTTCGGCTCGGTGCTGCTGAGCACCGCGTTGACCCAGGAGGGGCCGAAGAACTGGGCGAAGATCTCGGGCGCGCGGTGCACCGCCATGTGCATCGTCAGCGTGCCGCCGATCACCCCGAGTGCCGAGACGATGACCTGCGCCACCGAGCGCATCGCGACGATCTGCGCCAGCACGAAGCTGAGCACCAGCGCGAGGCCCGCGTCGACCATGAGCGTGGCCGTCAGCACATGCCCGCCCTCGGGGAGCCCGCTCACCACCAGCCGCAGATAGCGCGCCGCGGAGATGCTGAAGATCCCCAGCGCGAAGGCCATCGGCAGCGAGATCGTGTGAAACAGCCGCGCCAGCGGGCTGTGCCGCCCCTTCCGGCGCATCGCCTGGACCGGCGCGTGGACCACCCCGTCGGGCGCCCACTGCTTGCCCTTGTTGATGCGGGCAATCCTGCTCTGGAAGGTGTCGATGTTTGACATGGATGCGGTCGGTCTCGGTCTTCGTCTCGCGCGTTAACGAATGACTTACCGACCGATTTGGGCAAGATTGGGGTTTAGGTGTCAAAAAACATGGGCACGCCGCCGTCGGCCTTGGGAGGCCTGGCCTTGCCGGCCGGTCAGGACGGTATGAAAGGTCGGGTTGCATGGCGTCAGACCCCGACCTTGGCAGTTTCGGCTGGCTTCAGCGCGTCGACAGGCAAACGGCGCATGTATTTCGCGACGGCTTGGCTCGGCAGCGCCCCTCGCTCCTTCAGGAGCGTCAGGCAGTGCGCGCAGAGATCGAAACTCATGGCCACCGTGTCTGCCGCCAGCGCGAGGGCCTTGAGCTGAAAGGTGCTCAGCGTCTCGGGCTGCTCAAGGTTGCGGATGTAGACCGCGTCGCCGTCGAGCAGTTGGCTGCCGGCACTGCGGTTGAACTGCTTCCAGCGGGTAGAACCGAGCACGACCGACTTCTGGTGCAGGAACTTGTGCAGCACGAAGCCCTGCTTGCGCATCTCGATATCGAGATCGGCCCACATCGGCTCGTCTTCGTACATCCGGTAGAAGCGAACCTCGGGGATTACCATGACCGCGTCGGCCAAGGTCTTCGAGCCGCCCTGCATGACTGCGAGTTCAGCGCCCTGGATGTCCATCTTCAGGAGGTCGAGGGTGGGGAAATCCTCGATCTCGTCCAACGCGACCAGAGTCATCGGAATTTCGGTGATCTCGCGATTGACCCAGAAACCCTTGTTCAGGAACCGGGCACAGGCCGCGGAGAAACGATAGACGGAAGACAGCGAACCCATCTGATGAGCGTAGAATGTGGCTTTGCCGGGCTTGCCGACGGCATGGGGGTAGAGCGTGGTGCGGTCGTGCTCTTGCGCCTGAAGCTCTGCAAAGGCCGCGGGCTCGGGCTCGAAGGCATGGAGCTGCGCGGCGCCGGCCTCCATGATCGCGCGGTAACCGGGCGGCCTGTTGGTTAGCCGTGCGCCGATATCGGCGATCCGGAGCTCCCGCTCGAGTTCCAGTACGGACACGAGCCATTGCGTTCGGTTCTTCGAGGTCAGCACCACGATTCAGGCTCCGGAAAGAGTCACGGCCGTGCCCGAGGCGGAGACCATCAGCATGTTGTTGATGACCTCGTAATCGAGATCGACCCCCACGACGGCCGTGGCGCCGAGCGCCGCGGCGCGCTCTTCCATCTCGGCCAGCGCGGTGCGGCGGGCCTTGCCCAGCTCCTGCTCGTAGGCCGCCGAGCGCCCGCCGACGATGTCGCGGATGCCGGCGAAGAGATCGCGGAAGATGTTGGCGCCAAGGATGGCCTCGCCGGTGACGATGCCCTTGTAGGCCGTGATGCTCTTGCCCTCGACGGAGGGCGTGGTCGTGATGATCATCTCAACTCATCCTCGCAAGCTCTTGTGGTTTCGGGGACTTACCCAACCGATCCTTCCAGCGAGATGGCGACAAGCTGCTGGGCTTCCATGGCGAATTCCATCGGCAGGGCTTGGAGGACCTCCTTGCAGAAGCCGTTGACCACCAGCGCCACCGCCTCTTCCTCGTCCATGCCGCGCTGGCGGCAGTAGAAGAGCTGGTCGTCGTCGACCTTGGAGGTGGTGGCCTCGTGCTCGACGCGGCTCGAGTTGTTCTTCACCTCGATGTAGGGGACGGTGTGCGCCCCGCATTCCGAGCCGATGAGCAGGCTGTCGCACTGGGTGTAGTTGCGGCTGTTCTTTGCCTTGGGGTGCATCGAGACGAGGCCGCGGTAGGTGTTCTGGGCCTTGCCGGCCGAGATGCCCTTCGAGACGATGCGCGACCGGGTGTTCTTGCCCAGGTGGATCATCTTCGTGCCGGTGTCGGCCTGCTGGTAGTTGTTGGTGATGGCGATCGAGTAGAACTCGCCCTGGCTGTCGTCGCCGCGCAGGATGCAGGAGGGGTACTTCCAGGTCACGGCGGAGCCGGTCTCGACCTGGGTCCACATCACCTTGGCGCGGTCGCCGCGGCAGTCGGCCCGCTTGGTTACGAAATTGTAGATCCCGCCCTTGCCGTTCTCGTCGCCGGGGAACCAGTTCTGCACGGTGGA
>CAYVQK010000310.1:0-3209 GCA_964454145.1 uncultured Oceanicola sp. | reverse complement strand
CATCGGTATCACCCGCGGCTTCATGACGACGATCCACAGCTACACCGGCGACCAGCCGACGCTGGATACGATGCACTCCGACCTCTACCGCGCCCGCGCCGCCGCGCTCTCGATGATCCCCACCAGCACCGGTGCCGCCAAGGCCGTGGGGCTGGTGCTGCCCGAGCTGAACGGCAAGCTCGACGGTGTCGCCATCCGCGTGCCCACCCCCAACGTCTCGGTGGTCGATCTCACCTTCGAGGCCGCCCGCGAGACCACGGTCGACGAGATCAACGACGCCATCCGCACCGCCGCCAACGGCCCTCTGAAGGGCGTGCTGGGCTACACCGATCTGCCCAACGTCTCCTCCGACTTCAACCACGACCCCCATTCCAGCGTCTTCCACATGGACCAGACCAAGGTGATGGACGGCCGCATGTGCCGCATCCTCAGCTGGTACGACAACGAATGGGGCTTCTCCAACCGCATGGCCGACACCGCCGTGGCGATGGGAGGGCTCATCTGATGCACCGGCTCGCCTCGATCCTCGACGCCGACGTGCGCGGCAAGCGCCTGCTCGTCCGGGCCGATCTCAACGTGCCGGTCGAGGGCTTCCGCGTGACAGACAGCACCCGCATCGCCCGCTTCGCCGAGGGCATGCGCCCGCTCCTCGCCCGCGGCGCCCGTCTGGTGATCCTCACCCACTTCGGCCGGCCCGAGCCCAACGTTCTCGACCCGCAGTTCTCCGTCGACAAGCTCCGCCCCGCGCTGGCCGAGGCGCTGGGCGTGCCGGTCCGCTTCTCCGACGTCTGCGCCGGCCCCTCCGCCGAGATCCTCTCGCGCCAGCTGGCCGACGGCGAGGTGCTGCTCTGCGAAAATCTCCGCTACCAGTCCGGGGAGGTCGCCAACGACCCCGCCTTCGCCGCCCAACTGGCGCAACTGGGCGACCTCTACGTGAACGACGCCTTCTCCTGCGCCCACCGCGCCCATGCGTCCACCGAGGCGATCACCCGCTGCCTGCCGTCCTGGGCCGGGCCGCTGCTGATGGAAGAGATCGCGGCCCTCGGCGCGGCGCTCGACAAGCCCGCGCGCCCCTCGGTCGCCATCGTCGGCGGCGCCAAGGTCTCCACCAAGATCGCCGTCCTCCGGCACCTCGCCGCCCGGGTCGATCACCTCGTCGTCGGCGGCGGCATGGCCAACACCTTCCTCTTCGCCTCGGGCGCGCCGATGGGCCGCTCGCTGCACGAGGCCGACCAGGTCGAGATGGTCGAGGCCATCCGCAATGCCGCCCGCGCCTCCGGCTGCACCCTCCACCTGCCGACCGATGTCGTCACCGCCACCGAGTTCCGCGCCATGGCCGAAACCCGGATCGTGCCCGCCTCCGCCTGCCCGCCCGACGCCATGATCCTCGACGCCGGCCCCGAAACGCTCGCCCGCCTCAAGGCGCTGCTGGGCACCTGCCGCACCATCCTCTGGAACGGCCCGCTCGGCGCCTTCGAGATCCCGCCCTTCGACCGCGCCACCACCGGGCTCGCCCGCGAGGCCGCAGCCCTCACCCGCGAGGGCCGCGCCGTCACCGTGGCGGGCGGGGGCGATACCGTCGCCGCCCTCAACGCCGCCGGGGTGGCCGATGTCTTCACCTATGTCTCGACCGCCGGGGGCGCGTTCCTCGAGTGGCTCGAAGGCAAGACCCTGCCGGGCATCGCCGCCCTGGCCCAAACCCAAACCGCAGCCTGACCGGAGGGAACAATGGCGCTCATCACTCTCAGACAACTGCTCGATCACGCCGCCGAACAGGGCTACGGCGTGCCCGCCTTCAACATCAACAACATGGAGCAGGGCCTCGCCATCATGGCCGCCGCCCGCGCCTGCGATGCGCCGGTGATCCTGCAGGCCAGCCGAGGCGCGCGCAGCTACGCGGGCGACATCATGCTCCGCCACATGGTCGAGGCGCTCTCCGAGATGAACCCCGACATCCCCGTGGTGCTGCACCAGGACCACGGCAACAACGACGCCACCTGCCTCTCTGCCATCCGGCACGGCTTCACCTCGGTGATGATGGACGGCTCGCTCGAGGAAGACATGAAGACCCCCGCGAGCTACGAGTACAACGTCGAGATCACCGCCCGCGTCACCCGCGCCGCCCACGCCGTCGGTGCCTCGGTCGAAGGCGAACTGGGCGTCCTCGGCAGCCTCGAGACGGGCGAGGCGGGCGAGGAAGACGGCTCCGGCGCCGTCGGCAAGCTGTCCCACGACCAGCTCCTGACCGACCCCGACCAGGCCGTGGACTTCGTGCTGAAGACGAAGTGCGACGCCCTCGCCATCGCCTGCGGCACCTCCCACGGCGCCTACAAGTTCTCCCGCAAGCCCGACGGCGAGATCCTCTCGATGCAGACTATCGCCCGAATCAACGAGAAGCTGCCAAACACCCACCTGGTGATGCACGGCTCCTCCTCCGTCCCGCAGGCCCTGCAAGACCTCATCAACGCCAACGGCGGCGAGATGCCCCAGACCTACGGCGTGCCGGTCGAGGAGATCGAGAAGGGCATCCGCATGGGCGTCCGCAAGGTCAACATCGACACCGACTGCCGCATGGCCATGACCGGCCAGTTCCGCAAGGTCGCGCAGGAGAAGCGCGCCGAGTTCGACCCCCGCAAGTTCATGATCCCGGCCATGGAAGAGCTCCAGGCCCTCTGCCGCGACCGCTTCGAGCGCTTCGGCACCGCAGGGCAGGCCGGCAAGATCAAGCCCGTCTCGATGGACGACATGGCCCGCCGCTACGCCAGCGGCGCGCTCGACCCCCGCATCGCCGCCGACAAGGCCGCCTGACCCAGAGAAACCCCGAGGAGGAAGACCCATGAAGGACGAAGCCAAGACCGTCACCGACAGCAAGAAGCGCTACAGCGCAGGCGTCATGAAATACGCCCAGATGGGCTACTGGGAGCCGGATTACGAGCCCAGGGACACCGACATCATCGCGCTCTTCCGCATCACCCCGCAGGATGGCGTGGACGAGATCGAGGCCGCCGCGGCCGTCGCGGGCGAAAGCTCCACCGCCACCTGGACGGTGGTCTGGACCGACCGGCTGACCGCCTGCGAGAAATACCGCGCCAAAGCCTACCGGGTGGACCCGGTGCCCAACAGCCCGGGCGAGTTCTTTGCCTACATCGCCTACGATCTCGACCTCTTCGAGCCCGGCTCCATCGCCAACCTCACCGCCTCGATCATCG
>CAYVQK010000309.1:0-3255 GCA_964454145.1 uncultured Oceanicola sp. | reverse complement strand
CCGGGTGCAAGGCGATACCGAAAATTCGACAGAAAACGCCCCACCGGTCTTAAGAGACTGATCACCCCGATTGCCTAGCTTGCCCGCGTGGCGGCCCCGACCGGGCCGCATCGGCACGAGGGCAACGCGATGCAGGGGTTGAGAGCCGCCTACCTGAAACTCCGGCGGGTGCTGCGGCAGGGTTTCTTCCGGCCGCAGATCATCACCTTCCTGCCCGCGCTGCTGCTGGCGGGCTACTGGTTTGGCGGCGAGGGGGTGATTCTGATCACCGCGCTGCTGTTTCCGGTGCTGGCGATGATGGGCGGGCTGTTCGACCGGGGCGGGGCCAGCCGCCGCGACGGGGCCACCGACCTGCTCTTGCGCGAGGATTTCCTCGACCTGATGGGCGAGGCGATCGCCCGCGCCGAGGCACAGAACTGGTCCACCGCCTGCTTCGTGCTGGAAATCGACGACTGGGCCACGCTGCTCGAGCGCGTCGGCAAGACCGCGGCGGAAACCGTGCTGCGCCGCACCGGCGAGCGGATCGAGAGCGCGATGCGCGGCGCCGACTTCGCCGCCCGGCTCGACGGGCCGCGCTTTGCCGTGGGGCTCGACGCGGTGCGCCGGATCGACCTCGACGCCGCGCTCAACATCGCCGAGCGGCTGCAGGGCACCGCCGGGCAGGCCGTGAGCATCGACGCCACCTCGGTGCATGTGAGCGTGTCGGTGGGCTTCTGCCTCAACAACCGCGCACCGCAGCGCACCGCGAGCTCCATGCTGGGCGCCGCCGAGACCGCCTGCGAGGAGGCCCGCGCCAACGGGCCCGGCGGCACCCGCGCCTATTCGCGCGAGATGCAGGCCCAGATCACGGCCCGCCACGCGTTGGTGGACGACCTTCTCACCGGCTTCTCGGAGGGGCAGATCCGGCCCTGGTTCCAGCCGCAGATCTCCACCGACACCGGGAAGATCACCGGGATGGAGGCGCTGGCCCGCTGGCTGCATCCCGAGCGCGGGATGATCGCGCCCGGAGACTTCCTGCCCGCCGTGGCCCAGGCCGGGCTGATGGAGCGACTCGGCGAAGTGATGCTGCATCACAGCTGCACCGCGCTGAAGGCATGGGACAGGGCCGGGCTGAACGTGCCCACCGTGGGCGTCAACTTCTCGGCCTCCGAGCTGCGCAACCCCAAGCTCTGCGACCGGGTGAAGTGGGAGCTCGACCGCTTCGACCTCGCGCCGGAGCGGATCACCATCGAGGTGCTGGAATCGGTGGTGGCGGAGAACGACGACGACACGATCACCCGCAACATCGCCAACCTCGCCACCATGGGCTGCCCGGTGGACCTCGACGATTTCGGCACCGGCCACGCCTCGATCAGCTCGATCCGCCGCTTCGCGGTGAGCCGGCTGAAGATCGACCGCAGCTTCGTGATGCGGGTGCACGAGGACCGCGAGCAGCAGAAGATGGTCTCGGCGATCCTGCTCATGGCCGAGCAGCTCGACCTCGACACCCTGGCCGAGGGGGTGGAGAGCATCGGCGAGCACGCGATGCTGGCCCAGCTCGGCTGCGGCCACATCCAGGGCTTCGGCCTCGCCCGGCCCATGCCCTTCGAGGACACCATCGGCTGGATCGAGAAGCACAACGCCAAGATCGTGGAAGCGCCGATCCTGAAGGGCCTCGCGCGGGAGTGAGGCGCCGGAAGGGCGAGCGCCCTCCGCATCCCCGTCGCAGGTGCGATGCACCCGGAGTTGCCACCTCCGGCGCGAGGGCGCGCTCTGCCCGGGCGTGCCGGCCCTGATGACGGGGCCCGGAATGGCCGAAGAGCTCCGCCATCCTGCGGCGCTCGGTAACATTTGCAGCCTTTCGGCTTGACCTTTGGCCCCTTGAACGATTGAACCCTCGCAATCCGAAACGAGCGAGCGGTGCCCCTTCATGGACGACCAGAACAAGAACCTCATTCTCGCCACGGCGCTGAGCTTTTTGGTGATCCTCGCGTGGTTCATCATCTTCCCGCCGGAAGAGCAGGTCACACCCGATGCGCCCGCCGCCGAGCAGACCGCCGAGGGCACCCCCAGCACCGCCGACGGCAGCACCACGCCCGGCGCCGCCGATGGCTCCGCGCCTGCCACCGCCTCCAACGGCACCGCCCCCGAGGCCGTGGCCGACGCCCCGCGCCTGCCGATCGACACCCCCAACCTCGCCGGCTCGATCAACCTGGTCGGCGGCCGCATCGACGACGTGAGCCTCAAGCGCTACACCATCGACGTCGACAGCGCCGAGATCGTCCGCCTGCTCTCGCCGGTGGGCGAGGCCAACCCCTATTACGCCCTCTACGGCTGGGCCCCCGGCGCCGGGCTCACCCCCGCCGACGTGCCGGGCGACAGCACCGAATGGACAGTGGAGGAGGGCGAGAGCCTCACCCCCTCCACCCCCGTCACCCTGCGCTGGGACAGCCCCTCGGGCCTGATCTTCCGCCGCACCCTGAGCGTGGACGAGGAGTTTCTCGTCACCATCGAGCAGTCGGTCGAGAACCCCACCGAAACCGCGGTGCGCGCCCAGCCCTATGCGCTGATCAACCGCCACGGCCTGCCCGACCTGACCAACTTCTTCGTGATCCACGAGGGCGTCATCGGCCAGCACAACGGCGAGCTGATCATCGACGATTACGACAACGTCACCGAGTTCACCGGCGCGGGCGAGGTCTTCGAGAACATCACCGATGGCTGGATCGGCTTCACCGATCACTACTGGATGACCAACCTCATCCCCGAGCCCGGCAAGCCCGCCACGCTCTCGGTCAACTACCTGCCCGGCCAGGACATCTACCAGACGCTCACCAAGCAGCCCACGGCCGACATCGCGCCGGGTACCACCGTCACCTCGCGCAGCCACCTCTTCGCCGGCGCGAAGGAGTGGGAGGTGATCAAGCACTACCAGGACGACCTCGGCTTCGTCGACTTCGTGAACACCGTCGACTGGGGCTGGTTCTTCTTCCTCACCAAGCCGATCTTCCGCGCGCTGCACTGGCTCTACGGCCTGATCGGCAACATGGGCATCGCGATCATCTGCCTGACCTTCCTGATCAAGGCGATCCTCTTCCCGCTGGCCTACAAGAGCTACGTGTCGATGGCCAAGATGAAGGAGCTGCAGCCGGAGATGGAGAAGCTGAAGGAGCGCGCCGGCGACGACCGGCAGAAGCTCCAGCGCGAGATGATGGCGCTCTACAAGAAGGAAAAGGTGAACCCCGCCTCGGGCTGTCTGCCGATCCTGCTGCAGAT
>CAYVQK010000308.1:0-3288 GCA_964454145.1 uncultured Oceanicola sp. | reverse complement strand
CTCGTCGGTGACCTGGAGGCCGAGCGTGTCGACATAGAAGGCGCGGCTCTTGGCGAGGTCGGTGACGATCAGCTCGACGTGGCTGAGGCGAATGATGTTGAAGGCGGGGTGCAGGTTGGGGGCCGGGATCGGCATGGTTTCCTCCTCGGGGTGGTGGGCAGATTGCCCACCCTACGGGCGCGTTTCCATTGTCTTTCAGGCGCCGAGGCGCGGGATCTTGTGGGTGCCGGTGGCGAAGCCGATGTGCTTCTGTTCCATGTAGAACTCGAAGGACCAGTCGCCGCCGTCGCGGCCGATGCCGCTCGCCTTCACCCCGCCGAAGGGCGTGGGCAGGTGGCGGACGTTCTCGGAATTCACCCAGATCATCCCGGCCTCGAGCTTGTCGGTGACGCGCATGGCGCGGGTGATGTCCTGGGTCCAGACATAGGCGGTGAGGCCGTAGGGGATGTCGTTGGCGATCTGAAGCGCCTCGTCCTCGTCCTTGAAACGGATGGCGGTGAGCACGGGCCCGAAGATCTCGTCCTGGGCGATGGCCATGGCGTTGGAGGCACCGGTGAAGAGGGTGGGGGCGACGTAGTGGCCCGCGCCCTCGGGGCAGGTGCCGCCGCTCGCGATGGTGGCACCTTCGCCGCGGGCCTTCTCGAAGTAGGAGGTGACCTTTGCGAGGTGGGTGGCGTGGATCAGCGGGCCGATCTCGGTTTGCGGGTCGAGCGGGTTGCCGACCTTGATGTTGTCCACCCGGGCGGCCAGGTCGGCCTCGAACCTGTCGGCGATGCTCTCCTGCACGAGCAGGCGCGAGGAGGAGGTGCAGCGCTCGCCGTTCAGCGAGTAGATCATGAAGATGGCGGCATCGAGGGCGCGGGGCAGGTCGGCATCGTCGAAGACGACGACCGGGTTCTTGCCGCCGAGTTCGAAGTGGACGCGCTTCAGCGTGGGCGCGCCCTGGGCCTGGATCATGCTGCCGGTCTTCGACTCGCCGACGAAGGCGATGGCCTTGATCGCCGGGTGCTCGGTGAGCGCACGGCCGGCCTCTTCGCCGAAGCCGTTGACCATGTTCCAGACGCCGGGTGGCAGGCCGGCCTCCTCGGCGATTTCGATGAGAAGACGGGCGGTTACGGGCGAGAACTCGGCCGGCTTGTGGACGATGGTGCAGCCCGCCGCGAGCGCGGGGGCGATCTTCCACGTGGAGAGCATGAAGGGGGTGTTCCACGGCGTGATGACGCCCACCGGGCCGATCGGCACGCGGGTTGTGACGTTCATCAGCGTGGGCGAGGGCAGGTGCTGACCGTCGCGGGCAGAGGGCGCACGGTCGGCGAAGAAGCGGAAGTTCTCGGCCCCGCGCAGGGCGGCCTTCGCCATGAAGCGGATCGGCTGTCCGGTGTCCCAGGCCTCGCAGAGGGCGATCTTCTCGGCATTGGCCTCGATGGCGTCGGCGACGGCGTGCAGCAGCTTCTTGCGGGCGGTGCCGGGCATGTCGCGCCAGGCGGGGAAGGCCTCCTTGGCGGCCTGTGCGGCGGCGTCGATATCCGAGGCCGTGCCGCGCGCCACCTCGCAGATCACGCTTTCATCGACGGGGGAGTGGTTGGTGAAGGTGGCGCCCGTGACGTCCTTGCCGCCGATGCGGTGGGCGATGCCCTGCTCGCGCAGCCTGGCGAGGTGAGGTGCGAGCTTGTCGAGGTTGGCGGAGAGGTCGGTCATTTGGCCTCCTTGGCGGCGATGTGGTCGCGCACGGTGTTGAGCTTGGGCGAGAGGGCCGGGTCGATGTCGCGCATCTCGAGGGAGAGCATGATCGGCTGGCTCTCGATCACCGGCGCGAGAAAGTCGCGTGCGGCGGCGAAGACATGGGCCGTCGCCGCCTCCTTGGCCTCCTGCGGCCTTCCGCCGCGCAGGCGGATGGAGATATCGACGAAGATGTTGGCCGGGTCGCCGTCGGCGATGGCGTAGGCGTCGCAGCGGGCGGCGCGGACGCGGATGCCGGCAAGGGGAAAGATGCCGGTCTCCAAGCCTGCGACGCGGAGCGCCTCGCAGAGCGCGGCGATGTCGGCATGGGCCTCCAGATTGGCGGAATACTCCACTCGTATGTGCGGCACGATCGACTCCTCCCGAAAGTAATTAACGAGTTAAATAAAAACCAAGCTCCCGTCAAGACCCCTGTGGATTCACCCGAAGCCTGCTTGCCGCAATGGCGTGCATGCTTCATACATACCACATGTCGGAAATTACCCCGAAGTCTACTGGCGGGGCTCGGGAAGGTCGCCACCCTATGCGCCATACGTCACGGTCCCTGCCGATCGCCTTGCTGCGTGCCCGCGAAACCGTGATGGCGCCGCTGCGCGGCATGCTGGCCACGACCGGCGTGACGGAGCAGCAGTGGCGGGTGCTCCGGGTTCTGGACGAGAACCGCACCATGGAGCCGAAGGCGCTGTCGGAGCAGGCCTGCCTGCTGCTCCCCAGCCTCACCCGGATCATGCAATCGCTGGAGGAACGCGGCCTGATCTCCCGCGCGAAGGATCCGACCGACGGGCGCAAGCTGCAGCTTGCGATCACCGAGGAGGGCCGCGCGCTCATCGCCCGGCACATGGGCGAGAGCAACCGCATCTTCGACGAACTCGAGACGGCCTTCGGGCGCGAGCGGGTGGACGAGCTGCTCGACCTGCTGAACGAACTGGCGGCGCTCAAGGTCTGACGCGCGCCCTGCGCCAGTCGTCGTGGCCTCAATCAATTGTTCACGCTTATAGGGTCTTTGGGCCGGGTGCCCTTGCAGCCCCCCAGTGCCAGCACTAAGACAAGGGGCAGAGAAGCACGGCCCCGCCCATCGGGGCCAGAAACGTCGAGGCCCGAGTTATGACAAATCCCGTCGAGACCTACATGAACCTCGTTCCCATGGTTGTGGAACAGACCAGCCGCGGCGAGCGGGCCTATGATATCTTCTCGCGCCTGCTGAAGGAGCGGATCGTCTTCGTCAACGGCCCGGTGCATGACGGGATGAGCCAGCTCGTGGTGGCCCAGCTGCTGCACCTGGAGGCCGAGAACCCGAAGAAAGAGATCAGCATGTACATCAACAGCCCCGGCGGCGTGGTGACGAGCGGTCTCTCGATCTACGACACGATGCAGTACATCCGCCCGAAGGTGAGCACGCTGGTCATCGGCCAGGCGGCCTCGATGGGCTCGCTGCTGCTGACGGCCGGCGCCGAGGGCATGCGCTTCTCGCTCCCGAACAGCCGGATCATGGTGCACCAGCCCTCGGGCGGCTACCAGGGCCAGGCGACGGACATCATGATCCACGCC
>CAYVQK010000307.1:0-3345 GCA_964454145.1 uncultured Oceanicola sp. | reverse complement strand
TCGCGCAGCGGCTCCTCCCGCTTGAGCCCCATCTTCTCGGGCAGGCCGCCGACGTTGTGGTGGCTCTTGATCGTGACCGACGGACCGCCGGAGAAGCTGACGCTCTCGATCACATCCGGATAAAGTGTGCCCTGCGCCAGGAACTGCACGCCCTCGATCTCGTCGGCGTGCTTCTGGAACACGTCGATGAAGAGCCGGCCGATGATCTTTCTCTTTGTTTCCGGGTCACTTACGCCGTTCAGTTCACCCAGGAACAGATCGGCCTCGTCGGCATGGATCAGCGGCAGGTTGTAGTGTTCGCGGAACATGCCCACGACCTCTTTCGCCTCGTCCTTCCGCAGCAGCCCGTGGTCGACGAAAACGCAGGTGAGCTGCTCGCCGATGGCCTCGTGGATCAGGATCGCGGCGACCGATGAATCCACCCCGCCCGAGAGCGCGCAGATCACCTTTGCATCGCCCACCTGCTCGCGGATGCGCGCCACGGCCTCCTCGCGGTAGGCGCCCATCGTCCAGTCGCCGGCAAAGCCCGCGAGCCGAACGAAATTCTGGTAGAGCGTCGCCCCGTTCGGCGTGTGGTGCACCTCGGGGTGGAACTGCACGGCAAAGAAATTGCGCGATAGATCGGCGGTGATGGCATAGGGCGCATTGGGCGAGGTGCCATAGACCTCGAAGCCCGGCGCCAGCTTTGCCACGTGGTCGCCGTGGCTCATCCACACCTGCTCGGGCCCGTCGAGGAACCAGCCGTCGAGCAGCGGAATCCGCGCCTCGGAGGGCGTCACCCTCGCGCGACCGAACTCAGCCGTGCCGCCGCCGCCGGTGTTCTTGCCGCCGTGCACCTTGCCGCCGAGGTCTTCCATCATCGCCTGCTGGCCGTAGCAGATGCCGAGGATCGGCACGCCGAGCTCGTAGACCGAGGCAGGCGGGCGGGGCGAGCCTGCGCGGGTCACCGAATCCGGCCCGCCGGAGAAGATCACCGCCTTGGGGGCGAACTCGGCCAGGAAGGCATCGTCGACCGTGTTGAACGGGTGGATCTCGCAATAGACCTTCAGCTCGCGCAGCCGCCGCGCGATGAGCTGGGTCACCTGGGAGCCGAAGTCGATGATCAGGAGGCGCTCGTGGTGGCGCTCGGGAGAAATGGTGCTCATGGCTTGGCAATATTGCGCTGCGGGGCAGGGTGCAAGAGTGCTTGGGGCGTCATCCTCCGGTCGGGGGGGTACCCTCGGGCTTGACCCGAGGATGTCCCGAAGCAAGATATCCTAAGGGCAAGCCCGAGGATGACGGGTGCCGCTGGCTGTGCAGGTGCTCCGCTCACCCCATCGAGCTCGAGCTCTTCTTCCCCCGCCTCCGCGCCAGCTCGGCATCGTGCCGGTAGCTCCAGAAGGCGATGGCCGACCAGCTCGCCACGTAGAACACCCCGATCCCGATCACCACCTCGCCCGGCAGCGGCCCCACGTCGGCCCGCACCACCGCCTGCTCCCAGCTCTCGATGGCATTCGGGTGCACCACGATCTTGCCCGCGTAGGCGAGGCTCTGGATCAGCAGGATCCACAGGTAGTTCCGCCTGATCCGCCGCCCCAGCGCCACCCAGAAGCTCACGTGGTAATGCGGCCGCAGGTAATCCTCGCTGAGCACCTTCTGCCACTCCTCCTCCATGTGCAGGTCGCCGTCGTAGAGCATGGGGGCGTAGAAATGCGTCTCCATCCAGCGCGCCCGCGCCCGCCAGACGTTGAAGTAGCGATACCGCCGCGCCTCCAGCATCAGGAACAGCAGGATCAGCACCCCCACCAGCACCAGCGGCAGGGGCGAGGCGCCGGGCGAGGAGAAGGAGATCGAGAGCGCCACCCCCAGCGTGACCACCGCCCAGTTGGTGGTGGTGTCGAGCCGGGTGCGCCAGATGGTGCTGCGGTAGACCTCGCCGCGATAGAGATGGGCGAGCGCGGTGATCTCCGAGGAGGTCAGCGTGAGCCGCTCCTCGGTGCCGCGTCGCGCGCCCTGGGCCGGGGCGGTGCTGACAGGTGACGTCATGGCGGCCTCCCTCCGCGATGGAAGCTCATTGTGCACCTTTGCCCGGCACCGGTCAAAGCCGCCGCTTTCCCGCCGCCCCATGTCGCTTTTTCCCCCGAGACGGCGCAATCCGCCCTCGGGCAAGGCGGCGAACACGTTAGGAGAGGCGCAAACACCCCTCTGGGCGGAAAGGAATCGCGGGATGGTCGAGGCAGTGGCAGGGCGGCGGGCACGGTCGGGCGGCGGAGCCGCGCGGCGCGCCGAGCGCACCGGGATGAAGATCGAGGCCGCGCGCTTCATCACCAGGTCCATTCCCAACCTCGACATCCTCAACGAGGAAGCGCTGGAGATCATCGAGCACAACGCCGAGACGGTGCTCGAAGAGATCGGCGTCGCCTTCGTCGAGAACCCCAAGGCGCTGAAGCTCTGGCAGGAGGCCGGCGCCACCATCGAGGGCGAGCGCGTGCACATCCCGCGCGGCCTGGCCCGCAAGCTCTGCGCCACCGCGCCGGGACAGTTCACCCAGATCGCCCGGAACCCTGATCGCAACGTCGAGATCGGCGGCAGGAACCTCGTGCTCGCCCCGGTCTACGGGCCCCCCTTCGTGCGCGACAACTCCGGCGGCCGCCGCTACGCGACGATGGCCGACTTCGACAACTTCGTGAAGCTCGGCTACATGAGCAAATGGCTGCACCACTCCGGCGGCACCGTCTGCGAACCGACCGACATTCCCGTCGCTAAGCGCCACCTCGACATGCTGATGTCGCACATCACGCTGAGCGACAAACCCTTCATGGGCTCCGTCACCGAGCCGTCGCGCGCCGAGGATTCGGTCGCCATGGCCGAGATCCTCTTCGGCGGGCTCGAGGGAGGGCTGAACGGGCGCTGCGCGATGACCTCGCTCATCAACATCAACTCGCCGCTCACCTTCGATTCGGTGATGATGGGCGCGCTCGAGGCCTATGCCGCTGCGGGCCAGGCCTGCATCATCTCGCCCTTCATCGTCGGCGGGGCCATGGCGCCGGTCTCGGTGGCGGGCACGCTGACGCAGGTGCTGGCCGAGGTGCTGGCGGGCGTGGCCTATTCCCAGCTTGTGCGCCCGGGCGCGCCGGTGATCTTCGGCGCCTTCGTGACCTCGATCGACATGAACTCCGGCGCCCCCACCTTCGGCACGCCGGAGGCCGCGATGATCACCTACGGCGCGGGCCAGCTGGCGCGGCGGCTCGGGCTGCCCTATCGCTCGGCCGGCGGGTTCTGCGGGTCCAAGCTGCCGGACGCGCAGGCGGCCTACGAATCGGCCAACAGTCTGAACATGGGGCTTTTATCGGGCGTGAACTTCAT
>CAYVQK010000306.1:0-3346 GCA_964454145.1 uncultured Oceanicola sp. | reverse complement strand
ATGATCGGCGTCTGGTACTCGCGGAAGCCCTTGTCCCACATGCGGCGGCGCACGCTCGCCACCACGTCGGAGCGCAGTGTCATGTTCTTCTGCATCACCTCGCGGCGCAGGTCGAGGTAGCGGTACTTCAGCCGGGTCTCTTCGGGGTATTCCTGGTCGCCGAACACCTGCAACGGCAGCTCGCCCGCCGCGCCCAGCACCTCCATGTCGCGGATATACACCTCGATCTCGCCGGTCGGCAGCTTGGGGTTCACCAGCGCCTCGTCCCGCGCCTTCACCGAGCCGTCGATCCGGATGCACCACTCGCTGCGCACCTTCTCAAGCTCGGCAAACACCGGGCTGTCGCCATCGGCGATCACCTGCGTCACGCCGTAATGGTCGCGCAGGTCGATGAAGAGCACGCCCCCGTGGTCGCGCACCCGATGGACCCAGCCGGCAAGACGCACGGTCTCGCCCACGTTGTCCTTCGTCAATGCGGCGCAGGTATGGCTGCGGTAGGCATGCATGGTCTGGTCCCTTCAGGTCGCACGTATCGGTTCGCGCCGATACACCGCCTTGCCGCGCGGAAGTCAACCCGGCCCAACGCTGGCAGGGCCCGGCCAGCCGGGTTCCAGGCTTTAGGCGAGACTTGACGCAACGTGAAACTGTTCCATTCTGTTTTGCGTTAACCATCTTGGGAGGCGGCGCACGCTCAACTGCGGGGGGTGAACCAATGTGGAAACGTATGATTGACATGCTCCTGCGGGGCATGATCGTGGACGGTCGGCTCACGCTGCACTGGCCCGATGGCAGCAGCAGCACCTATGGACCGGGCGGAGACCTCGAGGTCGAGGGCCGGCTGACGGAGGAGAGCATCCTCCGCGACATCGCCCTCCGGCCCCAGCTTGGCATCGGCGAAGGCTACATGGACGGCCGCCTCACGCTGGCCGACGACGACTGCTACGGCTTCCTCGCGCTCATGGTCCGCAACCTCAACCAGGGCACCATGCCGCCCTGGTTCCGCGCCGCCGACACCCTGCGCATCGCCACCCGGGCGCTCGCCACCCGCAACGGCATCGCCCGCTCCAGCCGCAACGTCCGCCACCACTACGACATCTCCGACGATCTCTACGCCCGCATGCTCGACGCCGACATGCAGTATTCCTGCGCCTACTTCTCCCGCCCCGGGATGACGCTGGACGAGGCCCAGGCGGCCAAGAAGGCCCATATCGCCGCCAAGCTCCGGATCGAACCCGGCATGCGGGTGCTCGACATCGGCTGCGGCTGGGGCGGCATGGCGCTGAGCCTGGCGCGCGACCATGGCGCGCAGGTGACGGGCGTGACCCTCTCGGAGAACCAACTCGCCAAGGCCCGCGCCCGCGCCGAGGCCGAAGGGCTCGCGGGCCAAGTCGAGTTCCGCCTCATCGACTACCGCAAGCTCGACGACAGCTTCGACCGCATCGTCTCGGTCGGCATGCTCGAGCACGTCGGCCTGCCGCAGTTCTCGACCTACTTCAACCGCGTGCACGACCTGCTCGCACCCGAAGGCGTGGCGCTGATCCACACCATCGGCAACCTCGCCCGGCCCCACGCCACCTCGCCCTGGCTGTCGAAATACATCTTCCCCGGCGGCTACATCCCCGCCCAGTCCGAGCTGGCCCCCGCCATCGAGGCCGCCCGCCTGCGCACGACCGACCTCGAAATCTGGCGCGGCCACTACGGCCCGACCCTCCACGCCTGGCGCGACCGCTTCGAGGCCTCGCTCGACTGGGTGCGCAGCCAGTATGACGAGCAGTTCGTCCGGATGTGGCGCTTCTACCTCTGCGCCTGCGAGGCCTCCTTCGAGGAGGGCCCCCAGGCCGTGTTCCACTACCAGCTCGCCCGCGACAAATACGCCGTGCCGGTCACGCGAGACTACCTCTACCGCCCCGACGCGCCCCGGATGCTCCACGCCGCGCAATAGCCCGGCGCCTGTCGCCCGGCTGCACCGTCGCGCCAGTGGGGGGCCAGCCCCCCACACCCCCCGGAGTATTTGGAGCAAGAAAATGAACAGCCGCTCACGCCCGGCCGCAGCTAATCTTCCCCAACCGCCCCGCACCCCCTTGCCCTCGGCCTCTCCATCCCTATAACCCACGACAATTTGCGCCGACCCGGGGAACGACCATGCCGAAAAGAACCGATATCAAGTCCATCATGATCATCGGAGCAGGCCCCATCGTCATCGGGCAGGCCTGCGAGTTCGACTACTCCGGCGCCCAGGCCTGCAAGGCGCTGCGCGAGGAGGGCTACCGGGTGATCCTGGTCAACTCCAACCCGGCCACCATCATGACCGACCCGGAGCTGGCCGACGCCACCTACATCGAGCCGATCACCCCCGAGGTGGTGGCGAAGATCATCGAGAAGGAACGCCCCGACGCGCTGCTGCCCACCATGGGCGGCCAGACCGGGCTGAACACCTCGCTGAAGCTCGAGGAGATGGGCGTGCTCGCCAGGTTCGGCGTCGAGATGATCGGCGCCAAGCGCGAAGCCATTGAAATGGCCGAAGATCGCAAGCTCTTCCGCGAGGCGATGGACCGGATCGGCCTGGAGAACCCCAAGGCCACCATCGTCACCGCCCCGCTGCGCGACAGCGGCAAGCGCGACCTCGAGGCCGGCGTGCAGATCGCGCTCGGCGAGCTCGAGCACATCGGCCTGCCCGCCATCATCCGCCCCGCCTTCACCCTCGGCGGCACCGGCGGCGGCGTGGCCTACAACCGCGAGGATTACATCCACTACTGCCGCACCGGCATGGATGCCTCCCCCGTCGGCCAGATCCTCGTCGACGAGAGCCTCCTCGGCTGGAAGGAATTCGAGATGGAGGTCGTCCGCGACAAGGCCGACAACGCCATCATCATCTGCTCCATCGAAAACGTCGACCCGATGGGCGTGCACACCGGTGATTCCATCACCGTCGCCCCCGCCCTCACCCTGACCGACAAGGAATACCAGATCATGCGCAACGGCAGCATCGCCGTGCTGCGCGAGATCGGGGTCGAGACCGGCGGCTCCAACGTGCAATGGGCGGTCAACCCCGCCGACGGCCGCATGGTGGTGATCGAGATGAACCCCCGCGTCTCGCGCTCCTCGGCGCTGGCGTCGAAGGCCACCGGCTTCCCCATCGCCAAGGTCGCGGCCAAGCTCGCCATCGGCTACACGCTCGACGAGCTGAAGAACGACATTACCGGCGGCGCGACGCCCGCCTCGTTCGAGCCGACCATCGACTACGTCGTCACCAAGATCCCGCGCTTCGCCTTCGAGAAGTTCCCGGGCGCCGAGCCGAACCTCACCACCTCGATGAAATCGGTGGGCGAGGCGATGGCGATCGGCC
>CAYVQK010000305.1:0-3346 GCA_964454145.1 uncultured Oceanicola sp. | reverse complement strand
GAGATAGTCGTAGATCTCCGTCACCGTCCCCACGGTCGAGCGCGGGTTCTTGCTCGTGGTCTTCTGTTCGATCGAGATCGCCGGAGACAACCCGCTGATGTGGTCCACATCGGGTTTCTCCATCATGTCAAGGAATTGGCGGGCGTAGGCACTCAGCGACTCCACGTACCGCCGTTGCCCCTCGGCATAGATCGTATCGAACGCGAGGCTCGACTTGCCCGACCCCGAGAGCCCCGTGATCACCACCAGCTCGTCGCGCGGAATATCCACGTCGATGCTCTTCAGGTTGTGCTCGCGCGCACCCCGCACCTCGATATGCTTCAACTCGGCCATGTCACCCCCGGCGGTTCACAAGAGCCAGAGATAGTGCAGCGCCCGCGGCTCGCCAACACAAAAGTGAGAACATTCCGTAAACATGCTGACACCAAAGTGTCACCCCGCCCGCACCCGCCGGAAAATCAGCCAGACCGCCGCCGAACCCGCCAGCGAGATCGCCACCGCCAGCCCCACAAGCCCGCCGAGCCCGGCGAAGGCCGAGAAGAGCGGCAGGGTCAGCGCGGTGCCGATGTTGCCGAACTGCGCGATGGCACCATTGGCCCGCGCCGTGTCGGCAGGCGCCGGGTTCAGCAACGGCGCGGCAGCAAAGGCCGCCCCCGGCACCGCCCCGAATGCCAGCAGCATCGGCACCGCGATCAGCACCCGCGCGCCCGGCAGCGCCCAGAACAGCACGATCAGCCCCGCGCCCGTCAGGAAGGCTGCGATCGCCAGCCGGTCGGGCGCCACCCGCCGCGTCGCCGCTCCCGCCGCGAAGGTGCCCACCAGCGCCACCAGCGGCAGCACCGGCGCCGTCCACCCGCCCAGTGTTTCGGGCAGAAAGGTGATGAGCGACAGGAACATCAGCGCGTGCCAGAAGAACATCAGCGCCGGGGCAAAGCGGCGCGGACTGGTGTAGATCGCCACGTGCCGCTCCAGCCAGCCCTCCGCCACCGCAGGCCCGCGCGCCACGCCCCGCGGCAGGATCGGCGCAATCGCCGCGCCCACGGCCGCCAACAGCCCCGCATGCACCCAGTAAAGCCCCGTTCCCAAAAGGTTTTCGGCCACCGACATCAACGCAAACCCGACCCCGAAGAAGGTGCCCCAGAGCCCCATCACCGCGCCCCGCGCGCCGTCGCTTGCCACCGCTGCCATCAGCGTCGGCGCTGCCACCACGATGGCCAGGTGGCAGAACCCCTCCAGCAGCCGCAGCCCGAAGAAGGCCCAGAGCGGCGGCAGCAGCGCCTGCAGCCCCGCCAGCACCACGCCGCCCGCAACCGCCCCCAGCAGCACCCGCCGCGCCCCCAGCCGCGCCACAACGATCCCCGCCGTGGCGCCAAAGATCACCCCCGCAATGCTCGTCATCGACACCGCGAAGGGCAGCGCGCCGCCGGCCCCGGGGTAGCGCTCCGCCAGCGCGCCCAGCGTCAGCGCCGCCTTGGCGAAATGCCCCGCCGCCAGCAGGCCGAGAGCGTAGAGCAGGGCCACCAGCGGCCAGTTGGTGCGGTCGGAAGAACGGATCATCCGCCGCTTGTGGCCCGCCGTCGCGGCGCGGTCAATTTGCGGCAGCGCGCGGCGCGTGCTTAACTTCGCGTAAGTCATTTTCGACAAAGAGGCCTTTACCCATGCTCCGCGCGCTAACCCTTTGCCTGTGCACCCTTTTCGCCACAACCGCCCTGGCCCAGGAGCGCCCCCGGGCGATTCTGGTGATGGATGGGTCCGGCTCCATGTGGGGCCAGATCGACGGCAAGGCGAAGATCACCATCGCGCAGGAGGTCGTCGGCACCGTGCTGGGCACCATCCCCGACGAGCAGGAGCTGGGCCTCACCCTCTACGGCCACCGCCGCAAGGGCGACTGCGCCGATATCGAAACCGTCGTCCAGCCCGGCACCGGCACAAAGCCGGCGATCCAGGACGCGGTCAACGCGGTCAGCCCGAAGGGCAAGACCCCGATGACAGAGGCCGTCCGCCAGGCCGCCGAGGCGCTGCGCTACACCGAGGAGAAGGCCACCGTCATCCTCGTCTCCGACGGCATCGAAACCTGCGATCCCGATCCCTGCGCCGCCGCCGCCGCGCTCGAGGCCGCGGGGGTGGATTTCACCGCCCACGTCGTCGGCTTCGACGTGTCCGAGGCCGAGGCCCTGCGCCAGATGCAATGCATCGCCGACGAGACCGGCGGCCAGTTCATCAAGGCCTCCAACGCCGAAGAGCTCGCCGTGGCCATGGTCGCCGTGGTCGATGTCGAGGAACCGGCCGAGATCATCGAGGTCCGCGGCCTCAAGTTCTTCGCCACCGAGGGCGAGAACGGCGGCTTCGTCGACGGCACCCTCACCTGGGAAATCTCCCAGGAGGGCAGCCCCGTGGGCGAGGCGATCCTCGCCCCATCCGGCATGGAGACCGAGCTGCCCGATGGCGATTACCTCGTCCGCGCCACTCGCCCCGATGACGGCATGAGCCGCGAAACCGCCTTCACCGTCGCCGGCGCCGCCATGAACATCATGGTCGTCTTCCCCGCCGCCCCCGTCCGAGTCCTCTTCCAGGCCACCGACGGCAAGCACGGCCCGGTCATCCGCGAGCCGCTGGTCTGGGATCTCTACGCCGGCGACACGTTGCTTCAGGGCCCGCTCAACGAGCCCGGCTTCGCCACCGAGCTGGAGAAGGGCGAGTACCGCGTCACCGTGATGCGCCCCTCCGACGAGGCCAGTGCCGAGGCCGTCTTCGGCGTCGGCAGCATCCGCAAGACAGTCACCGTCGAGCTGCCCCCCTACGCGCCGCCCGCCACGCTCGAAGCCGCCGAAACCGCCGTCGCCGGCAGCACCATCCCCGTCCGCTGGACCGGCCCCGAAGAGCAGAATGACTACATTTCGGTGAACCGCCCGGGCGAGCCGAACGACATCAACTACGCCTATACCCGCGAAGGCTCGCCGCTCGAGCTGGAGATGCCGCCGGAGCCGGGCAGCTACGAGCTGCGCTATCGCCTCGGCGCGGGCCGCAAGACGCTGGCCACGCGGATCATCGAGATCACCCCGGTCGAGGCGAGCTTGACGGCGCCGGCTGCCCTTCCCGCGGGCGGCACGGTGCAGGTCGGCTGGGCCGGTCCGGACTACCCCAACGACTTCGTGTCCGTCGCCAGACCCGATGCCGACGATGCCCGTTCCGAGGCCTATGCCTATACCCGCCATGGCACGCCGGTCGACCTTCGCCTGCCCGCCGAACCGGGCAGCTACGAGCTGCGCTACGTCATGCGCCAGGGCAACACGGTGCTGGCGCGCGTGCCGGTCGAGGTCACCGCCGTCACCGCCTCCGTCACGCC
>CAYVQK010000304.1:0-3349 GCA_964454145.1 uncultured Oceanicola sp. | reverse complement strand
GGCTCGAGGAGGCGGTGGCGGCGCAGGCGGCGGAGATCAGGGCGCTGACGGCGGCGATGGAGCAGGCCGGGGCGCCAGAACCGGTGCCGGTGCCGGAGGTGGACCCGGTGGCGGCGCCCGAGGCGGCGGCTGAGCCTGCGGAAGAGCCGGCGCCGGAGGCGGCCGAGGAGCCTGCCGGGCAGGAGGCTCCGGCAGAGGCCCCAGCGCCTGCGGAGGAGGCGGCGCCGGAGGGGGGCTCGAACTAGGGGCGCTCCAGCCTGGCGGAGTGCGTGTTGCGGCTGTCGTGCATGAGTATTTGCAGCAAGAAAATGGAGCAGGGGCGGTGCTGAAGTGGGCTGTGATTGCGCTGGCGGCGCTGTTTCTGGGGGCGATGGCCTGGGTGCGGCTCGCGCCCCTGCCGGAGGCGCGGCTTTCGGCCGAGCCGGGGCCCGACGGGCCCGGGTGGCATGATCTGCCCGGGGGCGCGAAGCTGGTGATCCCCGGGGCGCCTGCGGATGCGGAGGCGCGGCTGAAGGCGGTGGCGCTGGCGGATGAGCGGACGGTCTCGCCGCGGGCGGGGACTTACGTGACGCGTTCGGTGATCTGGCGGTTTCCGGACATCACGCGGGTCTGGCGCGACGCGGCGGGGGCGCTGCATGTGCATGCGCATCTCGTCTACGGGCGCAGCGACCTCGGGGTCAACCGGAAGCGGCTGGAGCGGTGGAGTGCGGAAGCTGGCCTGGGCGCAGGGAAGAGCTGAGGCAGTTCGGCCGGATCTCGCGCCACATCGGCACGTTCAGGGACATCTGGCATTGCGCGGTGAAGCTGCGGCCGTCGACGGTGAGGCAGATGCTCTCGCCCAGTTCGACCCGTCCGCCGGTGCTGTTGGTGCAGTAGCAGTCCAGCGCCTTGCTGCCGGAGGGGCCTTCGGCAGAGGCGGGGGTGGCCAGCAGCAGGAGCGCGAGAAGCCGTTTCATGACGGAAGGGTAGCACGGGCGCGGCCTTGACCAAAGCGCGGTGATGGGGGAGAGGGTGGCCATGGTTTCGGACGACAGATTGGCGGAGATCACCGCACGCTTCGAGTATATCGAGGCGCGGATGAACGCGGGCGTGAGCGGCGAGGAGATTGCGCGGCTGGGGCGGGAGTATGCCGAGCTGAAGCCCGTTGTGGAGCAGATCGGCGCCTGGCGGCAGGTGAAGCGGGATATCGCGGAGGCGCAGGCCATGCTGCGTGATCCGGAGATGGCCGAGCTGGCGGAGGAGGAGCTGCCCGGGCTGAAGGCGCGGCTGCCGCAGATCGAGGAAGCGCTGCAGGTGGCGCTGCTGCCGAAGGATGCCGCCGACGCGCGGCCTGCGATGATCGAGATCAGGCCCGGGACGGGGGGCGAGGAGGCGGCGCTTTTTGCCGGTGACCTTCTGCGGATGTACCAGCGCTATGCCGAGGCGCAGGGCTGGAGCTTCGACGTGCTGGAGCTGGCCGAGACCGAGCTGGGCGGCGTGAAGGAAGCGGTGGTGCATGTGAAGGGCGAAGGCGTGTTCGCCCGGCTGAAGTTCGAGAGCGGGGTGCATCGGGTGCAGCGGGTGCCGGAGACGGAGAGCGGCGGGCGGATTCACACCAGCGCAGCGACGGTGGCGGTGCTGCCGGAAGCGGAGGAGGTGGATATCGACATCCCGGCCTCCGACATCCGGATCGACACGATGCGCTCGAGCGGGGCGGGCGGGCAGCATGTAAACACCACCGATTCGGCGGTGCGGATCACTCACCTGCCGACGGGCGTGGTGGTGACGAGCAGCGAGAAGAGCCAGCACCGGAACCGCGAGATCGCCATGCAGGTGCTGCGGACGCGGCTCTATGACCTCGAGCGGCAGCGGGTGGATTCGGAGCGGAGTGCGGACCGGAAGAGCCAGGTGGGCTCGGGCGACCGCAGCGAGCGGATCCGGACCTACAACTTTCCGCAGGGGCGCGTGACCGATCATCGCATCAACCTGACGCTCTACTCGCTCGACCGGGTGATGCAGGGGGAGATGGGCGAGATCATCGAGGCGCTGATCGCCGATGACCAGGCGCGGAAGCTGGCGGAGATGGCCGGCTGATGGAGAGCCTGCAGGCCTGCCTGGCCCATGGCCTGGCGCGGCTGGAGGGCTCTGGCGTGGCGGCGCCCGCGCGCGATGTGCGGCTGATGCTGGAGGCGGTGCTGGGGCTGGAGCCGGGGATGCTGGTGGCGCGCTTCCGGCCGCTGGAGCCGGGCGAGCTGGCGCGCTTCGAGGAGATGCTGGCACGGCGGGCGGCGCGGGAGCCGATGAGCCACATCCGCGGCTGGCGGGAGTTCTGGGGGCGGCGCTTTGCGGTGACGCCGGAGGTGCTGGACCCGCGGCCGGAGACCGAGATGCTGGTGGCCGCGGCGCTGGAGGAGCCCTTCCGCGATGTGCTGGACCTTGGATCAGGTTCGGGCTGTATCCTGTTGACATTGCTGGCGGAACGACCGGAGGCGCGGGGCGTGGGGCTGGAGATTTCGCCCGGCGCGATCGCGGTGGCGGAGCGCAACGCGGCGGCGCTGGGGCTGGATGGGCGCGCGGGCTTCGTGCTGTCGGACTGGTACGGGCGGCTGCGGGGGCGCTACGACCTGATCGTGTCGAACCCGCCCTACATCGCCGAGGATGAGATGGCGGGGCTGGCACCGGAGCTGGCGCATGAGCCGCGGGGCGCGCTGACCGACGGGGGCGACGGGCTGGGGGCCTATCGCGCCATCGCGGCGGGGCTGGGAGACCACCTCGCGCCGGGCGGGCGGGTGCTGGTGGAGATCGGGCCGACCCAGGGCGCGGCGGTTTCGGCGCTGTTCGAGGCGGCGGGGCTCACGGACTGCCGGGTGCTGCCGGACTTCGACGGGCGCGACCGGGTTGTGGCTGCGCGGGGCTGAAACGGTGCGTTGTGGGCTGTTTTATGCCGTTTCGGAGGGGCAACGGGGCGCATTCACGTGATTTTTCGCTTGTCACGGGCCGATCAGGACATATAACCAATGGTGAGAGGCGCGGTGCGGATGCGCACTCCCTCTCGCTGTCATCCAATCGCCGACCCCGTCATTTCAAGACCGCTCACCAGCGGCCGGGTCTGGCAAAAACCGCAACAAGGCGGACCGTAGTATACATGAGATCTTCCAAGTCACGTTCGCGTTCCAAGGGGAACCGCTCGCGCTCGATGGGCAATATCGTCAACCGGGTGTTCGACAGTTCGGGCCCTGAGGGCAAGGTGCGGGGTACGCCCCAGCAGATCATCGACAAGTACCAGCAGCTGTTCCGCGACGCGCAGCTCGGCAACGACCGGGTGGCGGCGGAGAACTTCCAGCAGCACGCCGAGCATTACCTGCGCCTG
>CAYVQK010000303.1:0-3363 GCA_964454145.1 uncultured Oceanicola sp. | reverse complement strand
CCGATGAAGACGGCTGCGATCACGTCGAGTTCGAGCGCGAAGCCGGCCTTGGGGGTGGCGGTGTTCAGACGCGCGGCGAAGACGAGGCCGGCGATGGCCGCGAGCACGCCCATGTTGGTGAAGGCGAGGAAGGTCAGGCGCTCGGTCTTGATGCCCGAGAGCTTGGCCGCCTTCTCGTTGCCGCCCAGCGCATAGACCCGGCGGCCGATCGTCGTCTGCTCGGTGATGAAGGCGTAGATGATCGTCAGCACGCCCATGGTGATCAGCACGTTGGGCAGGCCGCGGAAGGTGGCCAGCTTGTAGCAGATGAAGATCAGCGCGGCGGAGACGATGACGTTGCGGGCGACGAAGAAGCCGCGAGGCTCGCCTTCGATGCCGTATTTCTTGTTGCGCGCGCGCTGGCGCATGCCGAGCCAGGTGATGATGGCGGCAGCGACGACGCCGGTGAGCAGGGCCAGCACGTTGACCTGGCGCGCGCCGAAGAGGCCGGCCAGGCTCTCACCGAGACCGGAGGGGAATAGATCGGGGATGAAGCCGTTGGCGATGACCTGGAACTCGCGGGGGAAGGGGCCGACGGACTGGCCTTCGAGCAGCCAGAGCGAGGCGCCGCGGAACACCAGCATGCCGGCGAGCGTGACGATGAAGGACGGGATCTTCCAGTAGGCGACCCAGTAGCCCTGCGCCGCGCCGATGGCCCCGCCGACGACGAGACAGGCGGCGGCGGCGAGCCAGGTGTTCCAGCCCCAGTTCACGATCATCACCGCAGCAAGTGCGCCGATGAAGCCCATCACCGAGCCGACCGAGAGGTCGATGTTGCCCGACACGATGACGATGAGCATGCCCAGCGCCATGATGATGATGTAGCTGTTCTGCAGGAGCAGGTTGGTGATGTTCACCGCCCGGAGCAGCGTGCCCTCGGTGACGATCTGGAAGAAGACCATGATCGCGATGAGGGCCAGCAGCAGGCCGTATTCGCGCAGGTGGCTCTTCAGGTAGCTGCCGATGCCGCGGTGGGCGTGGTCTTCGGTATGTTCTGCGAGTGCCATGGGTCTTCCTCAATCGGTCACGATGAGCGACATGATGCGCTCCTGGCTGGCCTCTTCGGCGGAGAGTTCTCCGACCAGGGCCCCTTCGTTCATCACGTAGATGCGGTCACACATGCCGAGCAGTTCGGGCATTTCGGAGGAGATCATGATCACCCCCCTGCCCTGCTCGGAAAGTTCGTTGATGATGCCGTAGATCTCGAACTTGGCGCCCACGTCGATGCCGCGGGTGGGTTCGTCGAGGATCAGCACCTCGGGCTCGGCGAAGAGCCACTTGGAGAGCGCCACCTTTTGCTGGTTGCCGCCCGAGAGGTTCATCACCTTCTGGAACACCGAGGGGGTGCGGATGTTCATGGCCGCGCGATACTTCTCGGCAACGCGGGTTTCCTCGGCCTCGTTCAGCACGCCCGAGGTGGAGACGGCGGGCAGGTTGGTGAGGGTGATGTTTCGCTGGATGTCCTCTTCGAGGATCAGGCCGAGCGACTTACGGTCTTCGGTGACGTAGGCGAGGCCTGCCTGGATGGCGCGGGGCACGGTGGAGGTATCGACCGGCTTGCCGCCGATCTCGACGGAGCCTGAGATGTTGCGGCCGTAGCTGCGGCCGAAGAGGCTCATCGCCAGTTCGGTGCGTCCCGAGCCCATCAGGCCCGCGATGCCCACCACCTCGCCCGCGCGGACGGTGAAACTGGCGTTCTTGATCACCTTGCGGTCGGCGTGCTCGGGGTGCCAGACGGTCCAGTCCTTCACCTCCATCAGCATGTTGCCGGAGCGGCGCTCGCGCGGCGGGTAGCGGTTGGCCATGTCGCGGCCGACCATGTCGCGGACGATGCGGTCTTCGGTGATGCCGCCGCCGCGGGCGTCCATGGTGCTGACGGTGGTTCCGTCGCGGATGACGGTGACGGTATCGGCCACGCGGCGGACCTCGTTCAGCTTGTGGCTGATGATGATCTGGGTGACGCCCTGGGCCTTCAGCTCGAGCATGAGGTCGAGCAGGGCCTGGCTGTCGGATTCGGAGAGCGCGGCGGTGGGCTCGTCGAGGATGAGGAGCTTCACCTCCTTCGACAGGGCCTTGGCGATCTCGACCAGCTGCTGCTTGCCGACGCCGATGCTGTCGACCATCGTGGTCGGCGGTTCCTTGAGGCCGACCTTGCGCAGGAGCTCCTCGGTGCGTCGGTTGGTCTCGCGCCAGTCGATGACGCCGCCCTTGGCCCGCTCGTTGCCGAGAAAGAGATTTTCGGCGATCGACAGGAGCGGCACCAGCGCCAGCTCCTGGTGGATGATGATGATGCCGCGCGCCTCGCTGTCGGAGATGCTGCGGAACTCGGCCAACCCGCCCTCGTAGTGGATTTCGCCGTCGTAGCTGCCCACGGGGTAGACCCCGGAGAGCACCTTCATCAGTGTGGATTTTCCGGCGCCGTTCTCACCCACCAGCGCGTGGATCTCGCCTTCCTTCACCGTCAGGTTGACGGTGTCGAGGGCCTTCACGCCTGGAAATTCCTTGGTGATCGCGCGCATTTCGAGCAGTGCAGTCATGCTCGCAGCCTCCGCCATTGGTGGGGCCTGCACCACGTGAGCGCAGGCCCCGGGAGAACCCCCGAAGGGATTACTGGATCTGGTCCATGGTGTAGTAGCCGGAGCCGATCAGGATCTCTTCCCAGTTCGACGCGTCGACCGACACGGGCTCGAGCAGGTAGGACGGGACCACCTTCATGCCGTTGTCGTAGGTCTCGGTGTCGTTGATCTCGGGCTCGCCGCCGCCGAGCACCGCATCGACCATGCCCACGGTGACGCGGGCGAGTTCGCGGGTGTCCTTGAAGACGGTGGAGTACTGCTCGCCGGCGAGGATCGACTTGACGGAAGGCACCTCGGCGTCCTGGCCCGAGACGATCGGCATCTTGAGATCGCCGGAGCCGTAGCCCACGCCCTTGAGCGAGGAGAGGATGCCGATGGAGAGGCCGTCGTAGGGCGACAGAACGCCGTGGACTTCCTTGTCGGTGTAGTGGGCGGAGAGGAGGTTATCCATCCGGGCCTGGGCCACGGCGCCATCCCAGCGGAGCGTGCCGACGGTGTCCATGCCCATCTGGCCGGAGCCGATCACCACGGTGCCGTCGTCGATCAGCGGCTGAAGGACCGACATGGCGCCGTCGTAGAAGAAATAGGCGTTGTTGTCGTCGGGCGAGCCGCCGAAGAGCTCGACGTTATAGGGGCCGTCGCCGAAGCGCTCCTTGAGGCCGTTCACCAGCGAGGTGGCCTGCTGCACGCCGACCTTGAAGTTGTCGAAGGTGGCGTAATAGTCGACGTTCTCGCTGTCGCGGATCAG
>CAYVQK010000302.1:0-3436 GCA_964454145.1 uncultured Oceanicola sp. | reverse complement strand
CCACCACGACGGCGCTGAAGCTGGCCGATTACGTGGTCACCGAAGCGGGCTTCGGCGCCGATCTGGGGGCGGAGAAATTTATGAACATCAAATGCCGCAAGGCCGGGCTGCACCCCTCGGTGGTGGTCGTGGTGGCCACGGTGCGGGCGATGAAGATGAACGGCGGCGTCGCCAAGGCCGATCTCGGCGCTGAGAATGTCGAGGCGGTGCGCAAGGGCTGCGCTAACCTCGGGCGGCATATCGAGAACGTGAAGGGCTTTGGCGTGCCGGTGGTCGTGGCGATCAACCATTTTGTCACCGATACCGACGCCGAGGTGCAGGCGATCAAGGATTACGTGGCCTCGCATGGCTCGGAAGCGATCCTGTCGCGACATTGGGAGCTGGGTTCCGAAGGCTCGGCCGAGCTTGCGACCCGCGTGGCCGAGATCGCCGATGGGGATTTCGCCAATTTCGCGCCGCTCTATGACGACGAGTTGCCGCTGTTCCAGAAGATCGAGACCATCGCCAAGCGGATCTACCGCGCCGACGAGGTGCTGGCGGATCAGAAGGTGCGCAACCAGTTGAAGGATTGGGAGGCGCAGGGCTATGGCCACCTGCCGATCTGCATGGCCAAGACGCAATACAGTTTCACCACCGACCCGGACCGGCGCGGCGCACCGACCGGCTTTGGCGTGCCGGTGCGCGAGGTGCGGCTGAGCGCAGGGGCGGGGTTTGTCGTGGTAATCTGCGGCGAGATCATGACCATGCCGGGATTGCCCCGCGTGCCCTCGGCGGAGAACATCCGGCTCAATGCCGATGGCGATGTTGAAGGTTTGTTCTGAGCGTGATTGAAGAGGGGCGCGGGGGATCGACCCCCGCGCGCCTCTGGCCTCCGGCGGGAGTTTATGGGGCAAAATGAAGCAGGGGGCATCTGAGATGACGGCAACGATACTGGATGGCAAGGCGTTCGCGGCACGGGTGCGCGGGCAGGTGGCCGAGCATGTGGCGCGGCTGGATGCGGATCACGGCATCACGCCGGGGCTGGCGGTGGTGCTGGTGGGCGAAGATCCGGCGTCGGAGGTCTATGTCCGCTCAAAGGGGCGGATGACGGTCGAGGTTGGCATGAAGTCGGTCGAACACAAGCTCGCCGCCGACACGTCGCAGGCGGATTTGCTGGCGCTGATCGAGGCGCTGAACAACGATCCCGAAATTCACGGTATCCTCGTGCAATTGCCGCTGCCGGGGCATCTTGATGAGGCCTTGGTGATCAACGCGATCGACCCCGCCAAGGATGTCGACGGGTTCCATATTTCCAACGTCGGGCTGCTGGGGACCGGGCAGAAGAGCATGGTGCCCTGCACGCCGCTTGGATGCCTGATGATGCTGCGGGAGCATCACGGGTCCTTGTCGGGCATGGATGCCGTGGTGATCGGGCGGTCCAATATCGTCGGCAAGCCGATGGCGCAGCTGTTGCTGGGCGAAAGCTGCACGGTGACGATCGCCCATAGCCGGACCAAGGATTTGCCCGAGGTGGTGCGCCGGGCCGATATCGTCGTGGCGGCCGTGGGGCGGCCCGAGATGGTGCCGGGCGACTGGATCAAGCCCGGCGCGACGGTGATCGACGTGGGCATCAACCGGCTCGATGCACCGGAAAAGGGGCCGGGCAAGACCCGGCTTGTGGGCGATGTGGATTTCGACAGCTGCGTCGAGGTCGCGGGTGCGATCACACCCGTGCCCGGCGGGGTGGGGCCGATGACCATCGCCTGTTTGCTGGCCAATACGGTCACGGCCTGCTGCCGGGCGCATGGCCTGCCGGAGCCCGAGGGGCTGACGGTTTAAAGATTGCGGGTAGGGCGGCTTGGCGGCCCGGCCGTTCAGGCCGGGACCGGGACCATGGTGCCCTGCAGGATGGCGATGAGGCGGCGCTCGCCATTGGTTTCGGCAAAGACCTCGCCGGTGACCACGCAGATCCGACGCCCGGATTTCACCGCCTTGCCGACTGCGATGAGCCGGTCGCCCTGCGCCGGGGCGAGCAGGTTGATCTTGATCTCGGAGGTGACGACTTCGCGGTCCAGCGGCAAGGTCGTCAGGGCAGCGTAGCCGGCTGCGCTGTCGCCGATGGAGAAGGCGAGACCGGCGTGGGCGACGCCTTGCTGTTGCAGGGCCAGCGGCAGGATCGGGGCGGTGATCTCGACATGGCCGGGGCCGACATCGGAGATCTCCGCGCCAAAGGTCTGCATCATCGTCTGGCTGGCGAAACTGCGGCGCACGCGGTCGAAGGCTTCGGTACTCATCATTTCTCCTATCGGGGCATCGGCACCGCCACCGGGCGGGGCCCGGTGAGGATGGCGCGGGTTTCGGGGCGCATCAGCGCGCAGAGCACGTCCGACCGGCTGCGCAGCCCGCCGGTATAGGTGCCGTAGGCGGGCAGGATCAGGCGGTCGCTGTCGATCAGGAAGGCGGGGCGCGAGATGCTGCAACCGCGCGTGTTGATCGACGCCTTGGGGTGATAATGGCCGGAGACTTCGCCGCTGGCGCCGCTTTGTGCGATATGGCGGAAGGTCAGCGGGGCGAGGGGCAGTTCCGCGAGGTGGCTGCCGACCATGTCGAGCGCGCCGGGATCGTGGTTGCCTTTGATCCAGACCCAGCGCCGCCCGGCCTGCAGGCGGGCGATCCACTCGCGTTCCTCCTCGGGAAGGGCGTCGGCGGCGGCGCGGTCATCGAAACTGTCGCCGAGGCAGACCACCGTCGTCGCAGGCAGCCGCGCGAGGTCGGCCGCGAGCCGGGTCAGCGTGTCGCGGGTGTCATAGGGCGGTAGGCTGGCCCCGCCGCGCCGCACGATCCGCTCGGCCTTGCCGAGGTGCAGATCGCTGACGCAGAGCAGGGATTGATCGGGCCACCACAGGGCGCCGGAACCGAGCGCGGTAAGCCGGGCGCCGGCAAGGGTGAAATCGTAACCGTTCATCCTTTGTTCATCGCCAATTTCGCAGGGCGCCGCAAGGGGGGAGGGCGGCGATACGCGGCGTCAGTCGACGCGCCGCCAGCGCGGTTTGTCCGAGGGCGGCGGGGTCAGTTCGGCAAGGCCCGATTGCGCCATGAGCCGCTCCGCCTCTTCGGCGAGCAGACGTTCCTCGGCCTCGCCCTTGACCGGGACGCGGCCCATTTCGAGAAACAGCGGCGCGGCCAGCGGGGTGACGCGGGACAGGCGCAGATGGTCGATCCGTCCGTCGATACGGGCGATCATCTCTTCCACGCGGCCGAAATCGACGAGGCCCCGTAGCGCCTCTTCGCGGGTGATCTCCAGCAGGAGGTGGTCCGGGTCGTAGCGCATCAGCGTGTCATAGAGGATGTCCGACGAAAAGGTCGCCTGCCGGCCCGACTTGCGCGCCGAGGGGGTGTTGCGTTCGATCAGCCCGGCGATGGTGGCGCTGGCGCGGAAGGTGCGTTTCATCACCGC
>CAYVQK010000301.1:0-3444 GCA_964454145.1 uncultured Oceanicola sp. | reverse complement strand
GAACACCGCCGCCGAGCACATGGAGGCCTTCTACCGGCCCTTCACCGAGGTCGAGGCCTCCGGTGAGAAGTTCGACGGGCTCATCATCACCGGCGCGCCGATCGAGCACCTGCCCTTCGAGCAGGTCACCTACTGGGAGGAGCTCTGCCGGGTGATGGACTGGACCCAGACCCACGTGCATTCCACCTTCGGTGTCTGCTGGGGCGGGATGGCGATGATCAACCATTTCCACGGCGTGCCCAAGCATCTGCTGGGGGCCAAGCTCTTCGGCTGCCTGCGCCACCAGAACCTTGCCCCCGCCTCGCCCTACCTGCGCGGCTTCTCCGATGACGTGCTGATCCCGGTCAGCCGCTGGACGGAGATGCGGGCAGATGAGGTGGAGGCCGCGGGGCTGAACATCCTCATCGGCTCCGACGAGGCCGGCCCCTGCCTGGTGGAAGACGTGGCCCATCGCGCGCTCTACATCTTCAACCACTTCGAATACGACAGCGGCACGCTGAAGGAGGAGTACGACCGGGACGTGGCCAACGGCACCCCGATCAACGTGCCGGTGAACTACTACCCCGACGACGACCCGGCGCAGAAGCCTCTGAACCGGTGGCGCAGCCACGCCCACCTGCTCTACGGCAACTGGATCAACGAGATCTACCAGAGCACCCCCTTCGACCTCGCCGAGATCGGCAAGGCGTGAGGCCGCAGGCGGCGCGGATATGAAACTCTCCGCGCCGCTCCCGCGTAACTCCCCGGAAGACATCTTCCGAAAGGGCCCGACCGCGTGATCTCCAAAGTCCTCCTCACTCTCATCAGCCTGGCCGCCGCCGCGGCGCTGGTGGGGGGCTGCACCGCGAGCCAGCGGCGCTCGGCGGAGGCGGCCTATCCGCCCGTCGGGCCGGTGGTGGAGGTGTCGGGGCAGCGGCTGCACTACGTCGAGGCCGGGCGCGGGCCGGTGGTGTTCCTGATCCACGGCGCGGGCGGCAACCTGCGGGACTTCACCTTCGACCTGGCGGACAGGCTCGACGGGCGCTATCGCGTCATCGCCGTCGACCGGCCCGGGCTGGGCCATTCCGAGCCCCTGCCCGGCGGCGGCACGCCCCAGCAGCAGGCGGCGCTGCTCGATGCGCTGGCGGCCCGGCTCGGCGTGGAGAGGGCGGTGGTGGTGGGGCACAGCTACGGCGGGGCGGTGGCGATGGCCTGGGCGGTGGAGCATCCGCAGCGGGTGGCGGCCGTGGTCTCGCTCGCAGGCGCCACGATGCCCTGGGAGGGGCCGCTCGACGGCTTCTACTCGCTCACCGGATCGCCCGCGGGCCGGACCCTTGCGGTGCCTTTGATCTCGGCACTGGCCTCCGAGGCCCGGATCGAAAACGCGCTGGCCGACATCTTCCAGCCCCAGCGGCCGCCGCGCGGCTACCTCGAGCACGTCGGCGCGCCGCTCACCGTGCGGGCCGACACGCTCAGGGCCAATGGCCAGCAGGTGCTGAAGCTGAAGGCCTCGCTCCAGCGCCTGCGCCCCGCCTATCCGGGGCTGCGCATCCCCATCGAGATCGTCCACGGCACCGCCGACACCACCGTGGGCATCGACATCCACGCCCGCCCCATGGCGGCGCTCATCGCCTCGGCCCGGCTCACCGAGCTGCCCGGCGTGGGCCACATGCCGCAGCATGCAAACCCGCAGGCAACAGTCGCCGCCATCGACCGGGCCGCCCGCCGGGCCGGATTGCGCTGAGGCCCGCCCCGGCCCATACTCGCCCAAGCCTTTTCAACCGCTTGGACAGAGCCATGACCAACCTCCCCTTCGACGGCGCGATCTCACAGTTCTACCGCGAGGAGGCGCCCGAAGAGGTGCGCGAGGCGGTGAAGGAAGCGGGCGGCAAGACGATCCTCGAGCGCTATCCCTACGACAAGCGGATGGACAAGGACGAGTACGAGGAAACGCTGGAAAAGCTCCAGATCGAGCTGGTGAAGATGCTGGCCTGGGTGAAGGAGAGCGGCGCGCGGGTGGCGGTGGTGTACGAGGGGCGCGACGCCTCGGGAAAAGGCGGCACGATCAAGCGCTTCCGGGAGAATCTCAATCCGCGCTCCGCCCGCGTGGTGGCGCTGTCGAAGCCCACCGAGCGCGAAGCGGCGGAGTGGTACTTCCAGCGCTACGTGCGCCAGCTGCCGACCGGCGGCGAGTTCGTGATGTTCGACCGCAGCTGGTACAACCGCGGCGTGGTCGAGAAGGTCTTCGGCTTCTGCACCGACGAGCAGCGGCGGCATTTCTTCAACCAGCTCCCGGGCTTCGAGCAGATGATCAGCGAGGACGGCATCCACCTGGTGAAGCTCTGGCTGAACGTCGGCCAGGCCGAGCAGCTCGGCCGCTTCCTCGACCGCGAGCAGGATCCTCTGAAGCAGTGGAAACTGAGCTGGATCGACGTGGAGGGGCTGAAGAAGTGGGATGCCTACTCTTCCGCCATCCGCGAGACCTTCGCCATGAGCCACACTGCCCGCAACCCCTGGGTGGTGATCCGCTCCGACGACAAGCGCCGCGCCCGCATCGCCGCGATCCGCGCCGTGCTGTCCCGGCTCGACTACACCGGCAAGGACGGGACCGTGGTGACATCTCCCGATCCCAAGGTCTGCGGCGGCCCGGAGATCTGGACGGCGTGATGTCGCGCCGGGGCTATCATCACGGCAACCTCCGGCAGGCGCTGGTCGAGGCGGCGATCCGGCTCATCGAGGAGAAGGGGCCGCAGGGCTTCACCCTCTCGGAGGCGGCAAAGGACGCGGGCGTGACGCCGGCCGCCGTCTACCGCCACTTCGAGGGCCGGGAAGACCTGCTGGCCGAGGTGGCCAAGCAGGGCTACGCGATCTTCGGCGACCTGATGGAACACGCCTTCGAGACCGGCCAGCCCTCGGCGATCCGCAGCTTCGAGGCGACGGGCCGGGCCTATCTCGCCTTCGCCCGCAAGTTCCCCGGCCACTACCAGGCGATGTTCGAGGCCGGCCTCTCGCTCGCCCGCGATCCCGACCTCGCCCGCGGCGCCGCCCGCGCCCAGGGGGTGCTGGAGAAGGCCGCCGCCGGGCTGGCCGACCGCCTGCCGCCCGAGAAGCGCCCGCCCGCGGCAATGTTCTCGGCCCATGTCTGGGCGATGTCACACGGGGTGGTGGAGCTTTTCGCCCGCGGCTCGCCCGGCACCCGCGCGCCCTTTCCGCCCGAGGAACTGCTGGAGACCGGCATAGGGATCTACCTGCGCGGGCTCGGGCTGATCGCGCCGGACGAGTAGACTTTAGTTAAAATGCGCGCCTTCGACGCATTCTATCTATTTGTTTTTTTGAGTATTTTCAGCAAGAAAATGAGCTGGGGCGCATTTGATTCAAACTGTTCCGACCTGTGGGCGTGCAAGGGTCCGGTCTCATTTTCTTGCTCCAAATACCTCCCGCCGCAGGCACAAAATCTTTTCAGCC
>CAYVQK010000300.1:0-3461 GCA_964454145.1 uncultured Oceanicola sp. | reverse complement strand
GTGCGGACCCAGACCACGCCGGTCTTGCCGTTGGAGTTCTGCTTGAGGCCGATCACCTCGCTCTCGGCGCGCAGCGTGTCGCCGGGCCAGACCGGGGCCAGCCAGCGGCCCTGCGCGTAGCCCAAGTTGGCCACGGCGTTGAGCGAGACATCGGGCACCGTCTTGCCGAAGACCACGTGGAAGGCGATCAGATCGTCCAAGGGGCTGCCGGCAAGGCCGCAGGCCTGCGCGAAAGTGTCGGCGGAATAGAGCGCGTGGCGGGCGGGGTAGAGCGCGTGATAGAGCGCGCGTTCGCCTGCGCCGACGGTGCGGGGCACCGCATGGTGCAGTACCTCGCCCAGACGGTAATCCTCGAAGAAGCGGCCCTTGTTGGTCTTCGACATCACTGCGCGCCCAGCTTGATGTCGGGGCTGTACTCGCCCGGGGCCTCCTTCACCACGGCCTGCCCGCAGCGCATCACCCCGGCGACGTGGTCCCATGTCTGCGTGGGCGAGCCGTGAAGCTCCCAGCCCTTGTTCAGCGCCTCGGTGACCTTGTGGCAAAAGGCGGAGGTGTCCTCTTCGGAGAGGAAGCGGTAGATTTTCATGGGGAGCTCCGGGTCAATGGGGGAAGGGGATGACGCCCAGCCAGACGTGTACCGCGGCGACCAGCGCGAAAAGCACGGCCGAGATCACGGCAAGGCGGATGTAGGTGGTGCGGCCCGCGTGGGGCGGGGGTGTCCATGCGGGCTCGGCGCGGTTGATCAGGATCACTTCGCTGACTGCCCAACCGAGCATGGTGCCAAACAGCAGGATCGAGGCCAGATCGCCATTCACCAGCAGGTGGGCCGTGGCCCAGATCTTCACCGCCATGAGCTGCGGGTGCCGGGTGCGGTTCGCGGGCCATGCCTTGGCGCCCTTGGCGGCCGAGGAGCCGAAGGTCCAGAAGGCCAGCAGCATCAGCAGGTTGTTGAGATGCGTGAGGAAAGCGGGCGGGGACCAGACCGGGATGAACTCGGCGCTGCGGTAGCCCCAGATGATCAGGGCAAGTGCCACGACAAGCGCCAGCGCCACCGCGCCGCGCCCCGCCGTGCCCAGTTGTGCGCGGGCCTCGGGCATCAGGCGTTTGAACAAATGGGCGCCGACCCAGAGGATCAGGCCGAGGATGAGAATGGTCATGTGGAGGGCTCCGGGCTCATGGCTGCGATTGCCTCCAGTTTTGCCAGTGTTTCCCGCGCCGTGGCAACATGCAGATTTTCCACGATCTTGCCGTCGACGACCGCGACGCCCTGACCCTCGGACTGGGCCTGCTCATAGGCTTCGATCTGGCGGCGGGCGAGGGTGGCTTCCTCCTCAGTAGGGGTGAAGGCTGCGTTGGCGATCTCAAGCTGCGCGGGGTGGATGAGCGTCTTGCCGTCGAACCCCATGTCGCGGCCCTGTTCACATTCCGCGCGCAGGCCCTCGTCGTCCTTGAAGGCATTATAAACGCCATCGACGATCGCCACGCCATGCGCCTTGGCGGCCAGAAGGCAAAGGCCGAGGCCGGTGATCAGCGGCAGCCGGTCGGGGCGGAAGCGGGTTTGCAGGTCCTTGGCGAGGTCATTTGTGCCCATGACCATGGCCTGCAACTGGCGGTGCCCGGCAATGGCCGGCGCATTCAGCATGGCGCCCGGCGTCTCCATCATCGCCCAGAGCGGGATGTCGCCCGTGATCTCGGCCAGCGCTTCGAGATCGGCGGGTGAGCCGACCTTGGGCAGCAGGATCGCGTCGGGTTTCATCGCGGCGGCGGCGCGGGCATCCTCGGCGCCCCATTCGGTGTCGAGCCCGTTGATCCGCACCACCTGCAGCCGCGCGCCGTAGCCGCCTTCGGCCAGCGCTTCGGCAAGGGTCTCACGGGCGGCGACCTTCTCGTCGGGCGAGACCGCGTCTTCGAGATCGAAGATCACCGCGTCGCAGGGCAGCCCGCGGGCCTTGTCGAGCGCGCGGGGCTTGGAGCCGGGGATATAGAGGACGGAACGCATCGGGCGGGCGGTTGCGGACATGGTGGGCTCCTCGCGTCAATAACATTGTTGCGCGCAGAGGGGCATTTTTGAGCGATAAGTTCAAGCCCAAACGTGCCGCAATGCAGCAAAGCTCAAATGCGACAGGCATCCGCCCGCCCGGTTAACCTTTATTTCAACGCTGGGGCGCAGTCTCTCCCCATCGCATCCGGCCAGAGGATCGGGCGGAGAGGCAATCAACCGGGGCGGCCCGGGTCCGGACGGGAGAATCCCACCAGGGCGGACAGAGGGCCACGTCTTTCGAAGAGAAGGCAAATGCTATGACACGCACGACCAAGATCATTCACATGACAACGCTCACCGCCGCCGGAGCGCTGATGCTGGCCACCATGACGGAGGCCGCGCCCAACCCGCGCAATTGCGCGCCGCGCCAGGCCGTAGTGACGCGGCTGGCCGACGGCTACGGCGAGACACGCCAGTCCATGGGGCTCGGGGGCAACAACGCGGTGGTCGAGATCTTCGCCTCGGACGAGACCGGCAGCTGGACCATCACCGTGACCAATACCGATGGCATCACCTGTCTTGTCGCCTCGGGGCAGGGGTTTGAGGAACTGGCCGAGGCGCTGCCGGCCAAGGGCAGCGACGCCTGAGGGCAAGGAAAATTGAGAAGGTAGGGGGCGGTCGCGAGGCCGCCTTTTTCGTTTCTGCCATTTTCCTGAATAAAGAAGTAAGGCCGCTCGGCGCGGGACATGCGCCTCCGGTTGTCGGCAAAATTGCCGTTAAAATCGTATCAGGGGAGGGGAACCGAAAGGGGGGATCGGGGTTGTGCCTCCAGAAGAGCGAACACGCTCGACATCTGGAAGGAGTATTTGCAATGAAACGTTTTCTTGGCACCACGGCCATCGTGCTGACCATGACCGGCGCGGCCTTCGCGGACGCGCATTCCGAAGGCTTCGGCAGCGTTGCCGTGCAGGAAACCGACTTCCTCGCCTCTGATCTGATCGGCATGCGGATCTACAACTCCGAGACCGAGATGGAAGCCGGCGCGACCGTCGCAGACGGCGCCGAGCAGGAATGGGACGACATCGGTGAGATCAACGATATCATCGTGACCGCAGAAGGTGACGTGACTGCCGTGATCCTCGGCATCGGTGGCTTCCTTGGTCTCGGCGAGCGTGATGTCTCCATCTCCATGGACAAGATCCGCATCCTGACCGACGAAGGCGGTGACCGCTTCCTCGTCGTGAACACCTCCAAGGAGATGCTGGAGCAGGCTCCGGAGTTCGAGCGTCCGATGGTGGAAGGTGAGGCTGTCGAAGGCGAAGCCATGACCGAGACCGAGGAGATGGAGACCGAGACCGAGGCAATGGAGACCGAGGTCGAGAAGGAGACCGAAGAGGCTGCCGCTGAGGTAGAGGCCGAGACTGAAGAAGCCGCTGCCGAGGTCGAGCAAGAGACCGAAGAAGCCGCTGCCGAGGTCGAG
>CAYVQK010000299.1:0-3483 GCA_964454145.1 uncultured Oceanicola sp. | reverse complement strand
GGATCGCAGAGCGCGAAGGCGCAGCCGTCGCCCGGCGCGGTCACGTCGACCCAGGTGATCTGGTCCCACTGGCAGAGGTCGTGCAGGTCGGCGCGCAGCCGGTCGGCCCTGGGCAGGAAGCTCACCATCGGCACCACCTGGCCGAGCGTCAGGAAGGCGAGCCGCGGGCCCTCGCCCTGCCGCCAGCCGCTGCGCATCAGGTCGGCCAGCACCGACACTCCGATATGGGCGCCCGAGCTGTGGCCCACCACCAGCACCTCGTCCGCATCGCTGGCCAGCGCCTGCTCGATCCGGGCGCGAAACTCGGCCATCCGCGCCTCCAGCTCGGGCGGGTTGGCGCCCTTGTGGCGGGCGGAATAGCTGTAGTCGTGCATCAGGTAGTAGGCGAAGAACCTGTTGTCGCGCTTGCGAAACCAGCTGAGCACGCCCCAGCTGACCGCGACGAAGAGGATGATCCCCAGCATCGTGCCCGTCACGCCGAGGTGCACCGGCACCGGCAGCTGCAGCAGCGCCCAGGCCCCCAGCCGGGCGGCAGCATATCCGAGGCCCAGGGCAATCAGGAGCTGGCCCAGCAGGAAGACGATCGGGTAGAGCGCGGCGATCACCGGGCCCTTCCTGAGCCGCATCAGCCGAAACAGCGCGCCCGAGGCGATGTAGGTCCAGGCGGTGCGGATCAGCATGGCGTAGGTCGCCGGGATCGAGGGGTTCATCGAGGCCTTCACGATGTCGGACCAGAGCAGCACCTCGATCTGCGCCTCGGTCCGCGCGCCGCCCACCACGCTTTCCACGCCCCAGGCGAAAGGCCCCTGCCCCTTCGACGGGTGCTGGCTGATCTCGTAGCCCGAGATCGCCGCCTGCTCGGCGCTTTCCTTGCGGTAGAGCTCGCGGTAGCGGCGCGGATGAAACGGATCGTAGCCGGGGATGTAGATCACCCGGCGGCGCGTCACGTCCTGAGGCTGCTCGTCTGACATGGGGTGTATCCTTGCCGATCCCGCGGCCATAGCAAGGGAATTTGGCGAAAGTTTGGAGGGGCGCCGGGCGGCATCGACCCTCGGGGTGGCGCACCAACACCAGTGCGGGTGTGCTTCATGGTGAAGGGGTTATCGTAGCTCGGAGGTCGGCAAGACGTCGATGAAGCGCTGCCCCGTCCGGGCGGGTCGGCGCTGCCCGGCGCCTTCGGCGCGCAGCGGGCGGGATCTTCGTTCCACTGATGGCTGACTTCTCAGCCCACCACCGCCAGCGCCGGGAACATCTCGAGCAGCCAGTAGGAGAAATCCGAGAAGCCGCCGGTGAGCATCAGCAGCCCCACCGTCCACAGCAGCAGCCCCATGATCCGCTCGATCTGGCCCATGTGGCGCTTCATCCAACCCATCAGCCCCTTGAGACGCGGGAAGAAGGCGGCGACGGCGATGAACGGCAGGCCGAGGCCGAGCGCATAGATCGCCAGCAGGAAGGCCCCGCGCGCCACGTCGCCCTCCATCGCGGCCATCGAGAGGATGGCGCCGAGGATCGGGCCGAGGCAAGGCGTCCAGCCGAAGGCGAAGGCGAGGCCGAGGATGTAGGCGCCCATGGCCGAGCCGCCCCGGTCGCCCGCGTCGATCCGGGCCTCGCGGTTGAGGAACGGAAGGGTGAAGATGCCGAGGAAATGCGCGCCGAACACCATGATCACCGCGCCCGCCGCCATGGTGAACCACTCGCGGTTCTGCAGGAAGAGCCCGCCCATGGCGGAGGCCGCCGCGCCCAGCAGCAGGAACACCGTCGAGAGGCCAAGCACGAAGAAGGCCGCCGCCACCAGCACCCGCCGGCGCCCCCGGCCCTCGCCGCTCATCTCGTCCATCGAGATCCCACCCATGTAGGCAAGATAGGGCGGCACGATCGGCAGCACGCAGGGGCTGACGAAAGAGATCAGCCCGCCGATTACGGCGATGAGAATGGCCGGCAGCAGCGCGGCGTCCATGATGTCGATCCCGAACATGTCTTCCCCTTTAAGCTGCCCGGCGCGAGGCGGAAAGCCCCCTGCCCGTCACAAGCCCGTGGCGCATCAGCGCGGAAGGTCGGGACATGTCCCGACACCTCTTCCCGAAGCCCCGCGCATCCGTTACCCCTTCGTTCATGACCCACCATGCCCACCTCGACGCCACCGGCCTGCTCTGCCCGCTTCCGGTGCTGAAGACCGCGAAGCGGCTCCAGGCGCTGGCCCCGGGCGAGGTGCTGCGGGTGGAGACCGACGATCCTGCCGCGCTCATCGACATGCCGCATTACTGCGCCGAGTCGGGGCACCTGCTTCTGAGCCAGGAAGAGACCGCCACCGGCATCACCTGGCATCTGCAAAAGAAATAGGGGCGCGCCCGGCAAGGCACGCCCCCATCTTCATCCATCCGTCCCGGCTCAGCGGCCGAGCGACCACCAGCCCTTGCGCTTGGGCTTGGCCGGCTCGTCGGCGGCCTGGGCCTCGGCGGTTTCAAGCACCGGTTCGGGCTCGGGCTCGGGCTCCGGGGCAGGCTCGGCGGCCACCTCGGGCTCGGGCGCGGCTTCCGCTTCGGCCTCGGGTGCCTCGGCAGGCGTTTCCTCGGCCACCTCGGCGGGCGCTTCCTCGGCCACGGCCTTCTTGCGGGTGCGGCGGCGCTTCGGCTTCTCCTCGGCGGCGGGCGCCTCGGCGGGGGCTTCCTCGGCCGGGGCCTCCGCCTCGGCCTCTACCGGGGCCTCGGACTCTGCCTCAGCCTCGGGTGCGGCCTCTTCGCTCTTCTTCGAGCGGCTGCGGCTCCGGCTCCGGCTGCGCGAGGATTTCTTCTTCGGCGCTTCCTCGGCCTCGGGATCGGCGGCTTCCTCCTGCGGCTCGCCCTCGGCGGCCTCGGACTCTTCCCCGGCGCCCTCGGCCTCCTTCGAAGCCTCCTGGCCATTCTCCTGGCCGCCCTCGGCACCGGCGCCCTCGCCACTACCGCCACGACGGCGACGGCGACGGCGACGCTTGCGCTTCGGCTTGTCGTCACCGCCCTCGGCCTCTTCGGCCTCAACGGCTTCGGCCTCGGCCTCGCTCACGTCTTCCTCCTCCTCGTCGAAATCGGGGAGGTCGGTGGTGTCGATCGAGATCACCGGGGCGGTCACCTCGGCGATGCTGCGGGTCGCTGTCTTGAACTTCTCGAGCGAGAAGTCGGGCGAGATCAGGTGCGCATCGGCTTCCAGCCGCACCGAGAGCCCGTAGCGCGCCTCGATAGAGGCGATGTGCTCGCGCTTCTGGTTCATCAGGAAGTTGATGATGCCCACCGGCGCCTTCAGCAGCACCTCGCGGCTCTTGCGGCGGGTGCCCTCCTCCTCGATCTGGCGGAGGATGGCGAGGCCGATGCTGTCATCCGAGCGCAGCAGGCCGGTGCCATGGCACGAGGGGCACGGCTGGGTGGTGGCCTCGAGCATGCCCGGGCGCAGCCGCTGGCGGCTCATCTCCAGGAGGCCGAAGCCCGAGATCCGGCCCACCTGGATGCGGGC
>CAYVQK010000298.1:0-3535 GCA_964454145.1 uncultured Oceanicola sp. | reverse complement strand
AATCCGCAAAGGGGTCGGTGACGAGGATGGTGTCGTCGCGCTCGGGCGAGGTCGACAGCAGGGCCACCTGGCACTCGATCAGCTCTTCCACCCGCTTCACGTATTTGATCGCGTTGGCGGGCAGGTCGTTCCAGCTGCGGGCGCCTTCGGTGGATTCCGACCAGCCGGGCATTTCCTCGTAGATCGGCGTGCAGCGGGCCTGCTCGTCGGCGGCAGTGGGCAGGTAGTCGAGCTGCTTGCCGTCGAGCTCGTAGCCCACGCAGATCTTCAGCGTCTCGAAGCCGTCGAGCACGTCGAGCTTGGTGAGCGAGATGCCGTTCATGCCGGAGATCGCGCAGGTCTGGCGGACGAGGCAGGCGTCGAACCAGCCGCAGCGGCGCTTGCGGCCCGTGGTGGTGCCGAACTCGTGGCCCCGCTCGCCGAGGCGGTCGCCGTCGGCGTCGAAGAGCTCGGTGGGAAACGGGCCTTCGCCCACGCGGGTGGTGTAGGCCTTCACGATGCCGAGCACGAAGTCGATCCCGCCGGGGCCGACGCCCACGCCGGTCGCGGCCTGGCCCGCGATCACGTTGGAGGAGGTCACGTAGGGGTAGGTGCCGAAGTCGATATCCAGCAGCGCGCCCTGGGCGCCCTCGAAGAGGATGCGCTTGCCGGCCTTGCGCTGCTCGTTCAGCACCTTCCAGACCGGGGCGGCGAATTGCAGGATCTTCGGCGCGATCTCGGTGAGCTGGGCGATGAGCGCGTCACGGTCGATGGGCTCCAGCCCGAGGCCGGAGCGGAGGGCGTTGTGGTGCACAAGCGCGCGGTCGACCCGGGTTTCGAGGGTCTTCGCGTCGGCGAGGTCGGCGACGCGGATGACGCGGCGGCCGACCTTGTCTTCGTAGGCCGGGCCGATGCCGCGGCCGGTGGTGCCGATCTTGGCCACCGAGTTCTGGCTCTCGCGGGCGCGGTCGAGCTCGCCGTGGAACGGCAGGATGAGCGGGGTGTTCTCGGCCACCATCAGCGTGTCGGGGGTGATCTCGACGCCCTGGGCGCGGATCGTCTCGATCTCCTTCAGCAGGTGCCAGGGGTCGAGCACCACGCCGTTGCCGATGACCGAGAGCTTGCCCGCGCGGACCACGCCGGAGGGCAGCGCGTGGAGCTTGTAGACCTCGCCGTCGATCACCAGCGTGTGGCCCGCGTTGTGCCCGCCCTGGAAGCGGCAGATCACGTCGGCGCGCTCGGAGAGCCAATCGACGATCTTGCCTTTTCCCTCGTCACCCCACTGGGCGCCGACGACGACGACGTTTGCCATGATGAATCTCCTGCATGGAAAGCCCGCGCCCGTATATCGGGGTGGGCCGCGCGGTGAAACCTCAATTTGAGATCAGGGTGGAAAGGTCGCGCCAGCCGTAGGCGACTTCGTCGAAGCTGCCGCCCTCGACGGGGACGGTCTGCTCTTCGAGGAAGGTGCCGCCGAGGCCTTCGTAGAAGGCGCGGGCGCGGGTGTTGCCGGTCATGACCCAGAGGGTGGCGGCGGTGTGGCCCATCGCGCGGAGCCCCTCGGCGGCGGCCTGCATGAGCGCGGTGCCCTGGCCCTGGCCCTGCGCCGTGGGGTGGATGTAGAGCGCGTAGACCTCGCCGGGCCAGTGCGCCTTGTGCCGCTCGGTGCGCTGCGGGCCGAAGGAGAGGAAGCCGGTGATGGCGTCGGTTTCCGAGACCAGCACCGGGGCACCGCCCTCCTCGCGGGCCAGCAGCATCCGGGCCCAGGTGAACTCGCGGGTCTCCACCACCATCGCGTCGAGCAGCGGTTGCGGCACCAGGCCCGGGTAGGTGGCGTGCCAGCCCGCCACCTGCACCTCGGCGATGGCGCGGGCGTCGAAGGGGGTTGCGGGGCGGATCGTGACGGGCATCGCGGGCACCGGCAGGGGTTGCGGCATTGGGACGGACGGATTAGATAGCCCGCCGAACCACGCGGGAAAGCTCAATGGAAAACGTCCTCCTCATCGTCCACCTGATTCTGGCGCTCTGCCTGATCGGCGTGGTGCTGCTGCAGCGCTCGGAGGGCGGCATGGGCTCGATGGGCGGCGGTGGCGGCGGCGGCGTGATGAGCGGCCGCGCGGCGGCGACGGCGCTGGCCAAACTGACCTGGATCTTCGCCATCGGCTTCATCTGCACCTCCATCGCGCTGACCATCCTGGCGGCGGCCGATGCAGGTTCGTCCTCGGTGGTCGACCGGATCACCGACAGCACCCCCGACGAGGCCCCGGCCGACGAGGGCTCGGTGCCCTCGGGCGCAGACCTGCTGCCGCCCTCGCCCAGCGGCGACGCGCCGCTGGTGCCCCAGGCCGCCGACTGAGGCGCGGCCACCCCGAATTGAGCCCTCCCTGCCCGCGTGGCGGGGAGCCTGAAGGCACCTCCGCCACCCACCCACAAGACGTTGCGTCAGCGTGACAACGGGCAACAGGATGTTGCGGCGGCTGTAGACTTCCGCCCGCGAATCTCCTATATCTCAAATCCCGTGATGCAGCGTGGATCCACCCCGCGCCGCGACGCATTTGAAGGCAGAATTCACGGGAGCCCCACCACATGGCACGTTTCATTTTCATCACCGGCGGCGTGGTTTCCTCCCTCGGGAAGGGCCTCGCCTCGGCGGCCATGGGGGCGCTGCTCCAGGCGCGCGGCTACTCGGTGCGGCTGCGCAAGCTCGACCCCTACCTGAACGTCGATCCGGGCACGATGAGCCCCTTCGAGCATGGCGAGGTCTTCGTGACCGACGACGGCGCGGAGACCGACCTGGACCTCGGCCATTACGAGCGGTTCACCGGCGTCTCGGCGCGGCAGACCGACAGCATCTCCTCGGGGCGGATCTACTCGAACGTGCTGGAGAAGGAGCGGCGGGGCGACTACCTCGGCAAGACCATCCAGGTCATTCCGCACGTCACCAACGAGATCAAGGATTTCATCTCGATCGGCGAGGACGAGGTGGATTTCATGCTCTGCGAGATCGGCGGCACGGTGGGCGACATCGAGGGGCTGCCGTTCTTCGAGGCGATCCGGCAGTTCGCGCAGGACAAGCCGCGCGGGCAGTGCATCTTCATGCATCTGACGCTGCTGCCCTACATCAAGGCGAGCGGCGAGCTGAAGACCAAGCCGACGCAGCACTCGGTGAAGGAGCTGCGCTCCATCGGGCTGGCGCCGGATATCCTGGTGTGCCGCGGCGAGGGCGCCATTCCGCAGAAGGAGCGCGAGAAGCTGGCGCTGTTCTGCAACGTGCGGCCCGATGCGGTGATCGCCGCGCCCGACCTTGCCAGCATCTACGAGGCGCCGCTGGCCTATCACCGCGAGGGGCTGGACCAGGCGGTGCTGGATGCCTTCCAGATCTCCCCTGCCCCGCGCCCCAACCTCAGCCGCTGGGAGGATGTCTATGACCGCATCCACAAGACCGACGGCGAGGTGAAGATCGCCATCGTCGGCAAGTACACCCAGCTCGAGGATGCCTACAAATCCATCGCCGAGGCGCTGACCCATGGCGGCATGGCGAACCGGGTGAAGGTGA
>CAYVQK010000297.1:0-3584 GCA_964454145.1 uncultured Oceanicola sp. | reverse complement strand
GACGTAATCGGGGTTATGCGGGGCAAAATGCGTGCCGATCGGCGTGCCGTAGCCGTTCATCGCGCCGTCGATGAGATCCTGCCGGTTGATCGCATGGGCGATCGCCTCGCGCACCTTCACGTTGTCCAGCGGCGGCTGCTTGTTGTTCATCCCGAGGATGGTCTCGCCCTCGGTGGAGCCGAGGATCACCTTGAACTGCGGGTTGCCCTCGAACTGCGGCAGGGTTTCCTGCGCGGGGAAGTTCGGGAAGGCATCGACATCGCCGGCCATCATCGCGGCGAAGGCGGCGTTGGGGTCGGAGATGAACTTGAAGGTCGCCGTGGCGAGCGCCGGGGCCTCGCCCCAGTAGGCCTCGTTTCGGGTGAGCGTGACCCGGTCACCCTGCACCCATTCGGTAAAGGTGAAGGGGCCGGTGCCCACGGGCTTGGTGGCAAGGTCGGCGGCGCTCTCCTCGCCCACCATCACCGCGTCGCCCCAGGCCATCTTGAACGGAAAAGCCCCGTCGGCCTGCCCGAGGGTGATCTTCACCGTCGCCGGGTCCACCGCCTCGACGCTCTCGATGCCGGCGAACAGCGCCTTCTGCGCGTTGGTCGAGTCCTCGGCGCGGGCGCGGTCGAGCGAGAAGACCACGTCATCGGCATCGAACGCGGTGCCGTCGTGAAAGGTCACGCCCTCCTGGAGGTAGAAGGTATAGGTCCGGCCGTCCTCCGAGATCTGCCAGTTCGCCGCGAGGGCGGGCACGATCGAGCCATCGGAGGCGAAGCGGGTGAGCCCCTCGAAGACGTTGGCATAGACCACCTCGTCGATGGCCGCCGCGGCGCCGCCTGTGGGGTCGAGGTTGGGCGGCTCCAGCACCATGCCGAGGGTGATGCTGTCCTGCGCCAGCACGGGGGTCGCCAGCAGCGTTGCGGCCAGAAGGGTTGTGCGAAGGGTCATGGGGCTGGGCCTCCCTGGGTGGTTTCCATCAGGTTAACGGCAGCCCGCCCCACTGCATAGGCGTTTCAGCGGGCCAGCAGCTCGGCCAGCACCAGCGCCATCACCGTGGCGCTGTCGACCATGTCCTGCACGCCCACCCACTCGTCGGGCTTGTGCGCCAGGTCCAGGATGCCCGGCCCGTAGGCGATGCAGTTCGAGAGCTTGCCGATCCGGTCGATGTGCTTCTGGTCGTAGGTGCCGGGGCTCACCACGTAATCGGGCTGGCGCGCCAGCACCTTCTCGATCGCCGCCGCCGTGGTGCGCACGATGGGGGCATCCTCGGGCGCCATGGTCGGCTGCACTTCGAAAAGGTCGCGGATTTCGTAGGTGAAGCTGGGGCGCGCGGCTTTCACCTTCTCCAGGAGCGCCGTGACCTCGCCCTTCACCTCGGACAGTTCCTCCTCGATCAGAAAGCGCCGGTCGATCACGATGCGGCAGCTGTCGGGCACGCAGGGCGCGGGCAGGCCGGTGTAATCGGCCGGGTGGTCGGGCTCGCCGCCGTGGATCGAATTGATGTTGAGCGTGCTTTGCTTGGCGCCCTCGGGCACCACCGGCATCTCCGTGCGCTTGGTGGTGAGCAGCGGGAAGAGCGAGGCCTCCATCTCGGCCAGAACCGCCCCCATGTGGCGCACCGCCGAGTCCCCGAGAAAGGGCATGGAGCCGTGGGCGATGCGCCCGTAGGTCTCGATCTCGGCCCACCAGACGCCGCGGTGACCGAGGCAGATCCGGTCCTTGTTCAGCGGCTCGGGGATGATGACGTGCTGCACCCGCTCCGGGCTGAACCAGCCGCGCTCCGCGAGATAGGCCACCCCGCCATAGCCGCCCGACTCCTCGTCGGCCGTGGCCGAGATCTCCACCGCGCCGGCGAAGTCCGGGCAGACCTCGAGGAAGGCCTCCACGGCGATCACCGAGGCCGCCAGCCCGCCCTTCATGTCGCAGGAACCACGGCCATAGAGCCTGCCGTCCTTCACTTCGCCGCCGAACGGGTCGAAGGTCCAGCCCCGGCCCACCTCGACCACGTCGTGGTGCGAGTTGAAATGCACGCAATCGCCCGGGCGCGTGCCTTCGCGGCGGGCGATGACGTTCCAGCGCGGATACTTCGTGCTGTCGGCCGGCGCCCCCTCGGCCCGCACCAGCTCCACCTCGAAGCCCTGCTTTCCCATCCGCTCGGCCAGGAGCCCGCAGATCTCGCGGTAGTTCTGCCCCGGCGGGTTCAAGGTGGGCACCTGCACCAGCGCACGGGTCAGCGCCACCAGCTCCGCCTCGCGCGCCCGGATCGCCGCGCCCAGTCTCTCATCCAGTTCCGACATGCCCGCACCCTGAGCCTTCCGCCCGCCAAGCACCAGCCCTGATCATTTTCCCGCTGAGAATACTCACGGGGTCGCCACTGCGGCGCCACCGGTTCGAGCCCGGTGGCGACGGGGTCGTGGCCCCAGCCCGGCATCGCCCCGTGACCGCATTTGACAGGTGCAGGGATTAACAAACCGCGTTAAAACTCCCACATAAGCTGCAGCACCACATGATTTGAGGACGCGAAATGGCCGATTTTGACGCGATGATCGAGAAATCCAAGGCCCAGGTGGCCGAGACCCAGGGCAAGATCGAGGAGCTCTCGAGCCGGATCGAGACCGCCCGCCAGAAGATGGCCCAGGGCCAGGACATCCAGATCGACATCGAGAACGCCACGCTGGAGGACGTCCACCAGCACACCGAGCTGATGAACGCCAACATCGCCGAACTGATCATGGGCCTCGATGACGTCACCGCGGGCTTCTCCGAGGACTTCTCCGAGATCCGCGACAAGACCGGTTGGGAGAGCTTCGTCGGCATCTTCTCGGCCGGCAAGTCCGAAAGCCTCCGGCAGGAGCGCATCCGCACCGCCAACATCGACGACAAGCTGCAGGATCTCATCAGCAAGTCCGACGTGATCGTGAAGCTCCTGGAAAACCAGCTCGTCATCCTGAACGGCGAGAAGGTGAAGGTGGAGGCCAACCTCTCCTCCACCCTCGACGAGCGCGAGGCCACCGTGGGTGAGCTCGAGGCGCTGCGCGCCGAGATCACCGCGATGGACCCGAAGATCATCGAGCTGGAAAACAAGATCTCCGTCGAGCAGGACGCCGCCGCGCGCACCAAGCTCGAGACCGAGCTGGCCGAGCTGAACGCCGCCTACAACGAGAAGGTGCAGCAGGAGCAGGTGAAGCTGGCCAAGAGCCAGACGCTCGAGCGCTACATCGAGAAGGGCAAGACCTGGGTGGATTCACTCCAGAACCAGGCCGCGACCCAGATGGTGCTGATCAACAAGCTGCAGACCGACACCAAGCAGCGGGTCGTGCTCTACGACGCGCTCACCAAGTCGCTGAAGACCGCCCAGCAGCAGGACGTGGCCCACCGGATCAACGAGATCGGGGTGAAGACCGATCAGGAGGCCCAGGCCGCCATGGCCGGCATCGGCGCCGCCACCAACCAGCGGATGGCCGACATGATGGAGGCCCACGAGGATCACATGGTCTTCGCCCGCAAGGTGCTGGAACAGAAGGCCAAGGCCGACGAACGCTTCGCCCGCCGCTTCGAGAAGATCGTCGAGAAGCACGACAAGAACCTTTACGGGG
>CAYVQK010000296.1:0-3603 GCA_964454145.1 uncultured Oceanicola sp. | reverse complement strand
CGCGCCATGCCCTCCGGCCCCAGCACATCCTCGATGAAGTGCCGCAGCTCCCGCCCTCGCTCGCCCACCAGGGCGATCACGCAGCGGTCGGCTTGCAGGCCCCGGCCCAGTGCGCCGAGAAGCGACGACTTGCCCACGCCGGAGCCCGCGAAGAGGCCCAGCCGCTGGCCGCGCACGACGGGCAGCAGCGTGTCGAACACCGCCAGCCCCGTGCCCAGCCGCGCGCCCAGCCGCTTGCGCCGTGTCGCCGGTGGCGCGGGCGGGCGCAGCGGCCGCAGCTCGGGGCCGCGCGCCAGCGGGCGGCCGTCCAGCGGGTTGCCGTAGGGGTCGATGATCCGCCCCTGCCAGCTCAGGTCGGGCCAGAGCCCGTCGCCCCCCTGCAACGTCACCTTGTCGCCCAGCCGGATGCCGTCGGCCGGGCCATCGGGCAGCGCCATCGCCCGCTCCCGGTCGATGTGCACGATCTCGCCGCGCAGCCGCCCGCCCTGGGTGCCGAGCCACACCTGGTCGCCCAGCGCGGCGATCTCCGACAGGCCGGTGAGCTCCACCGCGCCGCGCCCCACCGCACTGATCCGGCCCACCGAGGCGGAGGGTTTCAGCGCGGCGATCTCGGCGGTGAGCTGGGCAATCGAGGCCTCTGACATGGGATTCTCCACATTCCGCGCCGCGATCCGGGCGCCTGAAACCCTTTCTAAAGGAATCAGGGTTAAGCCGAGGTTGAAGCCCGTGGGAGAAACCCCGATGTTCGATCAGCTCGAGATCCTCAGCATGGCGCGTGGCCTTGCCGCGCACTCCGCCGCCCGCCAGCAGGTCGTGGCGCAAAACCTCGCCCAGTCCGATACCGCCGGCTACAAGGCGCGTGACATCGCCAGCTTCGGCGAGGTCTACCAGGGCGGCCCCGGCCTCGTGCTCCGGCAAACCCGCGCGAGCCACGTGGCGAGCGATGTGCCGCCCCAGGCGCTCCGCCCCTTCATCGAGCGCGGGGTCGATGGCGACCCCAACGGCAACACCGTCTCGATCGAGGGCCAGATGGTGAAATCGGCCGAGATCCAGACCCGCCACGAGATGGCGCTGTCGATCTACCGCACCACCCTCGGCATCCTCCGCACCACCCTCGGGCGCAGGTAGGGGGCGGCATGAGCGACCTTCTCAAGAGCTTCGCAGTCTCCGCCAGCGGCATGGCCGCGCAGAGCTCGCGCCTGCGCCACGTGTCGGAGAACATCGCCAACGTCGATACGCCGGGCTACCACCGCAAGCTCACGCCTTTCCGCGAGGTGATGGAGGGCGGCCGGATGACCGGCGCGGTCGAGGCGGCGCCGGTGCGGCTCGATGACAGCGAGCTTCCGCAGGTCTTCGACCCCTCCCACCCCATGGCCGACGACGCCGGCTTCTACCTCGGCTCCAACGTCGACCTGGTGATCGAGATCGCCGACGCGCGCGAGGCCCAGCGCAGCTACGAGGCCAACCTCAAGATGTTCGACCAGGCCCGGCAGATGACCCGGAGCCTGTTGGAAATACTGCGAAAATAGCAGCTTTGAAGGAGATCCAGAATGGATGTCAAACTGTCCCAGGTGGCCCGGCTCTACGAAGGAGCCAGGCCGGCCACCGCCCCGAACGAGGGCACCCAGTCGGGCGGCGAAGGCTTCGCCCGCGTGGCCCAGGACTTCGCCGCGATGCTGTCGAACGCAGAGCAGGTGGCACAGGACGCGATGGTCGGCAAAGCCGATCCTCACGCCCTGGTGCAGGCATTGGCCGAAACCGAGCTGGCGGTCGAAACCGCCGTCACGGTGCGCGACAAGGTCGTCGAGGCCTACCAGGAAATCCTGCGGATGCCTGTGTGACCCATGGAGGCGGCGGGCTTCTACGACACGCTCCGCGAGGGGCTCTGGGTGGCGGTGATCATCTCCGTCCCCATCCTCACCGTGGCGCTCGTCGCGGGCGTGGCCATCGGCCTCGTCCAGGCGCTCACCTCGGTGCAGGAGATGACCCTGACCTTCGTGCCCAAGCTCGCCGCCATTCTCGCCGTCTTCTGGCTGACCATGGGCTTCATGACCGAGAGCCTCGTCAGCTTCTTCCAGTCCACCCTCGTGCCCCTGATCGCCGGAGGATGAGCCCATGAGCACCGGATACGTCACCCTCTCCCGCCAATCCGGCCTGATGAACGAGATGCGCGCGGTGGCCAACAACCTGGCCAACCTCTCCACCACCGGCTTCCGCCGCGAGGGCGTGATCTTCTCCGAATGGGTCCGCGCCGCCGATGGCCCCTCGGGCTCGATCTCCATGGGCACCGCGCGGGTGCGCAACACCGACCTCTCGCAGGGGGTGCTGAGCCAGACCGGCGGCACCTTCGACTTCGCCATCGAGGGCGAGGGCTTCTTCCAGGTCGAGACGCCCCAGGGCATGCGCCTCACCCGCGCCGGCAGTTACACGCCGGGCCCCGCGGGCGAGCTGATGAACGGCGACGGGCACGTGCTGCTCGATGCCGGCGGCACACCGGTCTTCGCGCCGCCCGGCGCCCGCAGCATCAGCCTCGCCGCCGATGGCACCCTCTCGGCCGATGGCGCCCCCCTGGCCCAGCTCGGCGTGGTGATCCCCGAGGATTACACCGCGATGACCCGCGAGGGCGGCACGCTCTTCAACCCGAACGGCGCGGTGCTGCCCGCCGAGACCGCCCGCGTGCTGCAGGGCTTCATCGAGGAGAGCAACGTCGACCCGGTGCTGGAGATCGCCCGCATGATCGAGGTCCAGCGCGCCTACGAGCTCGGCCAGAAGTTTCTCGACAAGGAATCCGACCGCAAGGACTCGGTCATCCGCACCCTCACCCGATAAGGAGGCACCCCGATGCAGGCCCTGAAGATCGCCGCCACCGGCATGAGCGCGCAGCAGATGCGCGTCGATGTCATCTCCAACAACCTCGCCAACATGTCGACCACCGGCTACAACGCCCGCCGCGCCGACTTCGCCGACCTGCACTACCGCCAGCTCGCCCGTCCCGGCGCGATCAACGCCAATGACGGCACCATCCTGCCCACCGGCGTGCAGATCGGCCTCGGCGTCCGCCCCTCCGCCGTGTCGATGAACATCCAGCAGGGATCGCTCGCGGCCACCGGCGGAGATCTGGACGTGGCGATCGAGGGCAACGGCTTCTTCGAGGTCACCCTGCCCTCCGGCATCTCCGCCTACACCCGCGACGGCGCGCTGAAGCGTTCGGCCGATGGCCTCATCGTCACCGCCGACGGCTACGGCGTGGTGCCCGACATCACCATCCCCGACGACGCCCGCGCGATCTCGATCAACGCCGACGGCGAGGTCTACGCCTATTTCAACGACCAGGTCGCGCCGCAGCTCCTGGGCCAGTTCACCCTCGCCGACTTCTCCAACGCCAAGGGGCTCGAGGCGATGGGCTCCAACCTCTTCCTCGAAACCGAGGCCTCCGGCCCGCCCGTGGTGGCCAGCCCCGGCGAGCAGGGGCTCGGCACGCTGCGGCAGGGCTACCTCGAGGACAGCTCGGTCGACGCGGTGAAGGAGATCACCGATCTCATCACCGCCCAGCGCGGCTACGAGCTGAACGCCAAGGTCATCACCGCCGCCGACCAGATGCTC
>CAYVQK010000295.1:0-3621 GCA_964454145.1 uncultured Oceanicola sp. | reverse complement strand
ACCTCTGCCGAGCGGCCTCTTACCACAGTCACCCCCTGCGGCACCTCGAGCGTGCCCAGCCCCGGCGCCAGCCCGGGCCCGAGGTCATCCGGCGCGGCGCTCGCGCCGATCAGCACCACCGATTGCCCCGGCACCTCCGACGCGATCTCCAGCACCGTCGACAAAGACAGACCCTGGCCCGCCACCGTGGCGAGGCTCGGGGTCTCCGCATCGTCCGCCAGCAGCCAGGAGTCGCTGCCCGACCGCACGAAGGGTCCGCTGAGGTGGATCACCAGCCGCCGCTCGCCGTCTACGCCTTCCAGGAACCGCTCCAGCCCCTCGCGCATAAGCTCCGCCGTCGCCGGGCTGCCACCGATCACCGTGAAACCCGCGCGCTCGTAGGCGGCAGCCAGATCAGGCGCGCTCGCGCCGAATATTCCGCGCCCGCCCTCGGGCTGACCCAGGATCAGCGCCCGGTCGGCCGTGGCCGGCCCGGCCACCAAAGCCAATGTCAGAAGGACTGCTCGTCTCATGCCCACCTCCCGGACCGTTCAGGCGGCCCATGAGCGCAATCCCGCAATACCCATGGCGAGCTGCGCGTTTGTCAGTCGTAAGACCTCTGGTCATCTATCACCTTGCCGTCTTTCGGCAGGCTTCCCAAGGGATGAATGCTGACCTCACCAGAAAGTTTCAGGATCTCGCGCACCGCACCGGCCAGCGTGTCCTCGCGGTTACCCTCGGCTTCGAAGGCCACAGCCATCACGTCGCGCTCGTCCTCCCGCGTCACCGTCACCCGCGCCTTCGCAGCGCCCACCCGGCTCACCAGCTCGGCCACCTGCTCGGGTCGCACGAACATGCCCTTGATCTTCGCCGTCTGGTCCGCACGCCCCATCCAGCCCTTGATCCGCATGTTCGTCCGCCCGCAGGCGCTCTGCCCCGGCAACACCGCGGAAAGGTCTCCGGTAGCAAAGCGGATCAGCGGGTAATCCGGGTTCAGCGTGGTCACCACCACCTCGCCGACCTCGCCTTCCGGCACAGGGTCGCCCGTGCCCGGAGTGACGATCTCCACGATCACGCCCTCCGCCACGATCATGCCGCTCCCCGGGCCGCTCTCGTAGGCAATGTTGCCCAGGTCCGCCGTCGCGTAGCACTGCAGGCAGGTGATCCCGCGCGCCTCGTACCACTCCCTGAGCGACGGAAAGAGCGCCCCGCCCGACACCGCAGCCCGCGTGAACCCGAGCGCGACTCCCATTTCCTCTGCCTTCTCGAGAATTACCTTCAGATAATCCGGAGTACCGGCATAGGCCGTGGCGCCAAGGTCCGCTGCCGCCCGCACCTGCAGCTCCGTCTGCCCGGTGCCGGCCGGAATCACCGCCGCCCCCACGGCCCGCGCCCCGTTGTCGAACATCATGCCGGCCGGCGTCAGGTGATAGGCAAAGCAGTTCTGCACCACGTCGCCCGCGCCGATGCCCACGGCCCGCAGAAACGGCCCGAACCGCCACCAGTCCTCGGCGCTCGTCATCCCCGGCTCGTAGATCGGCCCCGGCGACTGGAACAGATGGGTGAAGCCCGTGGCCTCCACCGTGGCGAGCCCCCCCAGCGGCCGCCGCGCCGCCTGCGCCTCCATCAGCGCGCCCTTGCGCAGCACCGGCAGAGTCGCCAGCGCTGCGGCATCGGTCACGCCCGCCGCCTCCACGCCCGCCAGCGCCGTGTTGCCAGGAAGGCCCTGAGCCCGTGCCACCTGCCGCGGCAGCGCCGCCGAGATGGCCTCCGCTCGCATCTCCGCACTGCGCCACTCCGGACCGCTCTGCACCATTTTGTCCTCCTCAGGTTGCGTTGATCTGGGCGGTTTGCCGCCCGCGTTGCCGCTGCGGCAACGTAGCGTGTTCCCTTGCCCGCATGCCGTGCAATACTCGGGATGCGCGCGAACTGTACAAGTTGAAGAAAGGCCTCGGCCCATGCCCAAGCTCGCCGCAACATCCGCCGCGCTCTCCGATGAATTTCTCGATGCCCGCATCACCCTTCACGAGGACAGCGCCACGATGGAGGCCGATTTCTCGGGCCTCCACTTCACCAGTTCCCGCGCGGTGAACCGCTTCTACGACCGGATCGAGGAGCGCATCGCAAACTCCGGGGAGGACAAGTGGTTCTTCCTCGTCAACTACTCCGACAACCGGATCGACCCGGAGGCCTGGATCGCCTTCGCCCGCCGGGGCAGGGCGCTCAACCTGGCCTATTCCATGGGCACCGTCCGCTTCGACGTGGGCGAGGCGACCCGCGCCCAGATCGAGCGCAGCGCCGGCACCGAGAACTTCGACGCCAATCTCCTGCCGGATCGGGCCTCCGCGCTGGAGCGACTCAAGTCGTTCAAGAACTCCCGGCAGCGCAAGATCGCCCACACACCCACCAACACCGCCGAAGAAATCCGCCGCCGGATCACCTTCCGCCCCGAGGAGGTGGTGATGGAGGTCGACTTCTCCAACTTCACCTTCGCCAACTCCCGCGACGTCGACGAGGTCTACGACCACATCGAAGAGCGGATCATGGAGACCGACCGCAAGTGGTTCTTCCTGGTGAACTACGAGGGCTGCCGGATCGAGCCCGCGGCCTGGGTGCGCTACGCCTCCCGCGGCAAGCGGCTCAACCTCGCGGCTTCGCTCGGCTCCGTCCGCTATGCACCCGGCTCCGAGACCGAGGCCGACATCCGCCTGCGCTCCGAGAGCCAGGGGTTCGAGCCGAACATCCGCAACACCCGCGAAGAGGCGCTCGCGCGGATCGCCGAGATGCGCGCCGAGGCCCAGGCCTGAAGCAGGGGGTAGGGCGGGACTTGACCCGCCTCCCCCTACGCCAGCCACCTCTTCCGCCGCCGGTAACTCCGCACGTCCCTGAACGACTTCCGCCCTTCCTCGCTCATGCCGAGGTAGAACTCCTTCACGTCCGGATTCTCGCGCAGTTCGGCGGCCGGGCCGTCCATCACGATCCGCCCGCTTTCTAGAATGTAGCCGTAGTGGGCAAAGCGCAGGGCGACGTTGGTGTTCTGCTCCGCCAACAGGAAGGTCACGCCCTGCTCCTCGTTCAGCCGCTTCACGATATCGAAGATCTGCTCCACCAGCTGCGGCGCAAGGCCCATGCTCGGCTCATCGAGCAGGATCGTCTCCGGCCGGCTCATCAGAGCCCGGCCGATCGCCACCATCTGTTGCTCCCCGCCCGAGGTATAGCCCGCCTGGCTCTTTCGCCGCTCCTTCAGCCGCGGGAAATAGTCGTAGACCATCTGGAGGTCCGCATCCGTGGCGCCCCGCCCGTCGGCCCGCGTGTAGGCACCCGTCAGCAGGTTCTCCTCCACCGTCAGGTGCTCGAAGCAGTGCCGCCCTTCCATCACCTGGATGATCCCGGTCTTCACCTGCGCCGCCGGATCCTCGCCCGTCAGCCGCTGGCCGCGATAGCTGATCGACCCCTTGGTGATCTCGCCCCGCTCCGAGCGCAGCAGGCCCGAGATGGCCTTCAGGGTCGTGGTCTTGCCGGCCCCGTTCCCGCCGAGCAGCGCGGTGATGCCGCCCTTCGGCACCTTCAGGCTGACGCCTTTCAGAACGAGGATCACGTGGTTGTAGATCACCTCGATGTTGTTGACCTCGAGCAGCGTCT
>CAYVQK010000294.1:0-3653 GCA_964454145.1 uncultured Oceanicola sp. | reverse complement strand
CATGACCGGCACCGGGATCGTGGCGCTGGCCGGGATCGTGGTGAACAACAACATCATCCTGATCGACACCTATCAGGAATACGAACGCTACATGCCCCGGATCGAAGCGATCACCCGGACCGCGCAGGCCCGCATTCGCCCGGTGCTGCTGACCACGATCACCACCATGGCCGGGCTGACCCCGATGATGTTCGGCCTCAGCCTCGACTTCGCCGAAGGCGGCTACACGATCGACAGCCCCACCGCGCTATGGTGGAAACAGCTCGCGACGGCGGTGGTCTTCGGTCTTGGCATCGCCACGGTGCTGACCCTTGTGGTCACGCCCTCGATGCTCGCCATCCGGATCTGGGCCACCACCTATATCCGCTGGATCGCCGGCCTGCTGGCCCGCGCCTCGCTCGGCCGCGCCAGCCGGGTGGCCCGCGACTGGGCGCTGCAACGTGACGCTCGCCGCCTGCAGGGGACCGAAATCCTCTGGGACGACGGCGACAGCGACACCGCCCCGGCCCCCCGCCACGGGTTGCGGGCGGCGGAATAACGCGCGGCCACGCGGAAACAGCGCGCCCGGCCCCCAAGGGCCGGGCCGATGTGCTACTCTCCTGAAGGTATCCCCCTGAAGGAGACCGCTATGCCGCTACCCCGCCGTACCCCCCGCCGCCTTGCCCTCGTGCTCGCCGCTACACTGGCCCTGCCCGCCGCTGCCGAGGTGATCGACAAGCCCAGCCCCTATCCGGTGGCCGAGACCATCGACCGGCTCAGCGCCGCCGCCGAAGCCGCCGGAGCCACGGTCTTTGCCCGGATCGACCACGCCGAAGGCGCGGCACAGCACGAGCTGACCCTGCCTCCCAGCCAGTTGCTGATCTTCGGCAACCCGAAACTCGGCACGCCCGCGATGCAGGACGCCCCCCGCGCCGGTCTGGACCTGCCGCTGAAAATCCTCGCTTGGGAAGATGCCGAGGGTCAGGTCCGCCTCAGCTATCACAGCCCCGAAGACCTCGCCGCGACCCACGACCTGCCAACCGACGCCGCCTATCTCACCCAGATCACCAAGGCGCTCGACACGCTGACCTCCAAGGCCGTGGCCCAGGAATGACCACCCTGCCCCTTCTCTGTTCCAAATAAATCCCGGGGAGCGCGAGGGGCTGGCCCCTCGCTCCGACACCACCACGAGCGAGACCCGAAACCTTCAGAGCCCCGCCGCCTGCGCCTCAGCACCAAGCCCGTGCCACCAATCGGCATAGCTTGAATTTTTGGGATGCCGCCCGCCCTCATCCGGCGCGCCGTCCTCCCACCAGACCGGGCCGCGTTCGCCCAGCCGACGTTTCGCCGCGTCCACCGCCGCGCGGGCGGCGCGGGTCTCTTCCTCGTCCGAGGCGTGTTTGACGGCCAGCCGCGCCTGCATCAGCGCCTTGACCTCTGCCCGGCGGGCGCTGTCGTCGAGCCGCGGATCGGTGCAGCGCCAAAGCCGCCCCTTCGCCACGAAATAGCGCCCGTCGGGTGTGCGCGGATAGTTCTTGCGCGCGGCTGCCATGGCGTGCCCTCCCCTGTGCCGGCCTCAGGCGGCATCGGCCTCCGATTGCTGTCGCAGCCAAAGCTGGGCGTAGCGGCCATTACGGGCAAGCAGGTCCTCATGGGTGCCCTGTTCGATGATCTCGCCCTGTTCCAGCACCACGATCCGGTCGGCATCGGCGATGGTGGACAGCCGGTGCGCGATGATCAGCACGGTCCGCCCCTCGCCGGCGCGCTGCAACGCGCCCTGGATCTCGCTCTCCGTCTCGCTGTCGAGCGCCGAGGTCGCCTCGTCCAGCAGCAGGATCGGCGGGTTCTTCAGCAGGGTCCGGGCGATGCCGACGCGCTGCTTCTCGCCACCCGAGAGCTTCAGCCCGCGTTCGCCGACCTTGGTTTCGTAGCCATGCGGCAGGCGGGTGATGAAATCGTGGATCTGCGCCGCGCGCGCCGCGGCTTCGATCTCTGCCTGCGTCGCGCCCTCGCGGCCATAGCCGATGTTGTAGCCGATCGTGTCGTTGAACAGCACCGTATCCTGCGGCACCACACCGATCGCGCGATGCAGGCTGTCCTGCGTCACGTCGCGCAGGTCCTGCCCGTCGATCCGCAGCGCCCCGCCCTGCACGTCGTAGAAGCGGAACAGCAACCGTCCGATGGTCGACTTGCCCGACCCGGTAGAGCCGACAATGGCCACGGTTTCCCCCGGCTGCGCCTCCAGCGAAATTCCCTTGAGGATCTGCCGGTCGGGATCGTAGCCAAAGCGCACGTCGTCCAGCGTGATCCGCCCGCCGTCGACCTTCAGATCGGGCGCGTTCGCCTTGTCCGTGATCTCGGCCGGTTGCTCCAGCAGCCCGAACATCTGCCCCATATCCACCAGCGCCTGCCGGATCTCGCGATACACCGTCCCGAGAAAGTTCAGCGGCACGGTGAGCTGGATCATATAGGCGTTGACCATGACGAAATCGCCCACGGTCAGGCTGCCGTCCTGCACTCCGATCGCGGCCATGACCATGACCCCCACCAGCCCGGCGGTGATGATCAGCGCCTGCCCGAAGTTCAGGAAGGCCAGCGAGTAATTGGTCTTGATCGCGGCTTCCTCGTAGCCCGCCATGGCGCGGTCATAGCGCGCCGCCTCGCGGCCCTCGGCCCCGAAATACTTGACCGTCTCGTAGTTCAGCAGGCTGTCGATCGCCTTTTGGTTGGCGTCGGTGTCCTGATCGTTCATCTGCCGCCGCAGCCGCACCCGCCATTCGGTCACCGCGAAGGTGAACCAGACATAGAGCGCGATCGTCACCGCCACCACGGCGAGGTACCAGATGTCGAACAGCACCGCGAGGATGATGCCCACGAGGATCAGTTCGAGGATCAGCGGCCCGATCGAAAACAGCAAGAAGCGCAGCAGGAAATCCACGCCATTCACGCCGCGTTCGATGATCCGGCTCAGCCCGCCGGTCTTGCGCGTGATGTGATAGCGCATCGACAGCTTGTGGATATGCTCGAAAGTCTCCAGCGCCAGCATCCGCAGCGCCCGCTGGCCGACCCGGGCAAAGACTGCGTCCCTGATCTGGCCAAAGCCCACGCCCATCAGCCGCGCCATGCCATAGGCGATGGTCAGCCCGACCGCGCCAAGCGCCAGCATCGGCACGCCTTCGTTCGACAGGGTGTCGACCGCTTCCTTGTAGAACAGCGGCGTCGCCACGGTGACGAGCTTGGACAGCACCAGCGCCAGCATCGCCCAGACCACCCGGCGTTTGACCCAGCCCATGCCATCGGGCCACAGGTAGGGCGCGACCTTGCGCAACACCCGGAAAGCCGATTGCCGCTCTGCCTGATCGGCGAGTTCCTGATCGGAAAGCACACGTTTCGGAGCGGCGGATTGCGGATCGGCTTGGGCTGTATCGGCGGGCATAAATCTTCCTGACGGTTGCTACGCCCTTACTTAGGCCCCTGCCGGAGGACATGCCAGTGCGCCTGCGCACATTCGCCCCGTCCGCCTTACGCGATCACTCCGGCAGGTCGAACACCTGCCCCGGATAGATCAGATCGGGATCGCGGATCGCGTCTGCATTGGCCTCGAACACCCGCACGTAAAGCAGCCCGTCGCCGTAGCGTTCCCGCGAAATCGCCCAGAGCGTGTCGCCCTTCTG
>CAYVQK010000293.1:0-3684 GCA_964454145.1 uncultured Oceanicola sp. | reverse complement strand
CGGCGGTGCTGGGCGCGCCGATCTCGACCACGCTGATCGTGTTCGAACTGACCGGCGACTGGCAGACCGGCCTCGCGGTGATGGTCGCCGTCTCGCTCTCCACCGCGATCTCCTCCAGGCTGGTCGACCGGAGCTTCTTCCTGACCCAGCTCGAGCGCCGCGGCATCCGCATGGCGGCGGGCCCGCAGGCCTACCTGCTCTCGGTGCATTCCGCGGCGGCGGTGATGCGCGGCGTCGACAGCCCCCGCGCCGCGCCGCGCGACACCTGCGACGAGATGATCGCCGCGGGCGTGCTGATCGCCCCCGACGTGACTCTGGAAACCGCCCTGCCGATGTTCGAAAGCAGCGGCCACAGCTTCATCCCCGTGGTGGCGCCGGCCGGCGACGGCGGCAAGGGCGAGCTGCTGGGCGCGCTCTTCCACCTCGACGCGCTCAGAGCCTACAACCGCGCACTGGCCGAGACGGCGGCGGAGGAGCACAGCTGAGAGGCCGCTCCGGAAGAGAGTTCGGGCCTCCGGCGGGAGTATTTCCGGCAAGAAAATGGACAACGTGAATCAAATTGTCTCGGCGGCGCCCCGCCTCATTTTCTTGCTCCAAATACTCCGGGGGTGCGGGGGGCTGGCCCCCCGCGGCGGGCCGGTTCGGCCAGGCACTCCGCCTCGATACGGGCTCAGACCTGCTCCACCGTCACCTTGCCGGCATAGAAGGCCATGTGGCCCTTGATCCGCTCCATCCCCGGCTTCGGATCCTCGTAGGACCAGCCGGCATCGTGGATCGTGCCAGACTTGATCTCGATGTCGTAATGCTGCGCATCGCCCTTGTGGGGGCAATGGGTGACCGTGGCGGACTTGTCGAGGAAGGCCATGGCGATGTCGTCCCGCGGGAAGTAGATCACGAAGGGCATGTCGCCCTCGGTGAGTTCCAGCGCCCTGGCGCTTTCGCCCAGCACGGCACCGCCGGCCCGGACAACCCAGGTTCCTTCGGCGTCGCGTATCCTGATGTGATCGGCCATCCCTTGCCTCCTGTTATCTTCGTTCTTCGTTGAGGGGGTTATATAGCCCCAGGGCATCACAGGTAAATGTCGCCCGACACCCCCGTGCGCCTATAGCGCAGCACAGGCCTGGCGCAGCCAGTCGCGCACCTCGCCCTGCACCCGCGGCCCGACCCTCGCCCAGACCTCGGCGTGGTAGGCATCGAGCCAGCCCCGCTCGCCCTCCGAGAGCCTTTCGGCCAGGATCAGGTGGCGGTCGATCGGCACCCATGTGAGGGTCTCGAAGGCCAGCATCTCGCGGTTGTCGGCCCCCTCGAGCGCGGGCGCGGGCTCCACCACCACGAGGTTCTCGATGCGGATGCCCCATTCGCCCTCGCGGTAGTAGCCCGGCTCGTTCGACAGGATCATCCCCGGCTCCAGCGGGATCTCGGAGATGCGGCTGAGCCGCGCCGGGCCCTCGTGGACGCTGAGGTAAGCCCCCACCCCGTGGCCGGTGCCGTGGTCGTAGTCCTGCCCCGCGAGCCAGAGCGGGTAGCGGGCGACCGCCTCGATGTCGCGGCCCGCCCGGCCCTTCGGCCAGCGGATGCGGCTCATCGCGATCATCCCCTGGAGCACCCGGGTGAAGGCCTCGCGCGCCGCCTGCGGCACCTCGCCCACGGCGACGGTGCGGGTGATGTCGGTGGTGCCGTCGAGGTACTGCCCGCCCGAATCGACCAGCAGAAGCTCGCCCTCGTTCACCGCACGATTGGTGTCATGGGTCACCCGGTAATGCACGATGGCGCCGTTCGGCCCCGCGCCGCTGATGGTGTCGAAGCTGATCTCGCGCAGCTCGTTGGCCTCGCGGCGGAAGCCCTCGAGCTGCTCGACCACCGAAATCTCGGTGAGCCCGCCCTTCGGTGCCGCGTCATCGAGCCAGGCGAGGAACTTCACCATCGCCACCGCATCGCGCAGGTGGGCAGCGCGCATGCCGTCCAGCTCTGCCGGGTTCTTCTTCGCCTTCGGCAGCAGGCAGGGGTCGGCGCCCTCAACCACCTCGGCCTTGCCGCGCAGGATCGCTGCCACCGCCTCCGGCGCGCTCTCGGGGTCGATCTGCACCCGCCCGCCCAGCTCGGCCAGGGCGGCGGAGAAGCCCTCGCGCGGCAGCACCGCCACCTCGGGGCCGAGATCGAGCCCGTCGAGCTGCGCCGGATCGCAGAAAAGCTGAACCCTGCCAGAGGCTTCCAGCACGGCGTTCACCCGGGCGATCGGGTTGCGGGCGATGTCGGAGCCGCGGATGTTCAGGAGCCAGCAGACAGAGTCGGGCAGGGTGATGACGGCGGCGTCGATCTTCTTTCCGGCCAGTTCCGCCGCCAGCCGCCCGCGCTTGGCGGCGCTTTCCTCACCGGCGAATTCCATCGGATGGGCGAGGATCGGCTCGGCGGGTTCGGCCGGGCGGTCGGGCCAGATCGCATCGACCGGGTTGTCCTCGACGGCCACCAGCGCAAGCCCCTCGGGCTCCAGCGCCTTGTGCAGCGCGGCGACCTCCTTGACCGTGTGCAGCCAGGGATCGAAGCCGATCTTGGCCCCCGCAGAGGCGTGTTCGATCAGCCAGTCCGACAGCTTGGTCTCGGGCCAGGGCACCGGCGTGAATGCGGCGAGATCCACCTGCGCCTTCACCTGCACCCGGTAGCGTCCGTCGATGAAGACGCCCGCGATCCCGGGCAGCACGGCGGCGAAGCCCGCCGAGCCGGTGAAGCCGGTGAGCCACGACAGCCGCTCGTCGCAAGGCGCCACGTATTCGCCCTGATGGCGGTCGGCGCGGGGCACGAGGAAACCGGTGAGCCCGAGGGTCGCCAGCCTTTCGCGCAACGCCGCCAGGCGCGGCGGGCCGTCGGAGGGGCGGGTGGTGGCGTCGAAGGTCTGGAACATGGGCGGTCTCCTTGGCGCGGAGAGTGCATCGGGCGCGCGGGAATGGCCAGAGGCCCAGGTCGGGAGGTGTCGAGGCTTCGCACTGGCGTCCACAGGCGCTCCGCTCGGAGCGATGGGAATGGGCAGCGGGGAAGGGTGGAAAATCTGCCCACCGTTCGAAAGGTGGGCAGATTGCCCCCCTACGGTTCAACTCGCCTTCTTGATTCCCATCACCCGGGCGCGGGCCCTCGGGTCGCTGTCGAAGAGCGAGGCCAGTTGTTCGGTCATCGCGCCCGCGAGCTGCTCGACGTCGGTGATCGTCACCGCGCGGTCGTAGTAGCGGGTCACGTCATGGCCGATGCCGATGGCCAGGAGCTCCACCGCGCGGCGCTTCTGGATCATGGCGATGACGTCGCGCAGGTGCTTCTCGAGGTAGTTCGCGGGGTTCACGCTCAGGGTCGAGTCATCGACAGGCGCCCCGTCGGAGATGACCATGAGGATCTTGCGGACCTCGCGGCGGCCCACCATCCGGCGGTGCGCCCATTCCAGCGCCTCGCCGTCGATGTTTTCCTTCAGCAGGCCTTCCTTCATCATCAGCCCGAGGTTGTCGCGGGTGCGGCGCCACGGCGCATCGGCCGATTTGTAGATGATGTGACGCAGATCGTTGAGCCGCCCCGGCTGGACCGGGCGCCCGTCGTTGAGCCATGCTTCGCGGGCCTGTCCGCCCTTCCACGCGCGGGTGGTGAAGCCGAGGATCTCGACCTTGACGTTGCAGCGTTCCAGCGTGCGGGCCAGGACGTCGGCGC
>CAYVQK010000292.1:0-3716 GCA_964454145.1 uncultured Oceanicola sp. | reverse complement strand
CCGCGACCACGCTCTGCGCCTTCCTGCCCATGCTGTTCTGGCCCGGGGTGGCCGGTCAGTTCATGGGCATGCTGCCGGTGACGCTGATCTTCGTGCTCTCGGCCTCCCTGCTGGTGGCGTTGGTCTACCTGCCGGTGCTCGGCGGCGTCTCGGGCCGGATGAGCCGGATGTTCCACCGTGCCTCGCAGGGGCTGCGTCGCTTCCCGTGGTGGGTCCGCGCCGCGCTGGTGGTGCCCGCGCTCTACCTGCTCTTCATCGCCGCGCTGCAATGCATCAACCCCGGCTACCTCTTCGGCGGCACCTCGCCGCTGCCGGGGGCCATGGCGGTGGTGCCGGGCCTCGTGCTCTTCACCCTCGCGGCCTTCCTCGCCACCATCACGCTGGACGCCGCCCGCATCGAACGGCGCGCCAAGCGGGTGCGGGCCGGCCACCGCCGCTCGCCCTTCGGCTGGGTCATCAAGGCCATCGCCGGCAACCCGATCATGCCGCTCGTCACCATCGGCGCGGTGGGCTTCTTCGTCATCTTCACCTTCGGCTACTACGGCGCCAACAACAACGGCGTGGATTTCTTCGTCGAGAGCGAGCCCGAACAGGCCATCGTCTATGTCCGCGCGCGCGGCAACCTCAGCCTCGACGAGAAGGACGAGATGGTGCGCGAGGTCGAGGAGGCCATGGCGCATATCCCCGGCATCGAGAGCGCCTTCGCCTTCGCCGGCGAGGGCGGGCTCAACTCCAACACCGGTGGCAGCCAGGCCCCGCTCGATACCGTGGGGCAGATCCAGCTCGAGCTGATCCCCTGGGAGGACCGTCCCGCCTATGCCCGCGAGCACGGCGTCGCGCTGGAAGAGCTCGACGGCGATCTCATCCTCGAGAAGATCGAGGCGGCGGTGCTGGACATTCCCGGCATCCAGCCCGAGATCCTAAACCTCGCCATGGGCCCCGGCGCAGGCAAGCCCATCCACCTGCGCCTGTCGGGCGATGACTTCGGCGCGCTCGAGGAGGCCGTGGCCACCGTGCGCGGTCACCTCGGCGAGATGCCCGGCATCATCGACCTCGAAGACACCACCCCCCTGCCCGGCATCGACTGGCAGATCGACGTGGACGTGGAGAAGGCAGGTCGTTACGGCGCCGACGTGGCCACCGTGGGCGCGATGGTGCAACTCGTCACCCGCGGCATCCTGCTCGACACCATGCGCGTGGACAGCTCCGACGAGGAGATCGAGATCCGCGTGCGCCTGCCCTACGAGGACAGGGTGCTCTCCACGCTGGACGAGCTGAAGGTGCGCACGCAGGACGGCCTGGTGCCGCTGTCGAACTTCATCACCCGCAAGCCGGTGCCCAAGATCGGACGGATCGACCGGGTCGACCAGCGCCGCATCTACGACGTGAAGGCCGATGTGGCCCCCGGCCTGTCGAAGCTCGTGGGCGACGACGGAGAGATCCTGGCCGTGATGCCCTCGGAAGAGGCCCGCACTGCCGCCGAGGCTTCGGGCACCTATGCCGGTGCCTCTGTGGTGGCGGTGAACGCCAACGAGCGCATCGGCGTGATCACCGAATGGCTCTCGGGCGACGAAAGCCCGCTGCCCACAGGCGTCGATTTCGAATGGACCGGCGACCAGGAAGACCAGGAAGAGAGCCAGGCCTTCCTGATGAGCGCCTTCGGCATGGCCCTGGGGATGATGTTCGTCATCCTGCTGGCGCAGTTCAACAGCTTCTACAATGCCGTGCTGGTGCTGCTGGCCGTGGTCCTCTCCACCGCGGGCGTGCTCTGGGGCATGCTGCTGCTTGGCCAGCCCTTCTCGATCATCATGACCGGCACAGGCATCGTCGCCCTGGCGGGGATCGTGGTGAACAACAACATCGTGCTGATCGACACCTACCAGGAGTATTCCGCCTACATGCCCCGGCTCGAGGCGGTGATCCGCACCGCCGAGGACCGCCTGCGCCCGGTGCTGCTGACCACCATCACCACCATGGCCGGCCTCACGCCGATGATGCTGGGGCTTTCCCTCGACTTCATCAACGGCGGCTACTCGCTCGACAGCCCCACCGCGCTCTGGTGGAAGCAGCTGGCCACGGCGGTGGTCTTCGGCCTCGGCACGGCCACGGTGCTGACGCTGGTCTTCACCCCCTCCATGCTGGCCCTGCGGATCTGGGCCTCCAAGGGCGCCTACTGGGGCCTGCGGAGCATCGGCAAGCTGGCCCTTGGCCGCTCCAGCCGCGTCGCCCGCGACGCCGCCCTGTCCCGCGCAGCCCGCCGGGTGAAGCACCCCGAGATCATCTGGTCGGAGGAGGAGGCGCCGCAGGTGATGGCCGAAGTGGAGGAGGCCAAGGGAGCCCCCGAGGTGCCGGAGACCGAAGCCGAAGCAGAGGTTGCCTCTGCGGACCAGGCGGAGGGCTCACCTGCCGGGACCGAGGCCAAAGCCTCCGAGGCGGACGAGACCGGCGAGAAGGGCGGTGACGACAAGCCCGCACCGCCCCACATCCGCGCCGCGGAATAGGGCTGCCCCTCGGCACCCGTCGGGGCCGCGTCGCAAGGCGCGCCCCGACCGGTGTCACGCGGCCTCTTCCCGCAGCTGCTGCGTCCAGAGCGCCGCGTATTTCCCGCCCAGCGCCAGCAGCTCGCCGTGGCTGCCCCGTTCCACCACCTCGCCCGCGTCGAGCACGATGATCTCGTCTGCCCCGGCCACGGTGGAGAGCCGGTGCGCGATGGTCAGCACCGTGCGCCCTTCGGCGGCGCGCGAGAGCGCGCCCTGGATCTGCTGCTCGGTCTCGGTGTCGAGCGCCGAGGTGGCCTCGTCGAGGAGCAGGATCGCCGGGTTCTTAAGCATGGTGCGGGCGATGCCCACCCGCTGCTTCTCGCCGCCCGAGAGCTTCAGCCCGCGCTCGCCCACGGTGGTCTCGTAGCCGTCGGGCAGGCTCATGATGAAGTCGTGGATGCGGGCCGATCTCGCCACCGCCTCCACCTCCTCGCGCGAGGCTTCGGGGCGTCCGTAGGCGATGTTGTAATAGATCGTGTCGTTGAAGAGCACGGTGTCCTGCGGCACCACGCCGATGGCCTGGTGCAGGCTTTCCTGGGTGACATCGCGGATGTCCTGCCCGTCGATCCGGATCGCGCCGCCGGTCACGTCGTAGAAGCGGAAGAGGAGCCGCCCGATGGTGCTCTTGCCCGCGCCCGAGGCGCCGACGATGGCGAGGCTCTTGCCCGCCGGCACGGTGAAACTGACGCCCTTGAGGATGCCACGCTCTGCCTCGTAGCCGAAGCGCACCCGGTCGAACCGGACCTCGGCGCCCGCCACCTTCAGCGCCCCGGCATCGGGCCTGTCGGTCACCTCCGCGGGCTGGCCCAGCAGGGTGAACATCTCGCCCATGTCGGTGAGGGCCTGGCGGATCTCGCGGTAGACCGAGCCGAGAAAGTTCAGCGGCACGGTGATCTGGATCATGTAGGCGTTCACCATCACGAAATCGCCCACCGTCAGGCTGCCATCCTGCACGCCCATCGCTGCCATGACCATCACAGCCACCAGCCCGCCGGTGATCAGCAGCGACTGGCCGAAGTTCAGGAAGCCTAGCGAGTAGTTGGTGCGGATGGCCGCATCCTCGTAGCCCGCCATTGCCCGGTCATAGCGCTCCGCCTCGCGCCGTTCGGCGCCGAAGTATTTCACCGTCTCGAAATTCAGCAGGCTGTCGATAGCCTTCTGGTTGGCGGCGGTGTC
>CAYVQK010000291.1:0-3728 GCA_964454145.1 uncultured Oceanicola sp. | reverse complement strand
GTGGCAAATTTCGCGCCCGCCCGCTCGTCGGTGTCGTCCAGCAGCGGGTCCAGCCCCAGCGTCTTCAGCGTACCGTAGAGCGCCTTCGAGGTCTGGTCACAGGCCTCGTCGCCCGCCCGCATGTTCACGATGCCGACGTGGAAGGGCGTCACCCCCTCGGGCCAGATGATGCCGTTGTCGTCATGGCTGGCCTCGATGATCGCGCCCACCAGCCGGCTCACCCCGATCCCGTGGGAGCCCATGTGCACCGGCACCTTCTGCCCGTCCGGCCCCTGCACATCCGCGCCCATCGGCCCGGAATACTTGGTCCCGAAGTAGAAGATCTGCCCCACCTCGATGCCCTTGCCATGGCGGCGGCGGTCTTCCGGCACCTGCGCATAGAGAGCCTCGTCATGGGTCTCGTCGGTGCGGGCATAGAGGCTGGTGAACTCGTCGCAGACCCCCTTCACCTGCACATGGTCGGCATAGTCGATCTCGCGCTGGCCCAGCTTCAGCTCGGTCACGCCGGCATCATAGAACACGTCGCTCTCGCCCGTGGGGGCGAGCACCAGGAACTCGTGGGTGTCATCCCCGCCGATCGGCCCGCTGTCGGCCCGCATCGGGATCGCCGTCAGCCCCATCCGCTCGTAGGTGCGCAGGTAGCTCACCATGTGGCGGTTGTAGGCGTGCAGCGCGTCCTCCTTGGTGAGGTCGAAGTTGTAGCCATCCTTCATGTAGAACTCGCGGCCCCGCATCACGCCGAAGCGCGGGCGGATCTCGTCGCGGAACTTCCACTGGATGTGGTAGAGCGTCAGCGGCAGGCTCTTGTAGCTGCTCACATGGGCCCGGAAGATGTCGGTGATCATCTCCTCGTTGGTCGGCCCGTAGAGCATGTCGCGCTCGTGCCGGTCGCGGATGCGCAGCATCTCCGCGCCGTAATCGTCGTAGCGGCCGCTCTCGCGCCACAGGTCGGCGGGCTGGAGCGTGGGCATCAGCAGCGGAATATGCCCCGCCCGCGCCTGCTCCTCGTGCACGATCTGCTCGATCCGCTTCAGCACCTTGAAACCCAGCGGCAGCCACGAATAGATCCCCGCCGCCTGCTGACGGATCATCCCGGCCCGCAGCATGAAGCGGTGCGAGGCGATCTGCGCGTCGGCAGGCGTCTCCTTGAGAACGGGCAGGAAGTAGCGGCTCAGGCGCATGGGGTGGTCCTCTGGGGCATGAAATCGTGCCCCGAGGCTCTAGCCCATCGCGGCGGGGCTCACAAGATTTCGGCGTCGGATGCAGGCTTGCGTGTCGGCCCGGGCTCGCGCGGCTCGCGCGCCTCCTCCGCCTCCGGGGCCCGCTGCTGCGCCGACCAGGGCCGCTCCTCCGGCTCCGCATCGCGGCGCGGCGGGAGGGTCAGGGCGGAGAGCTTCAGGAATCGGGTCATCGCGGGGCACACCTTGCTGCAGGTGCGAAGAGACTGCGCGCTGCCCCTGCGGCAAGCAATCGCGCCCGAGGCTGAATCACGCCTTATTCACAGGGCATTACCGGCACCGGGCATCAGAGGGCCGAAAACCTTCGGGCGTTAAGGGGGCAGAAAGGGATGGGCCGTAAGAGGAAGGTTGAACTGCAAGCGGAGCCCTCGGTGCCAACCAACCTGGCCATCGTCCTGACCTTCCTCGGCACCCTCGCCGTCGCGCCGCTCTCGGCGGTGCTGGCGGCGCCCGTGTCGGAGGGTCCGGTGCTGGTGATCCTGCCGCCCTGGGCCGATGCCGGGGCGCTGCTCGCCGCCTCCGGGGGCCGCGCCCTCGGCCCGACGCGCGCGCCCTTCGCCCTGCTCGCCGCCTACCCCTCGCCCGCCGCCGCCCGTGGCGCCCGCGCCCATGGTGCCTGGGCCGTTCTCGGCGGCGGCGCGCTCGCCCTCCTCTGTGGAGTCTCCGATGCCTGATCCCGCACCCCTCCTGCTCACCGCCGATCACGCCGTCGATCCGGGCACCGATCCCGCGCTGGAAGAGGCCCGCGCCAGCGCGGTCCGGCTCCTGTCACGCCTCACGCCGGTGGTCTGGCTCTTCGCCCTGGCGACGCAGTGGATGATGGGCGGCAACCTCATGGTCATGGGCATCGCCGGCGGCGCCTTCACCGCGCTCGGCCTCGCCGCCCCCCGCTTCGCGCCCCGCGCCGCCCGGATCATGGTCGCCCAGGCGCTCACCGGCCTCACCATCTCGCTCAACGCCGCGCTGGCCGGCCACCCGATGCAGATCGACAGTCACATGGCCTATTTCGCCGTGCTGGCGATGCTTGTGGCCATGGCCGACATCGTGCCGCTTCTGATCGCGGCAGGCACCATCGCGCTCCACCACCTCACCCTCACCTTCGCCCTGCCGGCGCTGGTCTACCCGTCCACCGATCTCGCCTTCAACATCGGCCGCACCCTGTTTCACGCCGTCATCGTCGTGGCCGAAACCGCGGTGCTCACCCTCGCCATGCTCAACCGCCTCTCCCTCTCCCGCACCGCCGCCGAGAGTGCGAGAGAGAGCCGCCTCGCCACCGCCCGCGCCGAGGAGAACAGCGCCCGCGCCAAGGAGGAGGCGGCCCGCACCGCCGAGGCCCTCGCCCGCGCCGAGGTGCAATCGGAGGAGGCCGCCAGGGCCCGCGCCCAGGCCGAGACGGCTCTGGCCGAGGGCGAGAAGCGCGCGGTTGAGGCCGCCGAGGCCGAAGCGCGCGAGGCCCGCGCCGCCGCCGAGCGTCACGCCGCGCTCGCCACCCTGCTCGAGGTGTTCCGCCAGAAACTCGCCAGCCTGGCCGAGGGCAACCTCTCGGTGCGCGTCACCGAAGACCTCGGCGCCGATTTCGCCGACCTCGCCCGCCACTTCAACGGCGCCGGCGAGCGGCTCTGCGCCACCATGAACGCGGTCATCCTCCAGGCCGCCTCGATCAACGAGCAGTCGCGCGAGCTCTCATCCTCGGCCACCGATCTCTCGACCCGGACCGAGAAGCAGGCCGCCACCCTGGCCCAGATCGCCGCCACGCTGAAGGAGCTGACCCGCACCATCGAGCTGGTCGCCAGCGAGTCGCGCGATGCCCGCAAGCAGGCCGAAAGCACCTCCAACGAGGCCTCCGAGGGCACCGGCATCATGGCCGAGGCGGTCAGCGCGATGAACCGGATCGAGGACAGTTCGCGCGAGATCCACAAGATCACCTCGGTGATCGACGACATCGCCTTCCAGACCAACCTGCTGGCGCTGAACGCGGGCGTCGAGGCCGCACGCGCCGGCGAGGCGGGCCGCGGCTTCGCCGTGGTCGCCTCCGAGGTCCGCGCCCTGGCCCAGCGCAGCTCCGAGGCCGCGCGCGAGATCAACGGGCTCATCTCCAACTCCGTGGGCGAAATCTCGACCGGCGCCGCCCTGGTGAAGAACACCGGCACCGCGCTCGCAGGCATCCAGGCCTCCGTCACCGGCATCGTCGATCGCCTGCGCTCCATCGCCGACGCCACCTCCGACCAGTCCCGCGGCCTCGGCGAGGTGAACGAGGCGGTCTCCGACCTCGAGCGCGTCACCCAGCAGAACGCCGGCATGTTCGAGGAAACCACCGCCGCCAACACGATGCTCGCCGGCAGCGCCAACGAGCTGAACGCGCTGATGAAAGGCTTCTCGCTCGGGCAGGGCGCCGCCGGCGGGGCCGAAACCCAAGACAGCGGCCCGATCCCGGTCATGCCCCGCCTGCGCGCCGCGTCCTGAGCCGCCGCGCGGACGCCCGCGAGGCGG
>CAYVQK010000290.1:0-3747 GCA_964454145.1 uncultured Oceanicola sp. | reverse complement strand
CGCTGGTCATCGACCAGTTCGAGGCGGTGATCGCGCAACTCGTGGCGCTGGCGGTGCTCATGCCCATCGTCGCCTCCATGGGCGGCAACGCGGGCACCCAGTCGCTGACGGTGGCGGTGCGCGCCATCGCCACGAAAGACCTCACCGGCTCCAACGTCTGGCGGGTGATCCGGCGGGAGGCCTTGGTGGGGCTGCTGAACGGGCTCGCCTTCGCGGCGCTCATGGGCCTCGTCGGCTGGTTCTGGTTCGGCACCTACATGCTGGGCGCGGTGCTGGCGCTGGCGATGATCATCAACCTTCTGGTGGCCGGGCTCGCGGGCATCCTGGTGCCGGTGCTGCTCGACCGTTTCAACATCGACCCGGCGCTGGCCTCGGGCGCCTTCGTGACAACGGTGACCGACGTGGTGGGATTCTTCGCCTTCCTCGGGCTCGCGGCGGTGATGCTTCTGTGACTTTCGCAGAGGAAAAGCGCGCGGCCCGCGCCGCCGCGCTGGCGCGCCGGGCCGAGGCCCATGCGCGCTGGGCGGGTCATGCGGCGGGGCATCTGTCGGAGGTTCTGGCAGGCTACCGTGGCGTGCCGCTGGCGGGCTACATGGCGATGCGCGACGAGATAGACCCGCTGCCCGCGCTGGAAGAGGCAGCCGCCCACGGCCCCGTGGGCCTGCCTACCATCACAGCGCCGGACACGCCGCTGACCTTCCGGGTCTGGGAGCCGGGCGCCGAGATGGTGCCCGCGCGCTTCGGCACCTCGGAGCCCACGGGCGAGGTGATGCGCCCCGAGATCCTTGTGGTGCCGCTGGTGGCCTTCACCCGGGACGGCGGCCGGCTGGGCTATGGCGGCGGCTTCTATGACCGTACGCTGGAGGTGCTGCGGCGCGATGGACCGGTGCTGGCGATCGGCTTCGCCTACGCCGCGCAGGAGGCCGAAAGCCTGCCGCAGGAGCCCACGGATGCACCGCTTGACATGATCGTGACGGAAGCCGGCGTGCTGACCCCGTGACCGTTGCGCGCGGCCGCTTGACGCTGCCCCGGCGCGCCTCCACTTAGCACGTCAAACACCAATCGGAGCCCCTTCATGACCTTCCGCGCGCGCCTTGGCGCCTTCCTCGACCGACGTGATGTGCAAAGCGCGATCACCGGGGTCATTGCACTCAACGCGGTGGTGCTCGGGCTCGAGACCTCGCCTGAGGTCATGGCGCGGTTCGGCGGGCTGGTGATCCTCATCGACATGATCTGCCTCTCCATCTTCGTGGTGGAGATCGCCGCGCGGATGGTGGCACGGGGCTGGGCCTTCTTCCGGGGCGGGTGGAACCTCTTCGACCTTGCGGTGGTGGCCGTGGCGCTGGTGCCTTCGGGCCACGGTTTCTCGGTGCTGCGGGCACTCCGTGTGCTGCGGGTGCTGCGGGTGATCTCGGTCGCACCGCGCCTGCGCCGGGTGGTGGAGGCCTTTCTCACCGCGTTGCCGGGCATGGCGAGCGTGTTCCTCCTCATGGCGCTGCTGTTCTACGTGGGCGCTGTGATCGCCACCACGCTCTTCTCCGCGCAGTTCCCCGAGTGGTTCGGCGACATGGGCCGCTCAGCCTACACGCTGTTCCAGATCATGACGCTGGAGAGCTGGTCGATGGGGATCGTCCGCCCGGTGATGGAAGTCTACCCCTGGGCCTGGGCCTTCTTCGTGCCCTTCATCATGATCACCACCTTCGCGGTGGTGAACCTTATCGTCGGCCTCGTGGTAAACTCGATGCAGACTGCCCACGAGGAAGAGAACGTGGCCGCGACGGATGCCTACCGCGAAGTCGTGCTGGCCCGGCTCGAGGCCATCGAGAAGCGGCTTTCGGAGCGCGGATGAGGGCCGGATGCGCCGCGCAAGAATAATGCGCAGCCCCGTATTGCCCTGCGCGCCGTTGCGGCTTAGGCCTTTGTCATGAGGATACTCTTTCTTGGCGACGTGATGGGGCGGGCCGGCCGGACGGCGGTGGCGGAGCGCCTGCCGAAGCTGCGCGCGGACTGGCGTCTGGATTTCGTGGTGGTCAACGGCGAGAATGCGACCTCGGGCGCGGGGCTGTCGCCTGCCCATGCGAAGGGGCTGCTCGAGGCGGGCGCCGACGTGATCACGCTGGGCGACCATGCCTTCGACCAGAAGGAGATGCTGAGCCACATCGGCAACGAACCCCGCATCCTGCGGCCGATCAACTTTGCCAAGGACGCACCGGGCAAGGGCTTCAGGGTGTTCGACGCGCCGGGCGGGCGGAAGGTGCTGGTTGCGCAGGTGCTGGGGCAGGTCTTCATGAAGCGCTGCTTTGACGATCCGTTCTCGGCCATCGAGCCGGTGCTGAAGAGCCACCCGCCGGGCGGGATGGTCCAGGCGGCGCTGATCGACATGCACTGCGAGGCGACCTCGGAGAAGATGGGCATGGGCCATTTCTGCGACGGGCGGGCGAGCGTGGTGGTGGGCACCCACACCCACGTGCCCACGGCCGACGCGCAGCTCTTGCCCAAGGGAACGGCCTTCCAGTCGGACGCGGGCATGTGCGGCGACTACAACTCGGTCATCGGCATGGAGCCCGACGAGCCGCTGCGCCGCTTCGTCACCGGCATGGCCAAGGGCCGCTTCCAGCCCGCGATGGGCGAGGCCACGATCTGCGGGCTCTACGTGGAGACGGATGACCGCACCGGCCTGGCCAAGCGCGTGGTGCAGGTGCGCCAGGGCGGGCGGCTGGAGCAGGCGGGTCCGGCATAGGCCTGTGATCGCAGCTCAGCGGGTGAGTGCCCAGGCCCAGGCCGAGGCCGCGCCCTGGAGCATGAGCGCCCGGCTGACGGGGATCGCCAGTGCGCCGGCCAGCAGGATCTGCAGGATTCCGATCGTGTCGAGGCTATGGGCGAAGGGCTGCTTTCGGGTCTTGTGACGGAAATGGCGCTGGCCGAGCTTCGCGCCCGGGTAGGCGCCGAGGAAGGCAACGGCGAGCAATGTCGCCTCGGAGATGCGCCAGTCGCCTCGGCGGGCGCGGGCCTTGTCGATGCCGAAGAGCGCGAAGGCCAGCAGGTTGACGGCCAGCAGGAGGCCGCCGAAGAAGGCCCAGACGGGCAGGGGGGCGATGACTTGGGCGAATGTCACGAGCGTTGGGTCCGGCCGCTCAGAACAGCCGGTCGCCCATCTGGTCGATCATCTGGCAGGCCTTGCGCAGGCTGGCCTCGACGGCCTCGTCCTCCGAGGCGATGACATCGGCCCGGATCATGTTGTGCTTGCGGCCGTCCTTCTCGATGGTGGCGCCGATGCGGAATCCGCCGGGCGCCTTCTCCGGGCAGGGCGTGACCATGAAGCCATTGTGCTCCACCGGCTCGGGGCCGGGGGGCGGGGTGCCTTTTCCGAAGAGTCTCGACAGCAGCGACATGGGTCTAGTTCTCCATCTGGTCGAGATAATGGGTAACGCAGTCCTGCACACGACGAAAGCGGTCGCCGCCGAGATGGGTGCCGCCAAACCAGCGGGTGACGATGATGACATGGTTGGTGAGCCCGGCCCGCTCGAGCATCCGGACGATCACCATGCCGGCCCCTGCCTCGCCGTCATCACTCTTCAGCGGCCCGTCGGGCAGCAGCACGGCCCAGGTATTGTGGGTGGCCTTGGCGAATTTCTTGTTGCGCTTCAATTCCTTGACGAGAGCGAGGGCGTCTTCCCTAGAGGCGGCATGGCCGCCGGAGACGGCGTATTTGGAGCCACGGTCGGTGAGGATGGTGTCGTGGAGGGT
>CAYVQK010000289.1:0-3750 GCA_964454145.1 uncultured Oceanicola sp. | reverse complement strand
GCTGTCCGGGGCACGGGAAGTGCCCTTTACCAGCTAGACACCGTCATCCTCGGGCTCGACCCGAGGATCTCAGACCAAGGAGGTGCCGCCTCACCTCAGGAGATCCTCGGGTCGAGCCCGAGGATGACGCCCCTGAGCGCCCCGCCACCAAAATGTAAAAAACATTCACATTCCCCCTTGAAGGCCCTAGCCCCAGCCCCCATCTCCCGTAATGTGAAAGACATTCACATAACTGAACGAACGGAGATACCCTGATGAACACCGCCCATACCGCCACCGTCACGTCGCAGCCCGGTTGGCTGGCCCGTGCCGAAGGCTGGCTGGACGAGCGTGGCAAGGGAGCCTGGATCGCGGCCATGGTGCTGGGGTTCATCGCCTTCTGGCCCATCGGTCTCGCCCTTCTCGCCTACATGATCTGGAGCAAACGCATGTTTTCCGGCAAATGCGCCCACCGCCGCCACCACCATGAAGCCCACCGGATGAACCGTCGCCACGGCTTCCGCTCCTCGGGCAACACCGCCTTCGACGCCTACAAGGCCGAGACCCTTCGCCGCTTGGAAGACGAGCAGGAGGCCTTCGAGAGCTTCCTCGAGCGCCTGCGCGCCGCGAAGGACAAGCAGGAGTTCGACGCCTTCATGGACGACCGCGCCAAGGCCGCCCAGTCGCCCTCCGACGAGGACACCGACACCGGCGCCGAGCCCGAGCTCTCCGAGCCGCGCTAAGAAAACCGGAACGGAGCACGCCTCCCCCGCGTTGCTCCTCCAACGGCCCGCCGCCACCTCCCCCCGGGCGGCGGGCCCCTTTCCAAACCTCAAGGAGACCCTCAGGATGTCCACCATGGACAGCATCACCGCCCTCCCCGACCCGGAGCTGAACCCCGAGTTCTACGCCGACACGCCCACAAAGCGCTTCTTCGCCTGGCTGGTCGACGGGGTGATGATCTTCGTCGTGACCCTGCTGGTGCTCCCCTTCACCGCCTTCACCGGGCTGCTGTTCTACCCGCTGCTCTGGCTGGTGATCTCCTTCGCCTACCGCACCATCACCCTGGCCTCCGGCTCCGCCACATGGGGCATGCGGCTGATGTCGCTCGAGATGCGCACCTACCGCGGCGAGCGCTTCGGCCTCGGCGAGGCCTTCGCCCACACGCTGATCTACACCATCGCCATCTCCACCTTCCTCGTGCAGGTGCTCTCGGTGGTGCTGATGCTCACCACCCCGCGCCGCCAGGGCCTGGGTGATCATCTTCTGGGCACCGTGGCGATCAACCGGGCCGCCACCCGCCCCTGACCGGGGCGCGATGCCGCAGGGCAGCATGTGCCGGGCCCTCACCATTTCAGGGGGCTTGGCGGAACGTCATCACACTGTTACCGTCCGGCGGAAACCGATGATCAACCTGCCAGAGCCGCCTTGCGCCACACGCTCCCGATAGCGCCCCAGTTCTACGTGACGGCCCCCCAGCCCTGCCCCTATCTCGAGGGTAGGATGGAGCGGAAGCTGTTCACCGCGCTGCAGGGCGAAGGCGCCGAGCGGCTGAACGACACGCTCTCCCAGCAGGGCTTCCGCCGCAGCCAGAACGTGCTCTACCGCCCCTCCTGCGCCGATTGCTCCGCCTGCATGTCCGCGCGCATCCGGGTGGCCGATTTCGAGCCGACGAAAAGCCAGCGCCGTGTGTCGAAGCGCAATGCCGCGCTCACCCGCAAGGCCAACAGCCCCTGGGCCACCGAAGAGCAATACGCCCTCTTCCGCCGCTACCTCGACCAGCGCCACGCCGATGGCGGGATGGCCGACATGGACATTTTCGAGTTCGCCGCGATGATCGAGGAAACCCCGGTGAAGAGCCGGGTGATCGAGTATCACCTGCCGGTCGGCGCCGAGGCCAACGACGGCCACGAAGACAAGCTCGTCGCCGTCTGCCTCACCGACGTGCTCGAGGACGGGGTGAGCCTCGTCTATTCCTTCTTCGAGCCCGCGCTGGAGAAACAGTCGCTCGGCCGCTACATCATCCTCGATCACATCGAGATCGCCCGCGAGGCTGGGCTGCCCTACGTCTACCTCGGCTACTGGGTGCCGGGCTCGCCCAAGATGGGCTACAAGGCCGGCTACGGTGCGCTGGAGATCTACAAGAACGGCGCCTGGCGCGACCTCGGCTCGCCCGAGGAGCACCGGCAGGACATCCACCCCCTCTCGGTCGACCCCATCGCCGAACAGGTCGCCCGCATCCGCCTGCCTGACAGCCGCCCCGCCACCCGCCGCGGCTGAGGCGTCACCGCGTCAACCGACCGACGCGAGCTTCCCTTCCGCCTTCAGCTTCGCCCGGCGCGCCAGCGTCATCACGTCCGAGCCGGCTCGGCGCGGGATCACCCGGTAGAGGCCTTCAACCGCATTCTCCACCGCAAAGGCCACCAGCCCCACGGCCACCACGCCCAGCAGGATCCGTCCGAAGGGCGCCGCGCGGATCTGGCCGAGCGCCTCACCCACCCCGCCCGCCTGGGCCGGGTCGGCGGTCAGTGCGGCATAGCAGATCAGCACCCCGATGATCCCGATCACCACGCCCTGCGCGATGCAGCCGAATTTCAGCACCGGGTCCAGCTTCCGTGCCGTGGGCGTCACCCGGATGTGTTCCTTGTACTTCTCCGCGATGCCCTTGTAGCCATAGTAGATCCCCGCCCCGATGGTCGCGAGCCCGGCGGCCCCCACGAGCCAGACCCCATAGGGCATCTCCATCAGCTTCGCCGTGGCGCTCTGCGCGCCTCCGCTTCCGCCATCGCCCCCGCGCAGCGCCAGCCCGGCCACCGACACGCCGATCGCACCATGGATGAGCCCGGTCACCACCAGCCCCACCCGCGCCACGATCCCCTTGGCCTCGGTCCCGTAGTCCTCAAGGTCCATCGCCGCATCGATCAGCCGCCAGACCATGTAGGCCAAGAGCCCCACCGCGATCAGCCAGAGCAGCGGCGTGCCCCAGGCACGGCCCTGCAGGTCGGCCAGCGCATCCGTGGTCCCCTCCGCCTCCCCGCCCCGGATCGCGGCGGTGAGCGCAAGCCCCCCGACAACAGTGTAAACGAGAGCGCGGGCGAAGTAGCCCGCCCGCATGACGGGCACGACCCAGGCAGGGGCTTTCTCGGACATCACAGGTTCCTCCTATACAAGAAGGACGCGCCGCACCCCGGATGGTTCCCGCCACGCAGGCATGAAAAAAGGGGCCGCCCGCGCGGGCAGCCCCCTTGCACCAATGTTTCCGCTTACTGGCGCGCTTCGCAGTAGGCCCGCTCCTGGGTCGCCGAGGGCAGCGGATCGCACTTGATCTGCGGCCCGAGCGACGAGGCGTTGGGCAGCGCCGTCGACAGCGGCGGGATGTAGGTGATCATGATCAGGAAGATGAAGAGCACGCCGAGGAAGGGGGCGGCAGCCTTCACCACCCGCATCATCGGCATCCCCGCCACGCCCGAGGTCACGAAGAGGTTCAGACCCACCGGCGGGGTGATCATCCCGATCTCCATGTTCACCACCATGATGATCCCGAGGTGGATCGGGTCGATCCCCAGCTCCAGCGCGATCGGAAACACCAGCGGCGCCACGATCACGATCAGGCCCGAGGGCTCCATGAACTGCCCGCCGATCAGCAGGATCACGTTGACGATCACCAGGAACATCACCGGCCCGAAGCCCGCGTTCAGCATCGCCGCGGCGATCTGCTGCGGGATCTGCTCGTCGGTCAGCACGTGCTTGAGGATCAGCGCGTTGGCGATG
>CAYVQK010000288.1:0-3754 GCA_964454145.1 uncultured Oceanicola sp. | reverse complement strand
ACTTCTTCCGCGTGAACAACATCAGCTACGAGCCGGTGCCGATCGAGACCAACGCCGAAGCCCAGCAGCAGTACCTGGCCGGTGCCTGCGACGTCTACACCACCGACGCCTCCGGCCTCGCCGCCACCCGCTCGACCTTCGAGAACGCGGCCGACCACGTGATCCTTCCCGAGATCATCTCCAAGGAGCCGCTCGGCCCGCTCGTGCGGCACGGCGATGACGAGTGGGGCGATGTCGTCCGCTGGTCGCTCAACGCGATGATCGCCGCCGAAGAGTACGGCGTGACCTCGGCCAACGTCGGCGAGATGTCGGCCGCTGCCGGCGACAACCCGGAAGTGAACCGCCTGCTCGGCACCGAAGACAACCTCGGCGCCATGATCGGCCTCGACGCCGGCTGGGCGAAGAACATCATCATGTCCGTGGGCAACTACGGCGAGGTGTTCGAGAAGAACATCGGCGCGGCCACGCCCATCGGCCTGAGCCGAGGGCTGAACGCCCAGTGGACCGACGGCGGCCTGCTCTACTCGCCGCCCTTCCGCTAAGACACAGGCAGGGGGCGCGACCGCAAGGTCGCGCCCCTTCGCACTCGGGGACAAAGACAATTCATAAAAGCTGCACCCAGTGGCTTGCGGGCTCGCGCCCGCAAACGGGGAAGGTGTAGCCGCACACAAGCTCGGGGGAGCGCCCAAATGGCAACTGTCACGGATCCGCCGAAGGCCCAGTTCCGGCCTTCCATGCTCATCTACGACACCCGCTACCGGTCGATGACGATCCAGGTGGTGGCGCTGATCGGATTTCTGCTGCTGGTGGGGTTCCTCATCAACAACACGATGCAGAACCTCGCCACCAGCGGCAAGACGATCGGCTTCGGCTTCCTGTCCAGCCCCGCGGGCTACGACATCAACCAGACCCTGATCGAGTACAACAACCAGAACAGCCACCTGCGCGCCGCCTTCGTCGGCCTGCTGAACACGCTCCTGGTGGCGGTGCTGGGCTGCGTCACCGCCACGGTGGTGGGGGTGATCATCGGGGTGCTGCGGCTCTCGCCGAACTGGCTCATCGCCCGGCTCACCACGATCTACGTCGAGATGTTCCGCAACGTGCCGGTGCTGCTCTGGATCGTCTTCGCCATGGCGATCCTGATCGAGACCCTGCCCGCCCCTTCGGCCTTCCGGGGCGACACGCCCTCGGCCACGATGAACCTCTTCGACAGCGTCGCCATCACCAACCGCGGCGTCTACATCCCCGAGCCGCTGTTCTCGCGCTCGCTGGGAGACATCCAGCTCTTCGGCACCAGTTCGCTGAACTTCGCCATCAGCATCGACCTGCTGGTGATCCTCGCCGTGGTGATCGGCAGCATCTTTGGCGTCCGGGCGATCAAGCGCAGCGCCGATGCGACCCAGGAGAAGACCGGCAAGCGCCCCACTACCTGGTATCTCACCCTCGGTACCCTCGTGGTGCCGCTGCTCATCGTGCTCGTCGCGCTGGGCTTCCACCTGGGCTACCCCTCGCTGCAGGGCTTCAACTTCCAGGGTGGCACCTACCTGCGCAACTCGCTCATCGCCCTCTGGCTGGCGCTCTCGCTCTACACTGCGGCCTTCATCGCCGAGAACGTGCGGGCGGGCATCCTCGCCATCTCCTCGGGCCAGACCGAGGCCGCTGCCGCGCTGGGCCTGCGCCCCAACCGCATCATGCGCCTCGTGGTGCTGCCGCAGGCGCTCCGGGTCATCATCCCGCCGCTGATCTCGCAGTATCTGAACCTGACCAAGAACAGCTCGCTCGCCATCGCCGTGGGCTACATGGACCTGACCGGCACGCTGATGGGCATCACCCTCAACCAGACCGGCAAGGAACTGGAGACGCTGCTGCTGGGCATGCTGATCTACCTCCTCATCTCGCTGAGCATCTCGGCAGTGATGAACTGGTACAACAACCGCGTCAAACTGGTGGAGAGGTAAGATGAGCAACCTGCACGCCGATACCGTCGCCTTCGTCCGCGACACGATGCTCCCCCAGAAGGAGCCGCCGCTCGCCACCGTGGGCCTGCTCGGATGGGGCAAGAAGAACCTCTTCACCGGCCCCTTCAACACCATCGTCACCGTGCTCTGCACCGCCTTCATCGCCTGGGTGCTGTGGATGCTGATCCCGTGGTTCTTCTCGCCGACGTGGAATGCCACCTCGCTGGGCGAATGCCGCGAGATGCTCACCGCCGCCGGCAAGGTGGGCGAGCACGGCACCTCGGGCGCCTGCTGGGGGGTGATCCGTGAACGCTGGATCCAGCTCCTCTTCGGCTTCTACCCCGCCGAGCTCTACTGGCGCCCCATCGCGGCCTTCCTGCTCTTGTTCGTGGCGCTGGCCCCGGTGCTGTTTTCCGACAAGGTGCCGGGCAAGCTGCTGTGGTTCAGCGCCGCCTATCCCTTCCTCTTCCCCTGGCTGCTCTGGGGCGGCTCCCTCTGGGCGCCGATCTGCGCGGCGCTGGGCTTCGTCATTCTCTGGGCCGTGGTGAAATACGGCTCCGAGGCGATCGGCCAGCTCGCGGCGATCATCGTCGGCGTGCTGGCGGCACTGGCCTGGTGGCTCTTCATCTCGGGCTACGTGCAGGACGCGCTGGCCTCGGTGATCCCCTTGGCCATCGAGCCCGTCGCCTCGCGCGACTTCGGCGGCATGATGCTCTCGATCACCATCGGGGTCGTCGCCATCGCCTGCTCGCTGCCGCTCGGCATCGTGCTGGCGCTCGGCCGCCGCTCCGACCTGCTGATCGTCAAGTCGCTCTGCGTCGGCTTCATCGAGTTCATCCGGGGCGTGCCGCTGATCACGCTCCTCTTCGTGGCCTCGACGCTGCTGAATATCTTCCTGCCGCCGGGCACCAACTTCGACATCATCCTGCGCGTGATCATCATGGCGACGCTGTTCTCGGCCGCCTACATGGCCGAGGTCATCCGCGGCGGCCTCGCGGCCCTGCCCAAGGGCCAGTACGAGGGCGCCGACAGCCTCGGCCTCGACTACTGGCAGGCGCAGCGGCTGATCATCATGCCGCAGGCGCTGAAGATCTCGATCCCCGGCATCGTCAGCACCTTCATCGGCCTGTTCAAGGACACCACGCTGGTGTCGGTGATCGGCCTTCTCGACCCGCTGGGCCTGTCCAACTCGATCCGCGCCGACCAGGCCTGGAACGGGGTGGTCTGGGAGCTCTACGGCTTCATCGCCGTGCTGTTCTTCATCTTCTGCTTCGGCATGTCCCGCTATTCCATGTATCTGGAGCGCAAGCTTCAGACCGGCCACCGCTAAGGAGCCCAACTGATGTCAGATATCTCCGAAATCGTCCCCGAGCGCGAAATCGACCGCTCCAAGATGCAGGTGAGCGACGAGGTCGCCATCGAGATCAACAAGATGAACAAGTGGTACGGTACCTTCCACGTGCTGCGCGACATCGACCTCACGGTCTACCGCGGTGAGCGGATCGTCATCGCGGGCCCGTCCGGCTCGGGCAAATCCACCCTCATCCGCTGCATCAACCGGCTGGAGGAGCACCAGGAGGGGCAGATCATCGTCGACGGCACCGAGCTCACCTCGGACCTCAAGAACATCGACAAGATCCGCTCCGAGGTGGGCATGTGCTTCCAGCACTTCAACCTCTTCCCTCACCTGACCATCCTCGAGAACTGCACGCTGGCACCCATCTGGGTCCGCAAGGTGCCGAAGAAGGAGGCCGAGGCCACGGCGATGCACTTCCTCGAGAAGGTGAAGATCCCCG
>CAYVQK010000287.1:0-3755 GCA_964454145.1 uncultured Oceanicola sp. | reverse complement strand
GGCGGCCCCGCATCGAGCCGGAGTTGTCGAGCAGGAGCGTGACCACGGTGTCGCGAAACTCGGTGTCCTTCTCGACCTTGAAGGAGAGCGGCGTGGTCGGGTTGGCCACCACGCGCGCCAGCCGCCCGGCGTCGAGGATGCCTTCCTCGCGGTCGAACTCCCAGCTGCGGTTCTGCTGGGCCTGCAAGCGGCGCTGAAGCTTGTTGGCCAGCCGCGAGACGGCACCCTTCAGCGGCTCGAGCTGCTGGTCGAGGTAATCGCGCAGCCGCTCCAGCTCGGCCGGCTGGGCCAACTCCTCAGCGGGGATCTCCTCGTCGAAGGTGCTGTCGTAGACGGTGTAATTCGGATCGGCCTCGGGGGCGGGGGCAGGGGGCGGGGGCTCCAGCGGGGCCTCGCCCTCGGGCATCTCGGCCTCCTCGCCCTCCTCGGTCTCGGCCATGTCGTCCATCGACACGGTGGCCTCGGTCGGGTCGTCGGACTGGTCCTGGTCCTGCTCGGGGTTGGCCTCGGTGTCCTCGTCGGTCTCGCTGTCGTCCTGGCCGGTGCTGTCGGCCTGGTCCTGGTCGTCCTCGGCCTCGTCGCCCTCCGCCTCGTCGTCCTCGAGGTCGGGGTCGTCGCCGAGCTGGTCGCCGTAGCCCAGATCCTCGATCACCTGCCGGGCGAAGCGGGCGAAGGCCTGCTGGTCGGCCAGCACGTCGTTCATGCCGTCGAGCGTGCCCGCGGCGGAGCCCTCGAGATGGTCGCGCCAGAGGTCGAGCACGTTCTGCGCGCCGGTGGGCAGCTGGCGGCCGGTGGCGAGCTGGCGCACGAGGTAGCCCGCCGCCTCGGCCAGCGGAGCCTCCGACATCTTGGTCAGGTTGCCGTAGCCGCGGCGGTCGGCCTCGGCGCCGATCTTGGCGTCGATGTTCTTGGCGGTGCCGGGCATCACCCGCGCCCCCACCGCCTCGCAGCGGGCGGTTTCCATCGCCGTGTAGATGTCGCGTGCGAGCTGGCCCTGGGGGGCGTAGCGTGCGGCGACGCCCTCGTCGTGGTACCTGTGGCGCAGCGCCAGGGCATCGGCGGTGCCGCGGGCCAGCAGCACCTCGTCGGCGGTCATCCGGCGCGAGATCTGCGGCAGCCTCACACCGTCTCCCGTCGCGCCCGGCGGGTCGACGGAGTAGGTCACCGCCAGCTCGGGATCGTCGGCCATCACCTTGGTGGCCTCTGCGAGCGCCTTCTTGAACGGGTCTGCCGGGTTGTCACTGGATTTTGCCATGGGATCGGTAAAGCACCGGGCGCGGGCTTCTGCAAGAGCCGCGCGAAGCGGAGTTGCGGGATGTGCGCCTGCGCGCAGAACCATCCGTTGAAAGCGGCGTTGGTTGGCAAACATATATGAGCAAGCATCGCAACGCACCGAGACACCGGAGACAGACATGACCACCCCCAAGATCGCCATCATCATCGGATCCACCCGCGACAGCCGCTTCGGCGAGAAGCCGGCCCAGTGGCTCTACGAGCGCGCCAGCAAGCGCGACGACTTCGAGGTGGAGCTGGTGGACCTGAAGGAGTTCGACCTGCCGCTCTTCAACGAGAAGGCCTCCAACCTCTGGATGCCCTCCGAGGATCCGAAGGCCGTGGCCTGGCAGGAGAAGATCGCCGAGTTCGACGGCTACATCTTCGTCACCGCCGAGTACAACCGCTCGATCACCGGCGCGCTGAAGAACGCGCTCGACCAGGCCTACAAGGAGTGGAACCGCAAGCCGATGGGCGCGCTGGGTTACGGCGGCGTCGGCGCAGCCCGGGCCGTGGAGCACCTGCGCAACATCGCGGTGGAGCTTCAGATGGTGCCGGTGCGCAATGCCGTTCACATCGCCGCGGGCAGCTTCATGAAGGTGCACCCGATGGGCGAGAACGCCGAGATGAGCACCATCGAGGAGGCCATCGGCGGCTCCGCCGACGCGCTCTTCGACGACATGGCCTGGTGGGCCAAGGCGACCAAGGCCGCCCGCGCCGCCTGAGCTCAGGGGACATCCTTCCGCGGGCCCTTTCCGCGGCACAACGGGGCTTCCGGTGTTACCGGAGGCCCCATTTCTCTGGAAGCGCCTCCGCCACACCCTCGCAGAAGGCCTCCTGCTCGTTCAGCAGCCGCTGGGCGCCGCTCATCTGGGCGGCGTCCTTCAGCATCTGCCGGGTGCGGGTGGTGGCGGTATCCACCACGTAGTCGATATCGGCCGACAGCGCCGGGTCCAGCGCCTTGGCCGCGGCGCGGAAGCCGTCGGCGCGGGCCTGCGCCGCCACATCGCCCTCGGCGCGGGCGCGGGCCTGCCAGTAGCCGGCGCAATCGGCGGCGAGATAGGGCAGGTCGTCGTGCAGCGAGAGGTCATGCGCGGCGGCGGGGCTGGCAAGCAGAAGGAGCAGGAGGGCGAGGCGCATGGGGGCATCAGGCCCGCGCTTTGCTAGCCCGTCAAGAGCGCGGCGCAGGTGGAAATCTCGGCCTCGGCCCGCGCCGCGGCCCAGCTGGCATCCTCGGCGTCGGCGTTGAAGGTGGCGCGGGTCAGCAGCACCGCCTGGGCCTGCTTGGCCTCGATCCGGCGGGCCAGCACTTCGCGCCCGCGGCCCTCGGGCATCACCGCCTCCAGCAGCGAGATCATCGCGGCACGGCGGCGGGTTGTGGTGTCGACCTCGGGGGTAGGGATGAGCCACTGGTGCTCCATCAGGGCCGAGAAGCGCCCGGCACAGGCGGCAAACTGCATCTCGAGCGGCTCGGCCCTCGCCGGAAGGGCGAGGAGAGAGAGCAGCCCTGCATGGACCAATGTTCTCAAACTGCTCATGATCTGAGCTTTGCGCCTTTGAATGCGCCTGTCAAACGGGCAGTTTGAAAACTTCTGCTGTGTGCCCTTGCGGGCAATCCTGGCACAGAATGGTTAATGCGGCCTGTGCCCGCCGGGCCTCAGCTTTCGCCGGTGCAGTCCTCCAGCCGTTCGGGGAGGCGGGCCACCGGCGGCGCAACCTCCTTCGCGGCATCACCGAGCGCGGACAGGCCGCGCAGGGCGGTCTGCATGAGCGAGAGGGTCTCTTCCAGCCGGGCGCGTTCCGACCCTTCGGCGCGGGAGAGCGCCTCTTCGGTGAGGTTGATGCAGGCGGCCACCACCGCGCGCGGGTCGGGGGCTTCGGCGGCGGCGGGCGCGGCCGCGCTCAGCAGCAGCGCAGCGAGTGCGAGGGTGCGCCTCACATCGCCATCGAGACGGCGCTCTCCGGCAGCTCCTCGTCGAAGCAGCGCTGGTAGAACTCGGCCACCGTCTGGCGCTCCAGCTCGTCGCACTTGTTGAGGAAGGTCAGCCGGAAGGCATAGCCGATGTTGCGGAAGATCTCGGCGTTCTGCGCCCAGTTGATCACCGTCCGCGGGCTCATCACCGTGGAGAGGTCGCCGTTCATGAAGGCGGTGCGGGTCAGATCGGCCACGGTCACCATCTGGGCTATCTGCTTGCGGCCCTTCTCGGTGTTGTAATGCGGGCTCTTCGACAGAACGATGGCGGTTTCGGCGTCATGGCTGAGGTAGTTCAGCGTGGCCACGAGGTTCCAGCGGTCCATCTGCGCCTGGTTGATCTGCTGGGTGCCGTGGTAGAGGCCCGTGGTGTCGCCCAGGCCCACCGTGTTGGAGGTGGCAAACAGGCGGAAATACTTGTTGGGCGTGATGATCTCGTTCTGGTCGAGCAGGGTGAGCTTGCCGTCATGCTCCAGCACCCGCTGGATCACGAACATCACGTCGGCGCGGC
>CAYVQK010000286.1:0-3808 GCA_964454145.1 uncultured Oceanicola sp. | reverse complement strand
GGTTCAACGTGGCGCAGCGGCTGATCGCCTCGGCCGCGGAACTCGACGAGATCGCCGCGGGCGAGCGCGACATTCCGGCCTTGAAGGGCTGGCGGCGCGAGGTGTTCGGCGAGGATGCGCTGAAGCTCTGCGCGGGCAAGGTGGCGCTGGCGCTGAAGGGCGAGAACGTGGAGATCGTGGCGCTCTGACGCTTGCGGGGCGTCGGAACGCGTTCCGACCTCCGCGGAAACGGGCGAGGCCCGCGTCTATCCCGTGCTCAGGTCAGCGGCTGGTGCTGCGCTGGTTGAACTGGCCGCGCACCACGATGGTGCTGATGCGGGCCAGGTCGATGTTGGACAGGTGGAGGCCCACGGTGACCTCGCGCGAGCGGGGTGTGCCCTCGATCTGGAACTCCACCGGGCGCTCGATGCGGAAATCGTAGACCATCACGCCATTCTGCGGCACGCCGCCCGGGGCCACGGGCACCAGCTGGGCGTCCCAGTAGCCCTGGGTGGGCGGCAGACCGACGGCGGTGACTATGGCACCGGTTGTGGTGCGCTCGACCCGCAGCTGGGTGACCTGCGACACCAGCCTGCGATCCTCGACCACGGCCACGGTCTGCACCGCGCGCGCCTCGGTGCGCGAGCCGCCGAACCAGTTGAACGGGTTGATCCGGCTTTCGGCGAGGCGCGAGCAGCCGGTGAGCGCGATCACCAGTCCCATGGTGGCCAGAAGCGGTTTGGTCATGCTCGTCCCTCGGCTTTTCGTTCTCTCCGGGTTAGCGCAAAGCCGGCGACTTGAAAAGCCTGTGCAGGGCTGGACCTTGGCGGCGAGAGGCCCTAGCTCTGAGGTCCGAAAGGAGCCCGGCGCATGGCGAGAGACGAGTTCGAGGAGATCGTGGAGACCTTCGAGTTTCTGGACGACTGGGAGGACCGGTACCGGCATGTCATCGAGCTGGGCAAGGCGATGACGCCGCTGCCCGAGGCGCAGAAGGTGCCGGCGACCAAGGTGGAGGGCTGTGCAAGCCAGGTCTGGCTGGTGCCCGAGATCGAGGGCGCGGGCCCGGGCGCCGTTCTCACCTTCACCGGCGAGAGCGACGCGATGATCGTGAACGGGCTCATCGCCGTGCTGCGGGCGCTCTATTCGGGCGCCACGGTTGCGGAGGTGCAGGCGGTGGATGCGCCGGCAGAGTTGAAGCGGCTGGGTCTGGACGAGCACCTGAGCTCCCAGCGCTCGAACGGATTGAGGGCCATGGTGGCGCGGGTGCGTGCTGTGGCGGAGAAAGCGGCGGCAGCCTGAGGGAGGAAAGCCATGCGTGCACTGATCGTGGAGAAGGACGACGAGGGGAAGACCTCGGCCAGCGTTCAGGACATCGACGAGAGCAGGCTTCCGGAGGCCGAGGTGACGGTCGCGGTGGAATATTCCACCGTGAACTACAAGGACGGTCTCTGCATCGGGCCGGGCGGCGGGCTGGTGCGGACCTATCCCCATGTGCCGGGCATCGACTTCGCCGGAACCGTCGAAGCCAGCGATGACGACCGCTACAAGCCGGGCGACAAGGTGGTGCTCACGGGCTGGCGCGTGGGCGAGGCGCATTGGGGCGGTTATGCAGAGAAGGCGCGGGTGAAGGCCGACTGGCTGGTGCCGATGCCCGAGGGGCTCTCGACCCGGGCTGCGATGGCGGTGGGCACGGCAGGCTTTACCGCGATGCTGGCGGTGATGGCGCTGGAGAAGCACGGGCTGAAGCCGGGGCAGGGGCCGGTGCTGGTGACGGGCGCGTCCGGCGGCGTGGGCTCGGTGGCCACGGCGATTCTGGCGAAGCTGGGCTACGAGGTGGCCGGCGTGACCGGGCGGCCGGAGAGCGCGGACTACCTGAAGGAACTCGGCGCCACGCAGATCGTGGCCCGCGAGGAGATCGCCGAGACGGTGAAACGCCCGCTCGAGAGCGAGACCTGGGCCGGCTGCGTGGATGCCGTGGGCGGCGCGATGCTGGCGCGGGTGCTGGGCCAGATGAAATACGGGGCCTCGGTGGCCGCGGTCGGGCTTGCGGGCGGCGCAGCGCTGCCGGCGACGGTGGTGCCCTTCCTGCTGCGGGGCGTGAACCTGCTCGGGATCGACTCGGTCATGCAGCCCTACGAGAACCGGCTGGAGGCCTGGACGCGCATCGCCACAGACCTGCCGATGGACAAGCTCGAAGCGATGATCCAGCCCGCGACGCTGGAGGATCTGCCCCGGCTCGGGGCGGAGATCCTGAAGGGCCAGGTGCGCGGTCGCGTCGTGGTAGACGTCACCGCCTGAGTACGAGAAGCGCCGCTTTGATGGTGTTTTGCGACATTCCCATGTCGCAAAAGATACTTAACGCGCCGTAGCCGGGTGTTAAATCACAGGTTTCGCGGATACCATGCTCCCGAGCCGCCCATAAATTGGGCATTGCCTCCGAAGCGACCGGCACAGGTTGCGCGGGGGCCTCGAACGGGGAGCTACCGATGTTTTCAAGGATCATGGTGCCGGTCGACCTGGCCCACCAGGACCGTCTTGCCAAGGCGATAGACGCGGCCTGCGCGCTGGCACAACTCTGGGGGGCGGAGCTTGTCTTCGTCGGCGTGGCGGCGTCCCTGCCGGGCTCGATCGCGCATAATCCCCAGGAGTTCGCGGAGAAGCTCACCGCCTTCGCGGACAGCCAGGCCGCGTCGCATGGCATCGTCGCCACGGCACATGCGGTCATCAGCCACGATCCGGCGACCGACCTCGACCCGAGCCTGCTGAAGGCCGCGGAGGAGATCGGCGCCGACCTCGTGGTGATGGCGAGCCATGTGCCCAATCTCACCGATTACGTCTGGCCGTCCAACGGGGGCACCATCGCCACCCGGGCCAGCGCCTCGGTGCTTGTCGTGCGCGGCTGATGCCGGGCGCGACCAACGACACGAAACTTCACGCGCGAACAGGGAGTTGACTATGAGCGACCAAACGGACGACCAGGGCATACCAGCCCCAGAGGGCGTCTCCGACGTGATCGAGACCGATTACGAGATCGGACAGAACAACATCGACGGCCAGGTCGGGCCGTTCGGCTTCGACATCCACAACCCGGTCTTCCTGATCTCGGGCCTCGCGATCGTCGCCTTCGTCTTCTACACGCTGGCGCTGCCGGAACAGGCCGGAGCGGCCTTCTCCTGGCTGTTCAGCGCCGTAACCAAGGGGTTCGACTGGTTCTTCCTCGGGGCGGCGAACATCTTCGTGATCTTCTGCCTCATCCTGATCGTCACGCCGCTGGGCTCGGTGCGGCTGGGCGGCGCCGAGGCGACGCCGGACTATACCTACGTGGGCTGGTTCGCGATGCTCTTCGCCGCCGGCATGGGCATCGGGCTGATGTTCTACGGCGTGTCGGAGCCGATGAGCCATTACAGCTCTTCCGTGGGCGGCACCTCCTACGGGGTGACCTACACCGGTGACACCCCGGCAGAGGGGGACACGCCCGAGGGCTGGGCCGACCGTGAGAGCTTCGACGCCGCGACGGGCATCAGCGGGGCGACCCCTGCGGACGTGCAGGCGGCGATCGACGCGGCGGTGCCCGAGGGCCAGCAGGGCCTCTTCGCGCCCACCCCGGGCCGCACCGACTGGGCTCCGCTGGGAGCCGCGGCGGGCGATGAGCAGGCGGCGATCCGGCTGGGGATGGCGGCGACGATCTTCCACTGGGGTCTGCACCCCTGGGCGATCTATGCCGTGGTGGCCCTGGCGCTGGCGCTGTTCAGCTACAACAAGGGCCTGCCGCTCACGATCCGCTCGGCCTTCTACCCGATCCTCGGCGAGCGCGTCTGGGGCTGGTGGG
>CAYVQK010000285.1:0-3830 GCA_964454145.1 uncultured Oceanicola sp. | reverse complement strand
CACCACCCAGCGCAAGGAGCCCGACGAGGTCGAGATCCTCTCGGGCGTGTTCGAGGGCGTCACCACCGGTACCCCGGTGCAGCTGATGATCCGCAACACCGACCAGCGGTCGAAGGACTATGGCGACATCGCCGAGAAGTTCCGGCCCGGTCATGCCGACATCACCTATTGGCAGAAGTACGGGATCAGGGACTATCGCGGCGGCGGGCGCTCCTCCGCGCGCGAAACCGCGGCCCGCGTCGCCGCCGGTGGCCTCGCCCGCGCTGCGCTGGCCCGGCTCGCTCCCGCCCTCAGCATCAAGGGCTTCATGGTCTCCATGGGCGAGATGGAGGCCGACCCGGCGCGCTACGACATGGCCGAGATCGACCGCAACCCCTTCTGGACGCCCGACGCCGAGGCCGCGAAGGCCTGGGAGGGCTACCTGGGAGAGCTGCGCAAGTCGGGCAACTCGGTGGGTGCCGTGGTCGAGGTGGTCGCCAGCGGCGCCCCTGCGGGCCTGGGCGCCCCGGTCTACGGCAAGCTCGACACCGACCTCGCCGCCGCGATGATGAGCATCAACGCCGTCAAGGGCGTGGAGATCGGCGATGGCTTCGCCGCCGCCCGCCTCACAGGCGAAGCCAACGCCGACGAGATCAGCATGAGCCAGGGCGGCCCGGTCTACTCCTCCAACCACGCCGGCGGCATCCTCGGCGGCATCTCCACCGGGCAGGACATCGTGGTGCGCTTTGCCGTCAAGCCCACCAGCTCGATCCTGAAACCCCGCAAGACGATCACCAAGTCGGGCGAGGAAACCGAGATCATCACCAAAGGCCGGCACGACCCCTGCGTCGGCATCCGCGCCGTACCCGTGGGCGAAGCGATGATGGCCTGCGTGCTGCTCGATCACATCCTGCTGCATCGCGGTCAGGTGGGTGAGGGTCTGCCCGGAAAGATCGGCTGACGGGTTCACAGGCTACGTCAAAACATGCAGGGTGCCGGGCATTGACCAAACCGGGACTTTGAGCATGACAGATTTCTCCTTCGGCACCTCGATGGCGGTGATGCGCCGCACCGCGCCCTTCATCCTCTTTCGCATGGTTGTCTACTTCGGCATCGCCGCGGCCTATGTCGTGGTTACCGGCACCGGTGCAGGCATCGGCTGGACGGTCGGCCTGGCCGGAACCGATGATTTCCAGGCCTCCAGCACCGTCTGGGGCGGGGCCATCGGGCTCGGCGCCACGGCGGCGGTGCTCTACTTCCTGCGCGAGTACATTCTCTACATGGTCAAGGCCGGCCACATCGCGGTGATGGTCGAATACCTCGAAGGCAAGGATCTGCCGGAGGGGCGCGGCCAGATCGAACATGCGCAGAAGGTGGTGCGCGAGCGCTTCGGCACCGCCAACACGCTCTTCGCGCTCGACCAGATCATCAAGGGCGTGCTCAAGGTGGTCGTCGGCATCATTCAGGGCATCGCCAACATCCTGCCGATCCCAGGGCTGGACGGCGCGGTGAAGCTCATTCGCGCCTTTCTCAAGACCGCCGTCGGGCTGCTCGACGAGGTCATCCTCGGCCATCTCATCCGCACGAAGGAGGACAACCCCTGGGCCGGCGGCCGCGACGCGCTGGTGCTCTACGCCCAGAACGCCAAGCCCATGCTGATGAACGCGGCATGGATCGCGCTGGCCTCCTGGGTGCTGTCCTTCGTCGTGTTCCTCGTCATGCTGGCCCCTGCTGCGGCCGTTGTCTGGATGATTCCGGGCAGCTGGTCGGCAGGCGGCTTCATCTTTGCCATCATCTTCGCCTGGGCGGTGAAGGCGGCGCTCATCGAGCCCTTCGCCATCGCCTGCCTGCTGCAGGCCTACTTCAAGGTGACCGACGGGCAAACGCCCAACCCCGAATGGGTCGAGCGGCTTGAGGGCGCGTCGAAAAAGTTCAAGGAGATGGGCCAAAAGGCAGCCAACTGGGCCACCGGGGGCCGCGCGGGGAAAACCCCCGAAGCACCCGCATGACGTGACCCTGACATCGCTCCTGACACCACCCTGTCAGGGGCGGTCTGTTACTGTCGGCGCAGCAACAGGAGTCGCCCCATGATCACGTTTTTCCATTCCCCCAATTCCCGCAGCACCACGGTGGCCATGGCTATCGAGGAGATGGGACTTTCGGCAGAGATAGAGACGAAAATCGTCTCCATTCCGCGCCAGGACGGCTCAGGCGGCCCCGATGCTGCCAACCCCCACCCCGAGCACAAGGTGCCCGCGCTGGAGGTGGACGGAAAGCTGGTGACAGAACGCGCGGCGATCCTGGCCCTGCTCTCCGAACTCTTCCCCGATGCCCCGACTGCCGTGCCGCCCGGCCACCCCGACCGGGGGCCCTACCTGATGTGGCTGGCCTATTATGCCGGCGTGGTTGAGCCGCTCATCATGGGCATGGTCTGCGAGGTGGCCGACAACCCGATCTGGGTGACGACCTTCCGCGACATGCCCGCAATGGTCGCCCGGCTGGAAGCGGCGCTGGAGGGCCGCGACTACCTGCTCGAAAGCGGCTTTTCCGCCGCCGACCTTCTCATGGCCTCGCCCTACCAGTGGAACCGCGACTGGCTGCCCAAGGTACCCGCCATCCAGGCATGGTTCGACCGGGTCAATTCCCGCCCCGCCGTTCACGCCGTGGCGCAGCGCGACAATCCCTGAAGCCCTCAGGCCGCGGCCTCTGCCCGCTTCGCCACCTTCGCCAGCTGTACCAGCAGGATGCCCACGGCGATGACGGCGACGCCCACGATATCGAGCGTGCCGATGTGCTCGTCGAGAAACACCCAGGCCACCAGCACCCCGAAGAACGGGTTGAGAAAGTGGAACGTGGCGGCCTTCACCGCCCCGATCCTTCCCACCAGCTTGAACCAGATCCAGGTGGCCAGCAGGCCCGGCACGAAGACCGTGTAGAGGAAGGCGAGCAGCAGGGGCGTGCTGGGCGTGTAGGTCCAGGTCTCGAAGGCCACGGAGGGGATGACGAGGCAGGCCGCCCCGATCAGCATCTGGTAGCCCACCACCACCATCAGGTTGCCACCGCCACCGGAGGCGCCGCGCAGGGCGAGGGTGGCGATGGCCAGCGCGCAGGCGGCCGTGACACAGAGGGCGACCCCCGGCAGGCTCACGCCCGCCTCCAGCCGCGCACCCATGATCAACAGCACGCCCCCGAAGCCCAGCACCAGCCCCAGGACGCCCATCCTCGGCAACCGGTCGCCCAGCGCGACCCAGCCTATGAGGCCCACCAGCAGCGGCATCGACGAGGCGATGATCGCCGCCAGCCCGGCCTCGACCCATTGCATCGCGATGAAGTTCAGGCCGAGATAGAGCGCATTCTGGCATATCCCGAAGATCACCGTCGCCCGCCACTGGTTGCGCGTCAGGCTGAAGCTCTGTCCCAGCGCCCGCGCGATCAGCAGCGCGATGCACCCCGCCAGGAAGAACCGGATCGACGACACCGCCAGCGGCGGCGCGTTCGTCACGATGATGCGCGCCGAGGTGAAGGCCGACGACCAGATGAAGGCAAAGGTCAGCCCCATGAAGATTGCGCGTATGTCCATGCCCGCCCCTTCCGTTCTTGCCCATGGGCTACTCCCCCCGCGCGGGAGGGTCCAGCCGATTTGCATGATGTCGGCAAGCATCGCGGGCATCAGGGCGCCAAATGAAAAGGCCGCCCAACCGGGGCGGCCTCGAAAGCCTTGGCAGCTTTTGCGGAAGGCCTCAGCCGTTCACGCTGTCCTTCAGGGCCTTGGCGATGGTCATCTTCACCACCTTGTCGGCCTCTTTCTTGATCTGGTCGCCGGTGGCGGGGTTGCGCACCATGCGCTCGGG
>CAYVQK010000284.1:0-3832 GCA_964454145.1 uncultured Oceanicola sp. | reverse complement strand
CGCGAGATCACCCTTGAAGATATCGAACATTTCGCCGAGTTCACCGGAGATACCTTCTACGCCCACATGGACCAGGCGGCGGCGGCGCGGAACCCGTTCTTCCCCGGTCGCGTGGCCCATGGTTACCTGCTTCTGAGCTTCGCGGCGGGCCTCTTCGTGGACCCGGACGAGGGGCCGGTGCTGGCAAACACCGGGCTCGACAAGCTTGCATTTCTTCAACCCGTGGTTCCGGGAGACTGCATTTCGGTGCGGCTCACCGTGGCGGGCAAGAAGCGACGCACGGCGGAGCATGGCGAGGTGCGGTGGGACGTGGAAATCCGCAAGCAGGACGGCTCGACGGTGGCCGAGTACGAGCTGCTGACGATGGTGGCGGGCTAGCCGGGCGGGCGCTATGCTTGATGCATGAGCGCCGCGCCTGAAGCCCCTGACCTGACGCCCGAATTCCATGCTGCGGCTGCCCCGTTGCGGCCGGGGGCGCATCGGGTTTGGTCCCTGATCGTCACGGTCTTCGGGGATCTGGCTCGTGCCGAGGGCGCCTCGATCGACGGAGCGGCGCTGGGTCGGATCATGGCGGCGATGGCGGTGAAGCCCGAGGCGATGCGGGTGGCGCTTCACCGGCTGCGCAAGGAGGGCTGGATCGAGAGCCGCAAGGCGGGGCGCGGAGCGGTGCATGCTCTCACGGCGGAAGGGCGGCGCGTGTCGGAGGCGGCGGCGCCGCGGATCTACGCCGCGCGGGCCGAGGGGCCGGAGGCGTGGTTTCTCGCGCTGGGCGAAGGGGCGGTGGAGGCTGGGGCTGGCGAAGTTCAGCTTGCGGCGAATGCTGTTCTGACGCCCGTGCCGGATGCCGGGTTGGCGGCCGGGCGCGTGGAAGCGCTGCCCGCTTGGGTCAAGACAAGGCTCTGTTCCGACGCGCTTTTCGAAGAGGCGGCTGCGCTGGAGCGGGCGCTGTCGGCGGTGCGCGTGCCGGAGGAACTGGCCCCGGTCGAGGTGGCGGCGCTGCGGGCGCTGGTGGTGCATTCCTGGCGGCGCGTGGTGCTGCGGGTGCCGCAGGTGCCGGTGCGGTTCATGCCGGAGGGCTGGGCCGGGGAGCGTTGCCGGAGCCAGGTGGTGGCGCTGCTGGCGGCGCTGCAGCGGCCGGAGGTTTCGGAGATTTGAGTGTGGGTCGTGGCCGGGCTGAAGCCCGGCCTATGGGCTGCGTGCGTCAGCTGTCTTCGACAGTGTTGCGCAGGGTGCCGAGGCCCGGGCTGGAGACTTCCACCACGTCGCCGGGCTTCAGGAACTTCGGCGGGTCGAAGCGGGCGCCGGCGCCGGTGGGGGTGCCCGAAACGATGATGTCGCCCGGCACCAGCGTGGTGAAGGTCGAGATGTAGGCGATCTGGAAGGCGACGGGGAAGATCATGCGGGACGTGTTGTCCTGCTGGCGGAGCTCGCCGTTCACCCGGGTTTCGATATCCGCCGCGGTGATCTGCTTCGGGTCGGTGAAGGGCACGAGCCAGGGGCCCATGGCGCCGCTCGCGTCCCAGTTCTTGCCCTGGGTCACGTTGAACTTGGCGTGGCGGACCCAGTCGCGCAGGGTGCCTTCGTTGCAGAGCGTGAGCGCCGCGATATGGTCGAGCGCCTCGCTCTCGGCGATCCGGCGGCCTCCCTTGCCGATGACCACGGCGATCTCGCCCTCGTAGTCGAGCTGCGGGGTTTCCGGAGGGCGGATGAGGGCCTGCTCGTGGCCGGTGAAGCTGCGCGGGAAGCGGATGAAGAGCGACGGGTTGGGCGGGGCCTCCTTGCCGTCCTTGTACTCCGCGTTCCGGTCGGGGAAGTTGACGCCGACGCAGATGATCTTCTCGGGCGAGGGGATTGGAATCTCGTAGGAAAACTCGCCCGGCGCATGGGTCACCGGGCCCGCCTCTGCCGCCATCTTCTCCAGCGCGCCGGCCTCGATGACCTCCCGCAGGGTTGGGTAGGCGACGTGGTGTGGCGAGAGTGCGGTGAAGCCCGCTTCGGAGACCACGCCCCAGAGGCTGTCTCCGGTGGCGTGGCAGGTGACGGTGGCGAGGCGGGTCATTCGGGTTCCTTTCGCATGGTGGGCAGGATTGCCCACCCTACACGTTCATGCAGAGGTACTTCAGCTCCATGAACTCCTCCATGCCGTGGGAGGAGCCCTCGCGGCCGAGGCCGGAGTGCTTGACTCCGCCGAAGGGGGCGACGGCGGTGGAGATCAGGCCGGTGTTGATGCCGACCATGCCGTAGTCGAGCGCCTCGGAGACGCGCCAGACGCGGGAGAGATCGCGGGCGTAGAAATAGGACGCGAGGCCGAACTCGGTGGCATTGGCGGCTTCGATGGCCTCCTCCTCGGTCTCGAACTTGAAGAGGGGGGCGACGGGGCCGAAGGTTTCTTCGGTCGTGACCTTCATCGAGGTGTCGACGCCGGTGAGCACGGTGGGCTGCCAGAATGTGCCGCCCTTCTCGTGCGCCTCGCCGCCGAGGATCACCTTGGCGCCCTTGGACTTTGCGTCCTCGACGTGTTCCTTGACCTTGTTGAGCCCGGCCTCGTCGATCAGCGGGCCGAAGTTCACCCCCTCGTCGAAGCCGTCGCCGGTCTTCATTCCGCCGACCTTCTTCGCGAGTTTCTCGGCGAACTCGTCATAGACGCCCGCCTGCACATAGATGCGGTTGGCACAGACGCAGGTCTGGCCGTTGTTGCGGAACTTGGCGATGATCGCACCTTCCACGGCGGCGTCCACGTCGGCGTCGTCGAAGACGATGAAGGGGGCGTTGCCGCCCAGCTCCAGCCCCAGCTTCTTGATGGTGGGGGCGCATTGCTCGTAGAGCTTGGCGCCCACCTCGGTGGAGCCGGTGAAGGTGAGGGCGCGGACGGTGGGCGAGGCGGTCATGGCGCCGCCGATGGCGGAGGCCGAGCCGGTGAGGATGGAGAAGAGTTCCAGCGGCAGGCCGGCGCGCTCGGCCAGCACGCCGAGGGCGATGGCGGAGAAGGGGGTTTGCGAGGCGGGTTTCAGCACCATGGCGCAGCCTGCGCCCAGCGCCGGGCCCGCCTTGCGGGTGATCATGGCGTTGGGGAAGTTCCAGGGCGTGATGGCGGCCACGACGCCGACGGGCTGCTTGATGACGACGATGCGCTTGTCGGTCTGATGGCCGGGGATCACCTCGCCGTAGGTGCGGCGGGCTTCCTCGGCGAACCACTTGATGAAGGAGGCGCCATAGGCGATTTCACCCTTCGCCTCGGGCAGCGGCTTGCCCTGCTCGGCGGTCATGATGGCGCCAAGGTCGTCCTGGGCGGCCATCATCAGGTCGTGCCACTTCATCAGCACGTTGGCGCGGTCTTCTGCGGTGCGCGCGGCCCAAGGCTTCTGGGCGATGCGGGCGGCCTCGATGGCCTCGTCGGTTTCCCTAGCGCCGAGCTTGGGCACGCGGCCGATCACCTCGCCGGTGGAGGGGTTGATGACCTCGATGGCGTCGTCTCCGGCGGGCACCCATTTGCCCGCGACGAGGCAGGCCTCTTTCAGCAGTTCGGGGTCGTTCAGCTTGGGCATGGGCATGGGTCGTCCTCCGTGTTGTCCGTTGGGGCGGACAATAGCGCCGGATCAGGGAGCGGCAATCCCAGCGTGCCTAGGGCGCGACGATGGGCTGTGCCGCAAGGGTGGCGGGGACGGGTTCGACGCCATCGAACAGCGAGCCTTCCTCGAACCAGCTCTTCGGCGCGGGGGCGCCCCAGAGGGTCTGGCGCTGGGGATCCTTCAGATCCCATTTGATCGGCTCCAGGTCGGGGTCCACCGTCTGGTAGTCGGAGCAGTAGATCTCGATCCGGTGGCCGTCGGGG
>CAYVQK010000283.1:0-3838 GCA_964454145.1 uncultured Oceanicola sp. | reverse complement strand
CGAGCTCGGTGGGGGTTTCGAAGCACTCGTAGAACCGGCCTGCCTCGCGGAGTTGGTCGGCGGCGGCGTGGTAGCGGTCGAGCCGGGAGGACTGGGTTTCCACCCGGTCCCAGGTGAGGCCGAGCCACTCCAGGTCTTCCTTGATCCCGTCCGCGTATTCCTGCTTCGACCGCTCCGGGTCGGTGTCATCCAGCCGCAGGATGAAGGTGCCGCCGGCCTTGCGGGCGATCAGCCAGTTGAACAGCGCGGTGCGCAGGTTGCCGACGTGCAGGTAGCCGGTGGGGGACGGGGCGAAACGGGTGGTGGTCATGGAATATCCTCGGGCGTCAGGGCCGCGATTTACACGGGGGGAGCCCGGCGCACAAGTTTACTGGGGGTGGACGGGCCAATGGGTGGCGAGGTCTTTGAGCCCGGCGCGGATGAGGTCGGCCAGAACGCCCTCGTCGATGGCCGACAGGCGACCGAGGTAGAGACAGGATTTGCCGAGCCTGTGCGGGCCGAGCCGGGCGAGGATGTGGGAGAAGTCGCTGTAGCCCGGCATGATGTAGACGACCATGTTGGCCTTGCGCGGCGAGAAGCCGGTGGCCAGCCAGTCGCCCTCGCGGCCCGAGGCGTAGGTGTAGTGGTAGCGCCCGAAGCCCACGATGGTGGGCCCCCACATGCGGGGGGCGAAGCCGGTGGTTTCCTCGAAGAGGGTGAGCAGGCGAAGCGCGTCCTCGCGGCGGCCCGGATGGGCGACGGTCTCGCAGAAGGCGCGGGGGTCTTCCCCGGTGGGTTGGGTTGCGTTGGCCATGGGCGAGCATGGGCGCGGCGGGCGCAGTGCGTCAATGCAGCGTGGGGGCCCGCATTGCGGGGCACCAGGCGTAGGGTGGGTTCTGCCGACCATTCGGGGCCCGTGCCTGGGGGAGCGCGTGATGCGGTGCGGCACGGTGGTGGGTTTCACCCACCCTACAGTGGTGACACGGGCCGAGGGGAGGAGGCCCGCATCGCTGCGGCTCGAGGGTTGGCCTGGGGGGACAGGCCCGAACCGTTGCGCCCTGTCTAGCGCCCAGCGGTTAACAAACCCCTTACGCGTAAGAGATCACCTCGTATTCGACCCCGTCCCAATCGTCGAAGTAGAACCGCCGTCCGGGCTCGTAATCGGCATGGGAGCGGGGCGTGAGCCCCCTCTCCTTCACCCGCTGCTCCACGGCATCGAGATCGTCCACCACCACGCCCACGTGGTTGAGCCCGCCGGTGACGTGATAGGTGGAGTGCTGCGCCGCCTGCTGGTCGTGGTGGCGGTAGAGCGCGAGGTAGCTGTCCTTGCCGCCCACATGGGCCGTCTCCCCGCCATGGATCGAAGCACCGCGCCAGCGCAGCTCCCATCCGAAGAGGTCGTGAAGCAACGCCACCGCCCGATCGAGGTCGGAAACGGTGACGTTGACGTGTTCGAGCTGGGCCGGCATGGCGAATCTCCTTGAGTTGCGATTGTCCTTACCGTAATTCCTGAAGTTAACTTTAGCTCAAGAGGTTTCTTCCGATGGCGAGAAAGGCGACCCTGCGGGCCAATGACGTGCTCACCATCGGCCAGTTCGCGGAGCGGGCCGGGCTGGCGGTGAGCGCGCTGCGCTACTACGAAGCGGAGGGGCTGATCGCGCCGATGCGGGCACCCTCGGGGCAGCGGCGGTTTCGCCGGGCCGACATCCGCCGCGTCAGCTTCATCCGGATCGCCCAGCAGTTCGGCTACACGCTGCCGCAGATCAAGGCGCTGATGGAGGCCCTGCCCCAGAGCCGGACCCCCACGGCGAAGGACTGGCGCCGCATCTCCGAGGAGTTCCGCGACAGCCTCGACCGGCGGATGGAGACGCTGCGCAAGATGCGGGACGACCTCGACGGCTGCATCGGCTGCGGCTGTCTCTCGCTCGAGCGGTGCAAGCTCTACAACGCGCAGGACAAGGCCGCCCAGCGGGGCGCCGGGCCGCGCTACCTGATGGGCGACCGGTCCGACGAGATCGGCGAGGTCTGACGGCCCCGCAATAATCGGTCGCGCAAGATGGTTGCGACAAAAGTGCCGATTGCGGAATTTTATTTCTCTGCCATATTGCCGCAATGCAGCAAAAGCGCTAGATCATCTGCATGACACCGGAGGATGACATGCTCGACAACCTGCCCCGCGGCACCATCTGCATCGAGGATATCGAGATCGGCATGGTGCGCCATCTGCGCAAGCAGGTGACCGACCGCGACATCGAGCTCTTTGCCGAGGTCTCCACCGACCGCAACCCGGTGCACCTCGATGACGCCTACGCCCAGGACACCATCTTCGAGGGCCGCATCGCCCACGGGATGCTGACGGCGGGGCTGATCTCGGCGGTGATCGGCGAGCAGCTGCCGGGGCATGGCACCGTCTACCTGGGCCAGTCGCTGAAGTTTCTCGCGCCGGTGCGGCCGGGCGACGTGGTGCTGGCCGAGGTGGAGGTGATCGAGATCGACCACCGCAAGCGCCGGGTGCAACTCGATACGCGCTGCATGGTGGAAGGCAAGGTTGTGCTGAAGGGCGAGGCCACGGTTCTGGCGCCGTCTGCGAAGTTCGACTGAAGGTTGGTGGGTTGTACCTACCCGGCGGACTCGCCTTAGGGCGGGACTTGTCCCGCCACCCCGGCCGATGAGGCGCAGCCGAAGAGGCCCCCTCCCCGAGCGCAGCGAGGCCACCGATAGCCCCTCCCCCACCTTGCGCTCGGCCCACCCCGGCGCTACCTCAGGCGCCATGCGGATCGTCCAGAGCCTCTCCGATTTCCCCCCCGAGCTGCGCGGCGCGAGCCTCGCCATCGGCAATTTCGACGGGGTACACCTCGGCCACCAGTCGGTGCTGGAGCAGGCGCGCGCCGCCGCGCCCGGCGCGCCGCTCGGCGTGCTGACCTTCGAGCCGCACCCGCGCGAGGTGTTCCAGCCCGCCGCCCCGCCCTTCCGCCTGATGAACGCCGAGGCCCGCGCCCACCGGCTGGAGAAGCTGGGCGTGGACCTGCTGGTGGAGCTGCCCTTCGACGAGGCCTTCCGCTCGCTCACCGACGAGGCCTTCTGCCTCCAGGTGCTGGCCGAGGGCATCGGCGCCGCCCATGTGACCGTGGGCGCCGACTTCCGCTATGGAAAGGGCCGCTCGGGCGACGTCGAAAGCCTCGCCCGCGACGGCGCGGCGATGGGCTTCGGCGTGACCGTGGCCGAGATCAAGTCCCTCCCCGGCGTCGGCGAGATCTCCTCCACCGCGATCCGCGAGGCGCTGCACGAGGGCCGCCCGCGCGAGGCCGCCGCGATGCTGGGCCACTGGCACCGGATCGAGGGCCCGGTGATCCACGGCGCCAAGCGCGGCCGCGAGCTGGGCTACCCCACCGCCAACATGGGCCTGCCGCGGCTGCACCGCCCGGCCTTCGGCGTCTATGCCGTGCTGGTCGAGGTGCTGGACGGGCCGCACAAGGGGCGGCACACGGGCGTCGCCTCGCTGGGCATCCGCCCGATGTTCGAGGGCGATGCGCCCAACCTCGAGACCTTCCTCTTCGATTTCTCCGGCGACCTCTACGGCGCGCATCTCTCCGTCGGCCTCGTGGAGTTCCTCCGCCCCGAGGCGAAGTTCGACGGGCTCCCCGCCCTGATCGAGCAGATGGGACGCGACGAGGCCCGCGCCCGTGCCATCCTGGCGGCGCTGTGAGGCCGCGCTTCTGGGAGCGCCGGCTGGGAGAGCTGACCGGCGAGGAATGGGAGGCGCTCTGCGACGGCTGCGGCAAGTGCTGCCTGAACAAGCTCGAGGACGAGGACACCGGGCAGGTCGAGTTCACCCGCATCGCCTGCCGGCTCTTCGATG
>CAYVQK010000282.1:0-3852 GCA_964454145.1 uncultured Oceanicola sp. | reverse complement strand
CTCGGCATGGACGAACTGTCGGAAGAGGACAAGCTGACCGTGGCCCGCGCCCGGAAGATCCAGCGTTTCCTCTCCCAGCCCTTCGACGTGGCCAAGGTGTTCACCGGGTCCGACGGCGTCCAGGTGCCGCTGGAAGACACCATCAGCTCCTTCAAGGCCGTCGTGGCCGGCGAGTACGACCACCTGCCCGAGGGCGCCTTCTACATGGTTGGCGGCATCGACGAGGTGAAGGCCAAGGCCCAGAAGATGGCTGCCGAAGCCGCCTAAGAGCTTGCGCCCCCTGCCCCGCTCCGGCGGGTGCGGGGGGCGATTTCAACTGACAGGAGCCTGTAATGGCCGACACCATGCAATTCGATCTGGTTTCGCCCGAGCGTCGGCTCGCGTCGCTGGCGGTCAAGGCCGTGCAGATCCCGGGTGCCGAGGGCGACCTGACGGCCATGCCCGACCATAGCCCGATGATCACCACCCTGCGCCCCGGCCTGCTGACCGTGACCGCGGAGGATGGCGCCGAGACCAGATATGCCGTGATCGGCGGCTTTGCCGAGATCAACGGCGAGGCGACCACCGTCCTGGCCGAGCACGCCGTGCCCGCCGACGAGATGACCTCTGAGGTGCTCGAGGAGTTCCTCTCCGACGCCGCCGCCGCGCGCGACAACGCCTCGCCCGAGGATCTCGACGCGCTGGCCAAGACCGCCGCGGACATTGCCGCCCTTGGCAACGAACTCGGCCTCTCCGTGCGCGCCAACGCCTGAACCGGCGGAAACAGCAATCAACGAGTGGCCCCGTCGGGAAATCCGCGGGGCCATTTACGTTATGGTTCCAATTTCCGCCCAAATCCTTTCTTATTCTCGAACCGAGGAGGACGGGTAACGGACTGAATGAAACGCTTGCGCAATCACTTGGTCGGGGTCGACGAGGGCTCTGTCGTGCTGTTCTCGGACTTCCAGGATGGCGGCGAGATGTGGGCCGGCACCGGCCCGCGCCAGTCGCGCCGCGCAATCAGCTTCTCCGAGACCTACCGGACCCTGCCCACCGTCATGGTGACGCTTTCGATGTGGGACATGGACCAGAAGACCAACCAGCGCGCCGACATCGCCGCCGAGAACATCACCCGCGAGGGCTTCGAGCTGGTGTTCCGCACCTGGGGCGATACCCGCGTGGCCCGGGTGCGCGCGAGCTGGATGTCGATCGGCGAGCTGCGCCACGCCGACGACTGGGAGCTCTATTGAGCCGAAGGTTGGTGGGCAGATTGCCCACCCTACCTCCGCCGCCGCCGTGGGTTGGGCAATCTGCCCTCCACCTGCTCTGCCTTCGCCGACACTGAAATTTCACTTGCCGCTGCGGCGGCAGAGCGCGAGAAGCCCGCATGTCGCGCGTCAACGGTCCTCTCTTCTTCATCCTCGCCACCCTGATGCTCGATGCCATCGGCATCGGCATCGTCTTTCCGATCATGCCCGACCTGATGGAACGGGTCGGCGCCGGCAACGTGGGCGAGGGCTCGCTCTGGGCGGGCGTGCTGATGGCAGCCTATGCGGGAGCGCAGTTCGTCTTCGGCCCCGTCGTGGGCTCGGTGTCCGACGCCTGGGGCCGCAGACCGGTGCTGCTGCTGGCGCTCGCCTGCCTGGTGCTCGACTACGTGCTGATGGCCCTGGCCGGCACATTCTGGCTGCTGCTGCTGGGCCGCACCCTCGCGGGCGTGGCGGGCGCCACCTACATCACCGCCACCGCCTATATCGCCGACATCACCCCGCGGGAGCAGCGCGCCGCGCGCTTCGGGCTCATCGGCGCGGCCTTCGGCGTGGGCTTCGTGCTGGGGCCGGCGCTGGGCGGCGTGGTGGCGGGCTGGCATGTGACGGCGCCCTTCTGGGTGGCCGCCGCGCTTGCCGCGGCCAACCTCGCGCTGGGGATCTTCGTGCTGCCCGAGTCGCTGAAGCCCGAAAACCGCCGCCCCTTCGGCGCCCGCGACATGAACCCCTTCGCCAGCTTCCGCCGCGCCTTCGCCCTGCCCGGCCTCGCCCTGCCGCTCACCTGCCTCGCGCTCTTCGAGTTCGCCAACATGGTCTACCCGGTGCTCTGGGCCTTCTGGGGCAAGGCCGCGCTGGGCTGGAGCACGCTCGCCATCGGCCTGTCGCTCTCGGCCTACGGGGTGATGATGGCACTGGCCCAGGCTCTGGTGATGCCCTGGCTGGTGGCCCGGCTGGGCGAGCGGCGCGTGGTGGTGCTGGGCCTCGCCGTCTCGGCCCTGTCCATGGTCGTCTTCGGCTTCGCCACCGCGACCTGGGTGGTGATGCTGGTGATGCCGCTCTCGGCACTGTCGGATATCGTGCCGCCCACGCTCACCGCGCTCGCCTCGAACAGCACGGGCGAGGACGAGCAGGGGATGGTGCAGGGCGTGATCGCCGCGCTGGCGTCGCTCGCCGCCGTGGCCGCGCCGCTGATCCTGACGCCGCTGTTCCGCGCCTTCACGGCAGAGGGCGCCGCGGTCTATTGGCCGGGGGCGCCCTTCGTGCTCAGTGCGCTGCTGGTGCTGGCGATCCTGCCTCTGGTGCTGCGCCGCGCCGGGCGGGCCGCGGCCTGAGCGGATCGGACAGGAGCGCGCCCTGCCCGCGGAGTCAGGGCGCGACGAGGGCGCCGAGGCCGATGATCGCGGTCATCATGGCGAGAAAGACGAGCCAGTGGAGCAGTGTCGCCCAGCCCTGCCGGGATGGGGCCGCGGCCTTGCGCGCGCAGAGCGGGCAGATCGTGTCACTGCCCGGGATCGGGCTGCCGCAGACCCCGCAGGCGGCATCGGGGAGGGCGCTTTCCTCGCGGGCAGATGGGCGCGGCGGCGCCGGCATCTCCTTCGGTTGCGGCGGCGGCGCGTAGGGCGTGCGTTCGCGCTTCGCGCGAAGCCGGCCAACCCCCTTGACTATGAGCAGAAGAGCCCCGGCGAGCGGCAGAAGGCTCGCAACCTGACCCGGCATTTCGATGTCCTGTCTGGAGGCAGACGGAAGGCGGCTTCGCTGAACCTGCGTGGATGAAGCGGCCGCCTGAACCCTCTGCGTCTCTTGGTGGTCGCGGAGGGCCTATCCCTCCCGTGAAGAAGAGAGATCGGGTGGCCCGGCCGCGCCGTCAAGGGCGCGGCCCGGGCGGCGCGAGAATAATCAGACGTCGGTGCCGTAGAAGCCCTCGTAGATCGGCACCAGCGTGTTGTGGTCGAAGAGCGACGACACCGAGGTGCCCGACCAGATGTTGAGGATCGCCTGGGCGAACATCGGGGCGGTCGGCACGATGCGGATGTTGGGGCAGGCCTTCACCGGGCCGGTGGCCTCGATCGAGTCGGTGATCACGAGGCTCTTCATCACCGACTTGGTGATCCGCTCCACCGCAGGACCGGAGAGCACGCCGTGGGAGATGTAGCTGTGCACCTCGATGGCGCCGTTCTCCATCAGCACCTCGGCGGCCTTGCAGAGCGTGCCGGCGGTGTCGCAGATGTCGTCGACGATGATGCAGACCTTGTCCTTCACCTCGCCGATCACCGTCATCTCGGCCACCTCGCCCGGCTTCTCGCGGCGCTTGTCGACGATGGAGAGCGGCGCGCCGATCCGCTGGGCCAGTTCGCGCGCCCGCGCCACGCCGCCCACGTCGGGGGAGACGACCATGATGTCGGCCATCTTGTCCTTCATGTGGTGCTGGATATCGAGGGCGAAGATCGGCGAGGCGTAGAGGTTGTCGACAGGAATGTCGAAGAAGCCCTGGATCTGGGCGGCGTGCAGGTCCATCGTCAGCACCCGCTCGATGCCGGCCTCGGCGATGAGGTTGGCCACCAGCTTGGCGCTGATCGGCGTGCGGGCCTTGGTGCGGCGGTCCTGG
>CAYVQK010000281.1:0-3867 GCA_964454145.1 uncultured Oceanicola sp. | reverse complement strand
CCTTCACCTCGAAGCCGTCGAACCCCAGCTCGTATTCCTTCATGCCGCGGTAGCCCAGAACCTCGATCTCGCCGCCGGTCATGCCGGGTGTGGGGAAGGGCTCGTCGTCGGTGCCGGGTGTCTTCTCGGCGAGGAACATCGACAGGCCCTTGTAGTCGTTGGTCGATGGGTCCGTGCGGGCCAACAGTGTCATCACATGGGCGCGGGCGGCATGGGTGATCCAGGTCTTGTTGCCGGTCACCTTGTAGCTGTCGCCTTCCTTCACGGCCCGGGTGCGCAGTGACCCCAGGTCGGAGCCGGTGTTCGGCTCGGTGAAGACTGCGGTGGGCAGGATCTCCCCGCTGGCGATACGGGGCAGCCACTGCGCCTTCTGTTCTTCGGTGCCGCCGCAGAGGATCAGCTCCGCCGCGATTTCCGAACGCGTGCCAAGGCTGCCCACGCCGATGTAGCCACGCGAAAGCTCCTCTGAGACCACAACCATCGAGGCCTTCGACAGCCCGAGCCCCCCTAGATTTTCAGGGATCGTCAAGCCGAAGACACCCATTTCCGCCAGTGCGTCGACGACCTCCATCGGGATGAGCTCGTCCTTCAGGTGCCACTCGTGCGCGTGCGGCTCCACCTCCTCCACGGCAAAGCGGCGGAACTGCTCGCGGATCATCTCCAGCTCGTCATCGAGGCCCGTGGCACCCACGGTGATCTCGGCGGAACGCTCCTGCATCAACTCGACCAGGCGCAGCCGTGCCGCCTGGCTGTTTCCGCGGGCGATCAGGGTGCGCACCTCGTCGGTCAACAGCGGCTCGGCACCGTCGAGGCCGATGTCGGAGAGGCGGATGATCTCGCCCTGGCTCATCGGGATGCCACCGACGATCTGAGCCAGGTATTCTCCGAAGGCGATCTGGAGGATCAGGCTCTCGACCTCGCCGAACTTGCCCTCGCCCTGAAGCCGCTCGGCCCAGGCCTGCATCTGCTTCAGCGACTGCACATAGGTTGCCAACCATGCCAGACCGTGTGCCGCGGTCTGGTTGGCCTCCACCGCCGCGCCCGACACCCGGCCGTCCACCGACAGGTCTGCCTTCAGTCCGGTTCTTGCCGTCTCCAACAGGGCCTCCGCCGGGGACACTGCCGCACCGGTCAGGCTGAGGAGATCAGGGAGAAGTATGGTCGGCGCGTTCATGTCCTGTCCATCGTGGGGCATGGATTCGGTCCTCTCTGTCGTGCTCGCGTCGGGATAGTCCTTTCGCAGGTGCAGCGCAACTTAATTTCGTCATGAGATACTTTGGTGCATAAAAATGTCGCGGTCGATTCGAGGTGCAGCCGTTCGAGCGGCGCGATATGAGGCAGCATGAGCTTGCTGCCCGAAATCCTCACGCCCGGCCTCATTGCCTTCGCACTCGGCGTCACCCTGCTCGCCGGGGTGGTCAAGGGGGCGGTCGGCTTTGCCATGCCGCTGATCATGATCTCGGGCATGGGCATCCTGCTGGACCCGAAGCTGGTGGTCGCGGGCATCATCCTTCCCATCGTTCTGTCGAACCTGCTGCAGGTGGCCCGTTGCGGCTGGCAGGAGGCCAAGGCCGCCCTGCGCGACTATCGTGTCTACATCCTGATCGTTTGCGTGATGATCCTGCTTTCCGCGCAACTCGTCACGATCATCCCGGACGACGTGATGTACCTGGTTCTGGGCATTCCGGTGACGCTGCTCTGCGCGATCCAACTTGCCGGGTTGAAGCTGGTGATCCCTGAAGAGCGCCGCCCCATGGCATCGGTCGTGGCAGGCTTCCTGTCTGGGCTGCTGGGCGGGCTCGCCGGCACCTGGGGCCCGACGACCGTGCTCTACCTCGTCGCCATCGAAACGCCGAAGGCGCGGCAAATCGTGGTGCAGGGCGTGATCTACGGCCTCGGCTCGGTAATGCTGCTTCTCGGGCACATGAAGAGCGGCGTGATGAACAGCGAGACGGTCTGGTTCTCTGCCTTCCTGCTGCTACCGGCTGTGATCGGCATGTGGCTCGGCTTCAAGCTGCACGACCGGATCGACCAGGCGACCTTCCGCAAGGCAACGCTGGCGGTGTTGCTCTTCGCGGGGCTCAACCTTATCCGCCGCGGGTTGATGGGCTGACGTCGACTTGCCCCCACGCGAAACCCGCCTCAACTTCTTCGATCATTTGTAAAGGGCACGGGCCCGAGGCTGAGCAGGCCCTTGGGGTCGCAAAGCTCTTTCGCCCCGGGATAGGCCTCGGTCGGGACCACCGTGAAGGGAATGCGGTAGAGCAATTCGCCCTCAAAGGTCGCCTCCATCACCCATGTGCCCGTCTGGGCTTCGTGGGGAAAGTCGAACCGGTAGAGATGGGTCGAAAGGGCGGCATCGTTGTAGCTCGCCCGCCAGTTCTGCTCGGTCGTGCCGCTGCCGGGAAAGGGCGGATGGAAGACGCGGAAGGTGGCGCCGGTGATGCTGATGCCATCGGCGGCCCGGGCACGCACGCCGAAGCCCATCCCGAGCATCGCCGGCACCAACTGGCCCAGGGGCGAGAGCTCGGGCGGTGTGTCGAACACGTCAACCTGTCCGCGTTCCGTACCCGGAGCCTCCACCGATCCGGTAATCTCTACCGCGCAATTGAGTCCGTAGCTCACCTCGGCCACCAGCGCCTCGTTGATGTAGAGCTCCGACGAGGCCTCCTGCCCGAAGGCGGGCAGGGCGAGGGCGGTGGACAGCAGAAGGACGGCGCGGATCATGCGGCGGGCTCCGGTTTGGGCGTCTGTCGAAGGCTTATCACCTGGGGATCGCCACAGTCGAGCAAAGGTCCGTGATAGGCGGAGGGCGGAACCACCTGAAACGGGACGGAATAGAGCAACAGATCGCCGGCCAGCGCCTGTAGCTGCCACACACCGGGCGTGGCCTCATGCGGAAGGTCGAAGGTGAAAATGTGAGACATCGCGCCTCCTGGGGCGAGTTCCGACATGAAGCTCTGGCTGGTGGTGCCGGTGCCGGGCAAGGCGGGGTGCAGGCTGCGAATGGTGACGCGCATGGGCTGCATGCTGGCGCGGGCCCGGGCCCGCACACCAAAGCTCGTTCCAACCACTGCGGGCACGATCTGGCCGCTGTCCACGAAGCGCAACTCGCCCTCGAAGATATCGACGCGCCCGTTCTCCGTGCCCGGTGCGGGTTCGGACGAGACGATGCGGACCGGGCAGGTGAGACCGAACTCGAGATCTTCGATCACCTCCCGATTCACGTCCAAGCCCTGCTGCGCCAGGCTCGTGCCCGGGCAAAGCAAAAGGGCAGCGAAGGCCAGCCCGGCCCTCACCGCCCCTGTTCTCGCAACGGGCAAGGTCACCCGATGGCGACGGCCTTCACATCGTCGTCGATGTAGGCGTCGTACTGCGCGAAGTTCTCGGCGAACATTTCCACCAGCTTCTTTGCCTGGGCGTCATAGGCCTCCTTGTCGGCCCAGGTCGAGCGCGGGTCGAGCAGGCCGGCATCCACGCCCTGCACCGTGACGGGCACCTGGAAGCCGAAATTCTCGTCCTTGCGGAAGGTCGCCTCGTGCAGCGAACCGTCGAGCGCGGCCGTCAGCAGGGCACGGGTCGCCTTGATCGGCATGCGCGAACCGGTGCCGTAGGCGCCGCCGGTCCAGCCGGTGTTGACCAGCCAGCAGGTGGCGCCGTGGGTGTCGATCTTCTCGCGCAGCAGGTTGCCGTAAACCTCCGGGCGGCGCGGCATGAAGGGCGCGCCGAAGCAGGTGGAGAAGGTCGGCTCGGGCTCGGTCACGCCGCGCTCGGTGCCGGCCACCTTGGAGGTGAAGCCCGACAGGAAGTGATACATCGCCTGCGCCGGGGTCAGCCGCGCGATCGGCGGCAGCACGCCGAAGGCGT
>CAYVQK010000280.1:0-3869 GCA_964454145.1 uncultured Oceanicola sp. | reverse complement strand
GGCCCATGCCGAGCTTGCTCGCCTCATGCGCCTTCATCAGGTGCAGGGGCTGGTGGTCGAGCCAGATCTCGCCGTGGGTGACCTGCGGGTTGTCGAGCCGGGCGAGGGCGCGCAGGGTCGAGGTCTTGCCGGCACCGTTGCGGCCCAGCAGCGCCAGGATCTCGCCTTCGTGGACGTTGAAGCTGATGCCCTGGACGATGTAGCTCTCGCCGTAATAGGCCTCGAGATCCCAGACCGAGAAGTAGGCCGGGGCGGTCGCCGCCTGGTTGGCGTTCTTGGAAAAGTCGGGTTTGACGTTCATGTCTCTCTCCTGCGCCTCAGCCGTGTCCGCCGAGGTAGGCTTCCTGGACCTTGGGGTGGCCCTTGATGTTCTCGGGCGTGTCCTCCACCAGAGGTGTGCCCTGGGCCAGCACGGTGATCCGCTCGGCCAGCGAGAAGACCACGTGCATGTCGTGCTCGATGATCGCGATGGTGATGTCGCGCTTCTGCTTGATCTCCTTCAGCAGGTCGATCGTGTTGTTGGTGTCGGCGCGGGCCATGCCGGCGGTGGGCTCGTCGAGCAGGAGCATCTTGGGCTCCTGCGCGAGGCACATCGCCATCTCCAGCCGGCGCTTGTCGCCGCGCGAGAGCGAGGCGGCGTGGAAATCGGCCTTGTCGGCCATGTTCACGTCATCCAGCATCGCCATGGCCTGGTCGCGGATGTCGCCCTGGGAGCGCACCGAGCCGATCGCGTTGAGCTTGAAGATGCCGTCGCGCTTGGCGAAGCAGGGGATCATGACGTTTTCGAACACGGTGAGATCGCCGAAGATCTCGGGGGTCTGGAAGACCCGGGAAATCCCCATCTGGTTGATCTCGTGCGGCGAGCGGCCGAGCACCGACTGGCCGTCGAAGCTGACCGAGCCGCTGTCGGGGATCAGCTTGCCGACAAGGCAGTTGAGCAGCGTGCTCTTGCCCGCGCCGTTGGGGCCGATGATGGCGTGAACCGTGTTCTCCTCGATGGAGAGGTTCACGTCACCCAGGGCCTGCAACCCGCCGAAGCGCTTGTTGACGCCTTTGACTTCGAGAATACCCATCTGTCCGTCTCCTTATTCGCCGGGTTGCTGTTTGGCGGCTTCGGCCTCTGCGCCCGAAGCCTTGGCACCGCGGCGCCGGAAGGCGCGGCCGATGCGCTGGCCGCCCTCGACGAGGCCGCCGGGAAGGAAGATCACCACCAGCATGAAGAGGATGCCGAGGGTGAGGTGCCAGCCCTTGCCCACGAAGGGGTAGACGATGGAGACCATCACGTCTTCGAGCCCGTCGGGCAGGAAGGCGAACCAGCCCTGGAGCACCGTCTCGTTGATCTTCGACAGGATGTTCTCGAAGTACTTGATCATGCCCGCGCCCAGCACCGGCCCGATCAGGGTGCCGGCGCCGCCGAGGATGGTCATCAGCACCACCTCGCCCGAGGCCGTCCACTGCATCCGCTCGGCGCCCGCGAGCGGGTCCATGGAGGCCATCAGGCCGCCCGCGAGGCCGGCATACATGCCGGAGATCACGAAGGCCGCGAGGGTGTAGGGCTTGGGGTTGAGGCCGGTGTAGTTCATCCGGGTCTGGTTGGACTTGATCGCCCGCAGCATCATGCCGAAGGGCGAGCGGAAGATCCGGATCGACAGGTAGAAGGCCACCAGCAGCACCAGGGCGCAGACGTAGTAGCCGACGGAGAAGGTGAAGGTCCACGGGCCGAGGGCCAGATCGACGGCGGAGCGCATCTCCATGCCGAAGAGGTTGGTCACCGGGATCGAGCCGTCGGGCATGGCGGAGGTGCCGAGGATGCGTGGATCGCTCAGGGTGATCTGCAGGCCGGTCTCGCCGTTGGTGATGGGGGTCAGCACCGAGTAGGCCAGCGCGAAGGACATCTGCGCGAAGGCGAGCGTGAGGATCGAGAAGTAGATCCCCGAGCGCCGCAGCGAGACGTAGCCGATGACCAGGGCGAAGAGGCCCGCGATGATGACCGAGAGCACGATGGCCGGCACGATGTTCATCGACAGGAGCTTGAACATCCAGACCGCCGAGTAGCTGCCCACTCCGAGGAAGGCCGCGTGGCCGAAGGAGAGGTAGCCGGTGAGGCCGAACAGGATGTTGAAGCCGATCGCGAAGATCCCGAAGATCGCGAACCGCTGCATCAGGTCGGGGTAGCCCGCGTTGAACTGCGCCATGGCGCTGCCCGTGGGGAAGGGGTTGAGGATGAAGGGGGCCAGCATCGTGAGGGCCAGCACCACCAGGAGGAGGTTGGTGTCTTTCTTGTTCAGTCCAAGCATTCTCTTAGTCCTCCATCACGCCCTTGCGCCCCATCAGGCCGCGCGGACGCGTCAGCAGGATGATGATGGCGACGAGGTAGATGATGATCTGGTTGATCCCGGGCAGGGTGGTGGTGGCCCAGGTGGTGGAGGCGAAGCTCTCCAGGATGCCGAGCAGGAAGCCTGCCAGCACCGCGCCGGGCAGCGAGCCCATGCCGCCGACCACGACCACGACGAAGCTGAGCACGAGGAAGTCCATGCCCATGTGGTAGTTCGGCGCGTTGATCGGCCCGTACATCACCCCCGCGAGGCCCGCCACGGCGGCGGCGAGGCCGAACATGAAGGTGAAGCGCTTGTCGATGTCGATGCCGAGCAGCCCCACCGTCTCGCGGTCGGCCATGCCGGCGCGGACCACCATGCCGAAGGTGGTGAACTGGAGGAAGGCGAAGACGCCCGCGATGATCGCACCGGCGAAGCAGAAGTAGACGATGCGCCAGACCGGGTAGACCACCCCGGGCAGCACCTGGGCCACACCCTTGAGGGCCTCGGGGGCCGGGGTCTGGATCGGGTTGGCGCCGTAGTAGAACTTGACGATCTCCTGCAGCACGATGGCGAGGCCGAAGGTCACCAGGATCTGGTCGGCGTGGGGGCGCTTGTAGAAGTGCTTGATCAGGCCGCGCTCCATCACGTAGCCGACGATCAGCATCACCGGGATCGCCAGCAGGATCGCGAGCGGTACCGACCAGTCCTGTATTGCCGCGCCCGTGGTTTCACCGAACCATTCCTGCAGGTAGGGCACCTTCACCTTCAGCGGGTTGCCGAGGAAGTCCTTCTGGGTTTCGTCGACGACCTCGTGAGAGAGGTTGAGGAGGCGCTGCAGGGTCACGGCGCAGAAGGCGCCGATCATGAAGAGCGCCCCGTGCGCGAAGTTGACCACGCCGAGCGTGCCGAAGATGAGCGTCAGACCGAGGGCGATCAGCGCATAGGCGCTGCCCTTGTCGAGCCCGTTCAGGATTTGAAGTAGGATTGCGTCCATCGTCCCCACCTTGAGAGCGGCTTCAGTTTTTGTTCAGCCGTTCGCGCGGTGGCTGTGCCCCGCGCGTTCGGCCTCGACTGGTCCCTGTTGGGAGTGTTGTTTCTAGGTCTTGCCGGGCCGCTGCCCGGGAACCCCGCAGTGCGGGGCGGGGTGGAGGGCGGCGCAGGGCCGCCCTCCGGGTGCCTGACGGGATCAGACGCCGTTGTTGCACTGCCCGAGATCGCCGCCGGCGAACATCGGGTGATCGGGCTCGTACCAGACCTGATCCACCGGCGTGACCTCGACCACTTCGAGGAGGTCGAACTCGGAGGTCGGGTTCTCCTTGCCGCGGGTGACCAGCACGTCCTTGAAGCACTGGTGGTCGGCCGCGCGGTAGAGGGTCGGGCCGTTGCCGAGGCCGTCGAAGACCATGCCGGAGTTGCTGGGGCTGTCGACGCCCTCGAGCGAGGAGCCGTCGCCCTCGAGCGCGGCCACAACGGCGCAGGGCTCGAAGCTGCCGGCGCGCTCCACGGCGTCGATCTCGAGTCGGGCCGCCAGTTGTGGCAACGCAGATCCCC
>CAYVQK010000279.1:0-3914 GCA_964454145.1 uncultured Oceanicola sp. | reverse complement strand
TCATCGCCACCCCCGGCCGCCTGCTCGACCATTTCGAGCGCGGCAAGCTGCTGCTGACCGGCGTGCAGATCATGGTGGTCGACGAGGCCGACCGGATGCTCGACATGGGCTTCATCCCCGACATCGAGCGCATCTTCCAGCTCACCCCCTTCACCCGGCAGACCCTGTTCTTCTCCGCCACCATGGCGCCCGAGATCGAGCGGATCACCAACACCTTCCTCAGCAATCCCGAGAAGATCGAGGTCGCCCGCGCCGCCACCACCGGCGAGAACATCCAGCAGGGCGTGCTGATGTTCAAACCCTCCCGGCGTGATCGCGCAGCCACCGAGAAGCGCGACGTGCTGCGCCGCATGATCGACGGCGAAGGCGAGGCCTGCACCAACGCGATCATCTTCTGCAACCGCAAGGTCGACGTCGATATCGTCGCCAAGTCACTGAAGAAGCACGGCTACAACGCGGAGCCGATCCACGGCGACCTCGACCAGTCCCAGCGGATGAAGACGCTCGCAGGCTTCCGCGATGGCTCGATCCGCTTCCTCATCGCCTCCGACGTGGCCGCCCGCGGGCTCGACATTCCGGCGGTGAGCCACGTCTTCAACTACGACGTGCCGAGCCACGCCGAAGACTACGTCCACCGCATCGGCCGCACCGGCCGGGCCGGACGCTCGGGCAAGGCGCTGATGATCTGCGCACCCGCCGACGAACGGAACCTCTCCGACATCGAGCGCCTGGTGCAAAAGGAAATCCCCCGCCTCGACGCGCTTGAAGGCACCGCCGCACCCGCTGCCGACGAAGCCGAGGCACAGGACGAGAAGCCGAAGAGCAGCCGAAGCAGAAGCCGCAGCCGCTCCCGCAGCAAGAAGGACGAGGCCCCCGAGGAGGTCCGGCCAGAGGCCGAAGCCGCCACCGAGGAGACCCCGGACCAGAGCGAAGATCGCGAACCCCGGCGCCGCTCCCGCGGTGGCCGCGGCCGCAGCGACCGCGGCAGCGATCGCGGCGGCGACCGTGGAGACCGGGGCGGCCACACCCCCACCGGCCTCGGCGATCACCTGCCCGACTTCATCGCGCGCAGCTTCGAAGACCGCTCGGAAACCCCCGACCCCACCACCTGACCCCGTCAGGCCGGAACGAACCGAAGCAGGCGGCGCCCCCAAAGGGCCCCGCCCGCTCTCTCATTGCTCTCCAAATATCCCCGCCGGAGGCCCGAAATCCCTTCGGGCCCACCCTCTCCACCGATGCGAACAGCCCGCAGGTCGGGTGCAACCCACCCTCAGCTCAACCGGCTGATCACCACCGCGACCTCGGGCTTCTTGCCGATCTCCTCGACAGCCGTCTGCCGCACAACGCGACGCAAGCCCTCTTCCAGCTTGTCGTCGTCGGTCAGCACCTTGTCCTCGGCCCGGGCCATGAAGCCGTCCGCCGCCGCCTCGATCAGCTCCACCAGCGGCGCCCGCGAGCGCCCGGTTTCGGGCAAGCCCACCAGTTCCGCCCAGGGCTCTCCCAGCGGCTCGTCGTTCTCGTCGAGGATCAGCGTCAGGAAGACCATGCCGTTCAGCGCCACCTTGATGCGCTCCCGCACCACGCCATCCATCGACCCGATCTTCACAGAGCCATCCAGGTAGGTCCGCCCGGTCTCGATGTATTCCACGATCTCCGGCTTCGGTCCGGTGATATCCACCATCGAGCCGTTCACCGCCACGATCGAGGCGATGCCCTTTTCCTCGCCCACCTTGGCATGTTCGCGCAGCATCCGGTGCTCGCCATGCATGGGGATGAGGATCTTCGGGTGCATCAGGTCATGCATCGCCTCGAGGTCGGGCCGGTTGGCATGGCCCGACACGTGGTAGAGCCCGCCCGAGTCGTCCACCACGTCCACGCCCATCTCCGAAAAGGCATTGACGATCCGCAGCACGCCCCGCTCGTTGCCCGGAATGGTCTTCGACGAGAACAGGAAGGTATCCCCCTCCTTCATCGTCAGCCCCAGGAACTTGCCGCGGCTCAGCTGGGCCGAGGCGGCCCGCCGCTCGCCCTGGCTGCCGGTCACGATCAGCATCAGGCTCTCGCGAGGGATATCCACCGCCTCCTCCGGCGTCACCGTGTGCGGAAACTTCTCCAGCACCCCTGTGTCGATCGCCACCGCCACCATCCGTTTCATCGCGCGGCCCAGCAGGCACACGGAGCGGCCCGCCGCGGCGCCCGCCTCGGCGAGCGTCTTCACCCGCGCCACGTTGGAGGCGAAGGTGGTGCAGACGATCATGCCCGGCGCGTCCTCCACCAGCTTGCCGATCGCCGGCGGCAGCGAAGCCTCCGAGCGGCCCGGATGCGGGCTCATGATGTTGGTGCTGTCGCAGACCAGCGCCTGCACGCCCGGCTGGGCGATCTCGTTCCAGAGCTTGGGGTCGAAGGCCTCGCCCACCACCGGGTTGCCGTCGAGCTTGAAGTCCCCGGTATGCACCACCCGGCCCGCGGGCGTGTCGATCACCAGCCCCGAGCTTTCGGGGATCGAGTGCGACACCGGCACGAAGCCCACCTTGAACGGGCCGGCCTCCACCGTCTCCGGCCAAGGCCCGACGGCATTCACATGCTCCACGTCCTGGCCCTGCTCGTCCATCTTGCGCACCGCCAGCGCGGCGGTGAAACGACGGCAGAACACCGGCGCACGCAGCTCGGCCCAGAAGTGCCCGATGCCGCCCACGTGGTCTTCATGCCCATGGGTGATGAAGATCGCATCCAGCCGCTCGCGGTTCTCGCGGAGCCAGGTCATGTCGGGGAAGATCAGGTCCACCCCCGGGGTGCCGTCCATGTCGGGGAAGGTCACGCCGAGATCCACCAGGATCAGCCGCTCCTTGCCGGGCTTGCCGTAGCCATAGACATAGGCGTTCATGCCCACCTCGCCGGCCCCGCCGAGAGGAAGGTAGATCAGCCGTTCGTCACTCATTCACTCTGCCCCGCCAGTTTCATGTTGTAGGCATGGATCACCGTCAGCCCATGCATTGTCAGATCGTCCTCGAACGCGTCGAACCGGGCGTGCCCCATCTGGAACAGCGGCGCAAGCCCGCCGGTCGAAATCACCCGCATTTCCTTGCCATATTCGGCCTTTATCTGGTCGCAGATGCCGTTCACCAGCCCGACGTAGCCCCAGAACACGCCCGACTGCATGCAGGCCACCGTGTTGGTGCCGATCACCTTCTCGGGTTTGGTCACATCCACATGCGGCAATGCGGCGGCCGCCATGTGCAGGGCCTCGAGGCTCAGGTTCACCCCCGGCGCGATGACGCCGCCCACATAGGCGCCGTCCTCGGCCACCACGTCCATCGTCGTCGCGGTGCCGAAATCCACCACGATCAGGTCGCCGCCGTGCCGGTCGAAGGCACCCGCCGTGTTCACCAGCCGGTCCGGCCCCACGGCCACGCCCGCGTCCACCCGCGGCGGCACCGGCAGGGCGCATTCCGGCTTGCCCACCACCATCGGGCGGCAGTTGAAGTAGCGGTCCGAGAAGACCCGCAGGTTGAACACCACCCGCGGCACCGTCGACGAGATGATGACCGCGTCGATATCCACCGGCACCTTGCGGTGCTCCATCAATTGGCTGAACCAGACCCAGTACTGGTCGGCGGTGCGCTGGTGCTCCGACGAGGTCCGGAGCGTCGCCACGAAGCTCTTTCCGTCCCAGACCGAGAAAACCGTGTTGGTGTTGCCGCAGTCGATGCAGAGCAGCATGGGCGCATCCCTCAGAAGAAGACCTCTCCCGCGGCGATGCCGCGCAGGCCGGATTGGGTTTGAAGCTGAAGGTAGCCCATCTCGTCGATGGTTTTGAAGGTGCCGGTCAGCTCCTCGCCCGGCAGCCGCGCGGTGATCGTCTCTCCCAGCCGCGCCGCCCGGTCGAGCCAGGCCCGGCGGATCGGGCCGAAGCC
>CAYVQK010000278.1:0-3954 GCA_964454145.1 uncultured Oceanicola sp. | reverse complement strand
CGCGCACGGCCGGTTAACGCCTCTGCCCTATGTCATCCGACATGTGCATGGGATGTGCATCGGTTGTGCATCAGTTGTGCATGGGGTGTTGCTGTGTTCTCGAAACCACTTAACGCCGGAGGCCCCCCATGGCTGAAGAAACTTTCGACGGGCCCATTCTCGAGATCGACAAGCTCTCCATCTCCTTCTTCACCCGCCTCCGCGAGATCCCCGCGGTGATGGACTTCTCCGCCAAGGTCATGCCAGGCGAAGCCCTTGGCCTTGTTGGAGAATCCGGCTGCGGCAAGAGCACCGTCGCGCTCGGCGTGATGCAGGATCTGGGGGTCAACGGCCGCGTCGTCGGCGGCTCGATCAAGTTCAAGGGCCGCGACCTGGGCAAGATGAGCCAGGAGGAGCTCCGAGACATTCGCGGCAAGGAAATCGCCATGATCTACCAGGAGCCCATGGCCTCCCTCAACCCCGCCATGCGCATCGGCAAACAGCTCATGGAAGTGCCGATGATCCACGAGGGCATCAGCGAAAAGGAGGCCTGGCAGAGGGCGCTTGAAGTGGTGACGGACGTCAAGCTCCCCGACCCCGAGCGCATGCTGAAGAGCTTCCCCCACCAGCTCTCCGGCGGCCAGCAGCAGCGCATCGTCATCGCCATGGCCTTGATGTCAAAGCCTTCTCTCCTGATCCTCGACGAGCCCACCACCGCGCTCGACGTCACCGTCGAAGCCGCCGTCGTCGAGCTGGTGAAGGATCTGGGCAAGAAATACGGCACCTCGATGCTGTTCATCTCCCACAACCTCGGCCTGGTGCTCGAAACCTGCGACCGCCTCTGCGTGATGTACTCCGGCGAGGCCGTCGAACGCGGCTCCATCGCCGACGTCTTCGACCAGATGCAACACCCCTACACCCAGGCCCTCTTCCGCTCCATCCCCCTGCCCGGAGCGGACAAGAACGCCCGCCCCCTCGTCGCCATCCCCGGCAACTTCCCCCTGCCCCACGAGCGCCCGTCCGGCTGCAACTTCGGCCCCCGCTGCGACTACTTCGAGAAGGGCCGCTGCGACGCGCAGGCGATACCCATGTTCAACGTCGAAGGCGACGACCGCCACGCCACCCGCTGCCTGCGCTTTCAGGAAATTGACTGGAACGCCCCGATCAAGGCCAGCACCACCCACAAGAAGTCCGAACCTGGCGACGTGGTGCTGAAGATGGACAACCTGAAGAAGTACTACGAAGTCGCCTCCAACGCCCTCTTCGGCGGCGGCGATACCCGCGTGGTCAAGGCCAACGAGACCCTCTCCTTCGAGGCCCGCGAGTCCGAAACCCTTGCCATCGTTGGCGAATCCGGCTGCGGAAAGTCCACCTTCGCCAAGGTGCTGATGGGGCTGGAGACGGCGACCGAGGGTCAGATCCTGCTGTTCAACCAGGACATCCAGGACACCCCCATCGAGGCCCGCAACCCCGATACCGTCTCCTCCGTCCAGATGGTCTTCCAGAACCCCTTCGACACGCTGAACCCCTCCATGACCGTCGGCCGCCAGATCATCCGCGCGCTCGAGATCTTCCGCATCGGCAAGAACCACAAGGAACGCGAGAAGCGCATGCTGGAGCTTCTCGACCTCGTGAAGCTCCCCCGCGCCTTCGCAGAGCGCATGCCGCGCCAGCTTTCCGGCGGCCAGAAGCAACGGGTCGGCATCGCCCGCGCATTCGCCGGCGGCGCCAAGATCGTGGTTGCGGATGAGCCCGTGTCGGCGCTGGACGTCTCCGTGCAAGCCGCCGTGACCGACCTGTTAATGGAAATTCAACGCGAAGAGAAGACAACGCTCCTGTTCATCAGCCACGACCTCTCGATCGTGCGCTACCTCTCCGACCGGGTGATGGTGATGTATCTCGGCCATGTGGTCGAGATCGGCGATACCGAACAGGTCTTCTCGCCACCCTACCACCCCTACACCGAGGCGCTGCTTTCGGCTGTTCCGATCGCCGACACCAGCGTCAAGAAGAAGCATATCGTTCTGGAGGGCGACATTCCCTCGGCCATGAACCCGCCCCCCGGCTGCCCGTTCCAGACCCGCTGCCGCTGGAAGTCGAAGGTGCCGGGCGGGCTCTGCGAAAAGGAAGTGCCGCCGATGCGGACAATGGCCACCGGCCACCAGATAAAGTGCCACCTCTCCGACGAAGAGCTGCACGGCATGGAGCCGGTGATCCAGGTGGCAGCCGAGTGAGAAATCGGCCAAAAGGTATTGATATCTAATAGATAGAGGCACGCACAGCCTCCGAGTCTCAGTCGCGCCTCAACTCCTCGATCATCTGGGCGATCCGCGCCGCCCGCGCTGGGCCCTGACGGGCGGCCTCGATCCGGGCGAGATAGCCCATCCTGCGGTCTGCGGACACCGCGCCATATCGGGCCAGCAGCCCGTGCTTCGCCAATTCGGCCCGCACATCCGCGGCCATGCTGCGAGGAGATGGGGGCGTAGACATGGGAAACCCTCCAACTGGTCTCCCCTGTCATCTAGCGGCGGCCCGCGCCACAGCCAGTCGTGCACGCTCGGCTCGGCCATGACTTGCCGACAAAGGCTCCGAAATTGGGCATCCGGGCCAGCAGCGGCCTCAGATCTCCCACTCCTCCTGCCCCGGCGGCGGGGAGCCGAAGTGGAACCGCGAGATCTTCCACGCCTCCCGCTCATGCACGAGCTGCACGAAGACCGGCAAAACCGAGCCGTCTGACCGGGTATAGCTGCCCTTGATCCGCGCGACATTGCCGTTGATGTTCCGGCTGCTGAACGAGAACTCGCCGGCATCGCCCCAGATCTGCTGGGCCCGGAACTCGCGCTCGAACTCCTCAGGCGAAACCGTCCTCTGCAAGTCCTGCGCGAGGTAGCCATAGGCCTCCTCGTCCCGCTCCTCCGCCATCGCGGCATGCATCGCGATCACCGGGTCATCCACCTCGGCGATCATGCCGAACAGGCCGCTAACTCCGCGATAACCCAACCATGCGACACTGCCGATCCCGACAAGGATGACGGCCACGACGATGATGATGAACAGCTTACGCATCGCGAGCGGCTCAGGAGCCCCAGATGACCTTCACGTAGTTCGTGGTTTCCTTGTAGGGCGGTACGCCGCCATACTTGTCCACCGCGCCTGGCCCGGCGTTGTAGGCGGCCAGCGCCAGCCGCCAGCTCTTGTAGCGGTTGTACATCAGCCGGAGGTACTTGGCGCCGCCGTCGAGGTTCTGCTTGGGGTCATGCGGGTCGACCCCCATCTTCGTCGCCGTGAAGGGCATGAGCTGAGCCAGCCCGATCGCCCCCTTGTGGCTCTTGGCCGAGGGCTGCCAGCCGCTCTCCTGCTGGATCAGCCGAAGGAACAGGTCTTCCGGCACCCCATGCTTGGCCGCCGCCGCCTTAGCCATCGGCAGGTAGACGCCCTTGTAGGAGCCGGTGAAGCGCGGGCCGGTGCCATCGTGTTTCGAAGGCGTGTTGACCGTCGGCGGCTGAAGCCGGACCGAAGCCGCATATTGGCTGGCCGCCCGGCTGTCGAGCAGCTTGGTCTGGTTCAGAAACAGTTTCTTGCGTGATTTGGTGGAGTAGCTCTGCGCCGCCACAGGCGTTGCTATGCAAAGGCAGACAAGTGCCGCTATCGCTCGCTTCATGCCCCTCGGTCCCGTTACTTCGTGGCCTCAGAGGCCCCCTCGCAAAGCGCATTCTAGCCAAAAACACACGCGCTTCCACCCCGCATTTGCGCACAGCCGCGTCAGGGCCAGCATCCGTCGCGGCCGGGGGTCGTAAACCGGTTTTTAACCAAGTTCAGGTGGTGTAGCGTCAGCGAAAGATTCGAACCACAAGATATGGGGAGGGCGGCGCATGGCCGGTTCTGTCAACAAGGTGATCCTGATCGGCAACCTGGGCCGCGATCCCGAGGTCCGCACGTTCCAGAACGGCGGCAAGGTCTGTAACCTGCGCATCG
>CAYVQK010000277.1:0-3962 GCA_964454145.1 uncultured Oceanicola sp. | reverse complement strand
AGCCGGTGATCTCGTCGATCCGCCCGACGGTGCGCTCGAAGAGCTGGAAGCTCTCCGCCCGGTGGCTCTCCAGCTCGACGGTGACGAAGACCTGCACATGCGGGCCGATGCCGTCGAGGTCGATCTCTGCGCGGTAGCCGCGGATCAGCCCGGCCTTCTCCAGCCGCTGCATCCGCTCCCAGCAGGGCGTGGGCGAGAGGTTCACCCGCGCCGCCAGCTCGGTCTTGGCGATGCGGCCCTCGCGGCTGAGGATGGCGAGAATGGCAATGTCTCTCTGGTCGAGGCGGGTCGGCTGCATGTGTCGCTTGTTCAGCCCGGCGGCGCGTTTGTCAATCTGGACAAGGCGATGGCGCTGCGCGACGGTCAGCCCATGTCGCACTGGCCGCTCTCCCCCGAGGACATCTCGCGCCCCGCCTACCGCAGCCTGGCGCAGGGCATCGCGGCGGCAATCGGAGCTGGCACGCTCAGGCCGGGCGACCGGCTGCCGCCGCACCGTGACATGGCCTGGCAGCTCGGCGTTTCGGTCCAGACGGTGAGCCGCGCCTACGAAGAGCTGATCCGGGCCGATCTCGTCTCCGGCGAGGTCGGGCGCGGCAGCTTCGTGAAGGGCTGGTCGCGCGAGGCCGTCGAGATGCCCTGGCACACGCCGAACGGCGGCAAGCCCCCGGTGGACCTGTCGCTGATGACCCCGGTGCGCCTGCCGCAGATCGGCGAGGCCTGGGCCGAGACGATGCAGCGGCTGGGTGAGCGGATGCCGGATCCGGCGATCTACGCTCTGCGTCCGCGCCACACCGCCGAGCGCTATGCCGGGCTGACTTCGGCCTGGATCGGGCGCTGTGGGCTGGTGGCCAGCGCACGGCGAGTGCTGATGACCAACGGCCTGACACCGGCGATGTTCGTGGCTTTGGCGTCGGTCGCCAACCCGGGCGACGTGATCGCAACGGAAAGCTTCACCTCCCACACCATCATGCCACTGGCGCGGCAGCTCAACCTCACGCTTCAGCCAATCGAAGGCGACGAGCGCGGGATGATCCCCGAAGCCCTGGCCGAGGCCGTTCGGCGGGCCGCCGGGCAGATGAAGGCCGTGGTTCTCCTGCCCTCGGGCGCCGGGCCGGAGGCGCGGGTGATCGACCGGGAGCGGCGGGAGGCACTGGCCGCCACTGCCGACGAGGCCGGTCTGGCCCTGCTGGAGGCCGATCCGCTCGGCCCTCTCGCCGCGCGCCGCCCGCCGCCGATGGCGAGCTTCGCGCCGCGCCGCGCCTTCTACGTCACCTCGTTGACCAAGTGCCTCTCCCCGGGATTGCGGCTCGGATTCCTGGTAATGCCGGAGGCCATGGTGGAACGGGTGGTCAACCGGCACCTCTCGGTGGCCTGGATGGCGACGCCGCTGATGGCCGAGATCGCCGCAGACTGGCTGGAGCGGGGCGCGGCCGACCGGATCCTTGCGGCGCAGCGCAGCGAACTGGCCGCGCGCAACCGGATCGCCCAGCGCATCCTCGGCCCGCAGAGCCATGGCGTGCTGCACGGGTTGCACCGCTGGCTGCCCCTGCCCGAGGGCACGGAGGAGCAGGCGTTCATTGCCGCGGCACTCTCCCGCAACGTGGCCGTCTCCGCCGGCTCGAGCTTCGCGGCAGGCCCCTGCCCGCCCGCCGTTCGGCTCTGCCTCGGCGCCACCGGCCGGGGCGATCTGGAGCGGGCCCTGGGCACCCTCGCGGAGCTGATTTCAACGTCGAAACGCTGAGTCGGCGCGGCCGATCCGGACGTCACGTGACAAGCGGGCGCGCCGCCTTGCTCCCGCGCATCCCTATTTATCATGATGAATATTGTCATGATTTAATATATGCATTGACTTGGAATCCCCATGCCCAAAGTCTTCAGGAGAGCCGCAGCGGACAAAAATCCGCGGCCTGAAACCCAACCAGACCCCCGGGCAGCCCGTCTGTCGCGGGGGCGTGACCACAGGGGGATCACAATGTCATTCCACAAACTCGTCGCCACCAGCGCCCTTGCCCTCGCACTGGGCTCCGGAGCCGCTCTGGCAGACACCTGGCGCTATGCCTTCGAGGAGGCGTTGGAGGAGGTGCAGGGCAAGTTCGCCCAGAAGTTCAAGGAGGAGGTCGAGGCAAATTCCGACCACGAGGTGCAGCTCTTTCCCTTCGGCACGCTGGGCGAATCGGACTCGATCATGGAGCAGACCCAGTCGGGCATTCTCCAGTTCGTCGACCAGTCGCCGGGCTTCACCGGGGCGCTGATTCCGGAGGCGCAGGTCTTCTTCGTGCCCTACCTGCTGCCGCAGGACGAAGAGACGCTGGCCACCTTCTTCGAGGAATCGAAGGCGATTAACGAGCTCTTCCCGCCGCTCTACGCCGAGCAGGGGCTCGAGCTTCTCACCATGTTCCCCGAGGGCGAGGTGATGATGACCACCACCGAACCCGTCACCGGCCCGGCCGACCTCAACGAGGTGAAGTTCCGGGTGATGACCAACCCGCTGCTTGTGGAGAGCTACAAGGCCTTCGGTGCCACGCCGACGCCGCTGCCCTGGGGCGAGGTCTACGGCGCGCTGCAGACCGGCATCATCCAGGGCCAGGAGAACCCGGCCTTCTTCATCGAGTCGACCAAGATGTACGAGGTGACCGATCACATCACCCGCGCCGGCCACAACAACTTCACCACCGCCGTCATGGCCAACAAGGAGTTTTATGACGGGCTCTCGGAAGAGGACCAGACGGTGGTCGACAACGCCATCGACGCGGCCTTCGACTACATCATCGACTACCAGTCGGGCCTCACCGAGGAATCGCTGGCGAAGATCAAGGAAGCCAAGCCGGAGATGACGATCACCACGCTGTCCGAGGAAGAGCGCCAGCCCTTCATGGACACCGCGGAGACCGTGGAGCAGCAGTTCCTCGAGATCGGCGGAGACCAGGCGCAAGCGATCCTGGATCAGCTCAAGGCCGATCTCGAAGCCGCCGGCAGCATGTAAGCGCCGCCAGGCCCTCGAACCAAGGGTCCGGCCGCCTGCACCGGCGGCCGGACCCGCCCCTCCGCGCCCCCAATTTCCAGGACCATGGCGATGAGCCGAACCGACGAGAAGACGCCCCCGGTGGACCCCGACATCATCGCCGAGGCCCGTGCGCCGGGGCTCGATGAAGACGACATCGACGATTCCAAATATGTCTCCGGCCTGCCGGGCGTGCTAGGCGTGATCGACGTGGCGATCGCCCGGGTCGAAGCCGTGCTGCTGGCGTTGGGCGTGCTGCTGATGGCGGTGAACACCATGGCCAACGTGGTCGGGCGCTTCGTCTTCGGCCAGAGCCTGTTCTTCTCCGAGGAAGTGAACCGCGCGCTGATCATCCTCATCACCTTCGCCGGCATCTCCTACGCCGCGCGCCACGGGCGCCACATCCGCATGTCGGCCTTCTTCGACGCGCTGGCTCCGCCCCTGCGCAAGCTGCTGATGATCGTGATCGCCGTCGTCACCTCGGCCGCGATGTTCCTGCTGGCCTGGTACTCGCTCGACTACGTGCTGGCCCAGGCCGGACGCGGGCGGCTTCTGCCGGCACTGCAGGTGCCGGTCTGGTGGATCATCGTCTGGGCGCCGCTCGGCTTCTTCCTGACCGGGCTGCAATACGGGCTGACCGCGATCAAGAACATCATCCACAAGGATATCTGGCTCTCGACCAGCACGCTCGAGGGCTACGACGACAACACCGAAGAGGAAGTCTGAGCCATGGCCATCTGGATTTTCGGCGTCATGATCGTGCTGCTGCTCCTCGGCTTCCCGATGATGATCCCGCTCATCGCCGGCTCGCTGATCGGCTTCGTCGCGCTCTTCGGCGGCATCGGGCAGCTCGACACGATGGTGCAGCAGATCCTCGGCGGCATTCAGCCCGCAAGCCTGATCGCGGTGCCGATGTTCATCTTCGCCGCCGACATCATGACCCGCGGCCAGTCGGCCAACA
>CAYVQK010000276.1:0-3996 GCA_964454145.1 uncultured Oceanicola sp. | reverse complement strand
CGGTGGTGCATCCGCTCGACGATGCGCGCGGCCTGGCGCATGTACTCCAGCTCCTTTTCCGACTTCACCGCCCGCTGCCAGTTGATGAAGCCGGTGGAGTCGGCGAACTTCGCATCCGGCATTCCGTGCACCAGCCGCTCATGGGCGCGGGCGGAGTACCAGTAGTTGTCCATCTCCACGCCGATGGTGCCCTTGTTCCAGCCGCGGTCGGCGAGCTGGGCGCAGAGGTATTCCATCGGGTGGCGCTCGGTGGATTGCACGTAGTGGTCGGGGTAGCCGATCACGTTGTCATGGCTCATCCAGACGGTGCGATAGGCGCCGTTGGCATCCTGCGCGCGGCCGAACCAGAGCGGCGGGCCGTCGGGGCCGATCACCACGCATTGATGCACGTAGAACGACCAGCCGCCGTAGCCCGAGACCCACGACATGTTCGACGGGTCGCTGAGGATCAGCGTGTCATAGCCCTCCCGGTCCATCCGGGTGCGGATCTTATCAAGCCGGTCGCGGTATTCCTCTGTGGTGTAGCGCTCTGGGGTGCGTTGGAGCTTGTTCATTCAGCGGCCTTCATGAAAACGCGGCAAGGGCGTGGGTTGCGATTGCGGTGTCCTGCACGCCGGTGCCCGTGAGGTCGGCGATTGTGATCTGGTCGGGCGCGGTGCGCCCCGGGTGCTGGCCCGTGATGACCTGGCCGAGCTCGGGCAGGCCCTCGGGGTCGGTCAGGGTGCCCGCCTCCAGCGCGGCGCGAAGCTCGCCCATCAGCCGGGTCTGGCTGATGCGGTCGGCCACGTAGAGGGCAGGGGAAGCGAGGCAGGCGGGCTCGAGCTCTCCCTTTCCGGCCTGGTCGCTGCCCATCGCGGTGACGTGCTGGCCGGGGCGGAGCCAGTCGGCCATGAGGATCGGCGCGGTGGCGGGGGTGGTGGTGACGATGATGTCGGCGAAGGCGGCGGCGCGGGCCGGGTCGGACTCGGCGCGCACCGCGAGGCCCTCGCGGCTGAGGTCGGCGGCCAGCGCCTCGGCCTTCGCCAGGTCGCGCGCCCAGATCACCGCTTCGGTGATCGGCCGCACGAGGCAGAGCGCCTCCAGTTGCATCCTTGCCTGAACGCCCGCGCCGAAGATCGCGGCGCGGGAGGCATCGGCGCGGGCGAGATGGCGCGCGGCCACACCGCCAGCCGCAGCCGTGCGCACGTCGGTCAGGTAGCCGTTGTCGAGCAGCACAGCCTGGACCCGGCCGGTCTCGGTCGAGAGCACCACCATGAGGCCCGAGGTGGAGGGCAGGCCTCTGGCGGGGTTGTCGAAGAAGCCGGGCGAGATCTTCACTGCGAAGCCGGGCAGGCCGGGCACGAAGGCGGTCTTCACGTCCACCTCGCCATTCACCTCGGCCATGTGCATCGACAGGATCGGCGGCATCTGCACCCCGCCGCGGGCGAGGGTGGCGAAGGCGTTTTCGACCACGTCGATGGCGCGGGCATCGAGGGCGATGCGGGCGCGCAACTCCTCCTCGTGCAGGATGCGGATCTCGCTCATGGGGCCTCCTTCATGATGCTGGCGTGGCGGGCCGGGTCGATGTTCGCGCCCGAGAGCAGAAGCACAAGCGGGCCGTGCTCTGCCCGGAGCTTGCCGCAGAGCACCGCGGCCGGGCCTACGGCGGCGGCGCCTTCGACAACTTCGGCTTCATCGCGGGCGAGGTGGCGGATACCGGCGGCGATCTCCTCCTCGGTCAGCAGGATCAGCCTGTCCATCAGGTCGCGGCACATAGCGAAGGTCAGGCGGTTGTCGAGCCCGATGCCGCCGCCGAGGCTGTCGGCGAGGGTTTCCAGCTCCTCCACCTCCACCGGATGCCCGGCGTCTAGGCTCGCAGCCATGGCGGCGCCGCGCTCCATCGAGATGCCCGTGATGCGAATGTCGGGGCGCAGGGCCTTGGCGGCGCAGGCGACCCCCGCCAGAAGCCCGCCGCCGGAGAGCGGAATGGCGATCTCGCCCGCCTCGGGGAGCTGCTCGATAATCTCCAGCCCGAGCGTGCCCTGGCCCGCGATGATATCTGCATCGTCGAAAGGCGGGATCAGGGCGAAGCCTTCCTCCTGCTCCAGCCTGCGGGCCTCCTCGAAGGCCTCGTCCTGGCTGGCGCCCACCACGCGTGCCTCGGCCCCGAGGGCCTCGATGGCCTCACGCTTGTTCTGCGGCACCAGGCGGGAGACGCAGATGATGGCGGGCAGGCCGAGGGCCTGGGCGGCGTGGGCCAGAGCGCGGCCGTGGTTGCCAGTCGATGCGGTGGTCACGCCCGCCACCTTGCCCAGCCGGGCCACGGCATTGGTGGCGCCGCGCAGCTTGAAGGCGCCGGTGTCCTGCAGGTGCTCGCACTTCAGCCAGACCTCGCCGCCCGCGAGTGCCGAGAGGGTGGCGGAGGGGCGCATCGGCGTGCGACGCACCTTTCCGGCGATCCGCGCGGCGGCGGCGGTGAAGTCGTCGAGCGTCAGCATCGCCGCACCTCGCAGAGCCTGCCGGGCCCGGGGCAGGGCAGGCCGGCGCGGTCGAGCATGGCCCAGAACAGCGCCTGGTTGGCGCAGATGACCGGCTTGCCAAGCGCCGCCTCGATTTGCTCCAGCACCGGCAGGGCGGGCAGGGCAGTGCAGGAGAGGAACAGCGCTTCGGCCTCGCGGTGGTCTGCCTCTATCGCCGCCCTGGCGACCCCGTCGGGGTCGAGCAGGCCGATGGTGCGGTCATCCGCATGGCCCAGCGAGTGGCGCGCGACGATCTGCACACCTCCGGCCTCGAAGGCCTCTGCCACGATGTCGGTGGTGTCGGGGGTGTATGGGCCGAGCAGGGCCACGCGGCCAGCACCGAGGGCGCGGAACCCGCTTAGGGCGGCGCCGATCGGCGTGGTGAGCGGCGCGCGATCACCGGCGAGATCGGTGATGGCGGCGCCGAGCAGGGCAGAAGCCGAGGAGCAGCCGAAGCCGATGCCCTCGAGCGGGACGCCGGGCACGATCAGCTCTGCGGCGGCGCGCATCCGTGGCCCGCAGGCCCGCAGGGTCTCGGCGGTGATCGGGTTGTCGAAGGTGATGCGGGTGACATGCAGCCGCGTGTCCGGCGGCATCAACCGCACGGCGTCTCCTTCGATTGTCAGATCGGTCGCGAGCGCGATCAACCCGAAGCGTTTCAGCGGGTTGCCCCGCTCTGTAATGGGCGTTGCATGTCAGACCACCAGAACCGGAATAGACGTGATGCTCGTCACCTTATGGCTGACCGAGCCGAGCATGTAACCCTCCGATGCGCCAAGCCCGCGCGAGCCGACGACGATCAGGTCGCAGCCCTTGTCCTTGGCGAAGTTCACGATGGTCCTTGCCGAGGGGCCGCCCTTGATGAAGGCGTGCACCTCGCCCACGCCAAGTTCGAGCGCGCGGGCCTTGGCATGTTCGGCCGCCTCCCGGGAGGCCTGGCGCATGGCATCGTCGAGGTTTGCGCCGGTCTCGGTGCTGCCGCGCACCATCGAAAGCGAGGCCTCGAGGATGGAGTGGTGGCGATAGACCGTGAGCACCACCATCTCCGCGCCGCAGAGCTTGCAGAGGGCCGCGGCCTTCTCCAGCGCCCCGTCGGCGCCCCTGGAGCCGTCGTAGGCCACGAGCACTTTGTCGAACATCGGAAAGCCTCCCTACTTGCCGAAGGCCAGGTCACGCAGGAAGAGCGCGATCTGCGGGAAAAAGATCAGCAGCACCGCCACGGTGAGCAGCATGAAGATGAAGGGCGGCGTGCCGCGCACCACCTCGGCATAGGGCCGCTTGAACACAGCGATGGCGGTGAAGATATCGCACCCGAACGGTGGCGTGGCGCTGCCGATCGCCACCTGCAGCGTGATGACGATGCCCACCAGCACCGGGTCCAGCCCGACCGACTGCACCACGGGCGCGAAGATCGGAACGAGGATCAGGATCACCACGATCGGATCGACGAACATGCAGCCGACGAAGAAGGCGATGGAGATGGTGAAGAGCACGCCGT
>CAYVQK010000275.1:0-4030 GCA_964454145.1 uncultured Oceanicola sp. | reverse complement strand
GACCCCACGGTGCCGGATCCCCAGCCGCTCTCCGGAAAGTGGAATGTATCCAACTTGACCCTGGTGGACGAATCCGGCAACCGGCTCGTCGACGCGGTGAGCTTCACTGCCGAGGTCAGCGACCACATCGCAATCGTCGGGGACCAGGCGGCAGTCGATCTTGGTGCGATTGGTGACCCCCTTGGCCGCCTTGTCCGCGACCAGCTCCATGAGCGCCGCATGGCGCCGGCCGCCGGCGAGGACACCGAACTTGCCATCGATCTTCTGGACGAGCAGCGGCTGCAGGAGACCCAGCACGGCGATGCTGGCCTTCAGATGCGCGATGCTCTCGGAGGCATAGCTCTCCGGCGACCTGTTTCGGACATTCGCGGGATGGGCGACGAGATCGCCGATGGCGACGGAGATAGGCTTGAGGGCTTGTGTCATGGGATGTCCTTCTCTGGTTTCTGCGCCATCCGGACGGGTCCGGACGGCCTGACCGATCCCCGGATCCGGGAACCAACAGGACAACAGGCCCGCTTTTCCTTTCGGAGGGTCAGCGGGCCTGTCGGTGATGAGAGAGGGGCGCCTGCCCTACCAGTCGTGCGCCATCATGATGGTCAGCACACGCGTGGTGGTCTCAGGGTTGTCGGGAGCCTCGGCGCCGTATCGGAAGTCGGTGTCGGCCTCGTAGAGGTCCAGTTTCCAGAACACGGTTTCGCAGCGGATCGTGACCGCCCCGAAGTCGTGCCGGCCATCGGGATCGTTCTCGGGCTCGAAGGTGTCGAATTCGCCCGTGGCTTTCACCGCCTCGGCCATGAAACCGTCGCCGGCCTCCATCAATGACCGCGTCACATGCAGCCGCCCCTGGACCGGCTGATCCGGGGCGATGCCCAGGCAGGCAAATCTGCGGAAGGCATCGTTCTGTGCGGCAATGCCCTCCGCATCAGGCAAGGCAAATTCTGCGGGTTCATGGTCACTCATCGGTCTGTCCTTTCGGGATGTGTTGAAACCACCAAACCCGAAGCCAGCTTTCCCTTTATTGAGCGCTATCCCCGGAAGCCCCCGACCTCACGCGGCCTGTTTTCCCAGCCCCTCTTCCGATGCAGCGACGAGATAATCACAGGCCCGCTGCGCATCCGCCGCATGCTTGAAGATCGCCCGCTTGTCCGACCGCAGCACGCGCAGCCAGCTGTCGAGATAGGCCGCGTTCAGCTCCAGCGTATGCGCGGAAAACCCCAGCTTCTGCCCCAGGAAGACCGTGCAGAGCTCGGCCACGATCTCTTCCCGCGCATAGGCCGTGTTGCCGAACCGCGCCTCTCCGTAGCTGCGATCCAAGCGGTGCGCAGCCTTCGTCCAGTGACCCAGCTCGTGCCCCCAGACGGCATAGAAATTCAACGGATCCTCGAACAGCTCGACCGGAGGCAGGTAGATCCTGTCGAGGTCCGGAACGTAGCAGGCCTCGCGACCGGAGACGCTGACCTCCGCCCCGATCCTTTCGAAAAAGCTCTGCATATGCGGGATCGGCGCGTGTTCGGGATAGTCCAGTGCACCCGGAGGCTCCGGATGGAACCGCGCATCCAGCCCCTCGATCTGATCCGCATTGAAGACACGGTAGGACTTCATGAAGGGGATGGGTTTGGCCTCGTCCGGGTCCGCCTCTCCCTCCGATTTCGTCTCTGTACTGCCCCGCTCGGCCGTTCCGTAATAGACGACAACCGACGATCTCGATCCCTTGATGACCCGCGCGCCCAGCTCGTTTGCCTGCCTGAAGGTCATCCAATAGGGCGAGGTGTGACCAGCCATCATGGTGCGCAGCGTCAGCAGGAAGTTGTTGATGCCCTGATAGGGCGCGCCATTGTGCCTGAGCGGCACGGAACTGCCCCCAACGCGCCAGGGTTTGCGCCAGGGCAGCACACCCCGGTCAATGATCTCGATAAGTTCGTTGGTGATCGATGCCGCCGCATCGAAGGTCGGCTTGGATTTGGCCATGGAATGTCTCCGATCTTTGGGGAAGCACGCGGCAACCGCGCGCGGATCGGAGAACGGTCCTGGCTGGCAGCACCGCGCGCGGCGGCGAACCCTCACCAGCCCTTTCCCGGCATCCTCCGGATCCGGCCAGATCCAGAGCCAGCTTTCCCTTTTCCAAAGACATCCCGTGGCGGCCCGATGGCACCCGCCTGCCTCAACCGGGGCGTTCAACCACGAACCTGGCCGCAACCGCGAGACTATGCCGCAATGCCCCTTGCACCCCGTTTCCCCCAAGGCCACAAACCCCATACGACCTGACAGGAGAGCGGCCATGGCCCCCAAATTCGGCACCAGCGGTCTGCGCGGTCTCGTGACCGAGCTGACACCGGCGCTTGTCGCGGATCATACCCGCGCCTTCCTTGCCGCCTGCCCCACCGGCGGCGCCGTGCATGTGGGCTGGGACCTGCGCCCCTCGTCTCCCGATATCGCCGAGGTGGTCATGTCCACCGTGCAGGCGCAGGGCCTGCCGGTGCAGTGCTGCGGCGCGCTGCCTACCCCGGCGCTGGCGCTGGCGGCGATGAAGGCGGGACATGCGGCGGTGATGATCACCGGCAGCCATATCCCCGCCGACCGCAACGGGCTGAAGTTCTACGTGCCCACCGGCGAGATCTCCAAGGCCGACGAGGCCGCGATCCTCGGCGCGCTCGGCCAGGAGGCCCCCCGCGCGCCCGCCGCGCCGCGCCATGAGGCACCCGAGGCCGGCCCCGCCTATGCGCAGCGCTACATCGCCGCCTATGGCAGCGCGGCGCTCGCAGGGCTGCGGATCGGCGTCTACCAGCACAGCTCGGTTGCGCGCGACGTGATGGTGGAGGTGCTGCAGGGTCTGGGCGCCGAGACCGTGGCGCTGGCCTGGTCCGATAGTTTCATCCCCGTCGATACCGAGGCGCTCGACCCCGAGACGCGCGGCATGGTGGGGGGCTGGTGCGCCGGGCACGGGCTCGATGCGGTGGTATCGACCGATGGCGATGCCGACCGGCCGATGGTGGCCGATGCATCGGGGCGCGTGGTGCCCGGCGATGTTCTGGGGGCGCTCACCGCCCGGGAACTGGGCGCCGAGGTGATCTGCACCCCGGTCAATTCCAACTCCATGGTGCTTGAGTTGGGCTTTGACAGGGTCGAATCCACCCGCATCGGTTCGCCCTTCGTGATCGCCGCGATGGAGGCCGCGCTAGAGACAGATCCCGCTGCGAAAGTGGTGGGCTACGAGGCCAATGGCGGCTTTCTTCTGGGCTTTGCCGCCGACGCCCCCACCGGGCCGCTGGCGCCGCTGATGACCCGCGACTGCCTGCTGCCGATCCTGGCGCCTCTGGTGGCGGCGCGCGCCGCCGGCCAGACGCTGGCCGAGCTGGTCGCCGCCCTGCCCCCACGCTTCACCGCCGCCGACCGGATCCAGGGCGTGGAGCCCGAGCGCGCCCGCGCCTTCATTGCCGCCCTGGTCGCGGACCCCGCCGCGCGGGCGGCGTTCTTCGAGGATGTGGGCCCCGAGCAAGGCATGGACCAGACCGACGGGCTGCGCATGAGCTTTGAGGGCGGCGACGTGGTGCACCTGCGCCCCTCGGGCAACGCGCCCGAGTTCCGCTGCTATGCCGAGGCCGCCAGCGCCCCGCGCGCCGAGGCGCTGATGCGGGGCCATCTGGCCAAGCTAGGCAAAGAGCTCATCGAGTAGATCCGCCCGGCCCTTGGTCAGCTCGTCAATGCCGCGCAGCCCGTGCAGCAGCGGCGCAAGCTGGTCGATGGGCACCATGTTGGGCCCGTCCGAGGGCGCATTGTCGGGGTCTTCGTGGGTCTCGATAAAGACCGCGGCGCAGCCCACGGCCACCGCCGCGCGCGCCAGCGGCTCGACAAACTCGCGCTGCCCGCCGGTCGAGGTGCCCTGTCCGCCCGGCAGCTGCACCGAATGGGTTGCGTCGAACACCACAGGATAGCCGGTGCCGGCCATGATCGGCAGGCTGCGCATGTCCGAGACCAGCATGTTGTAGCCAAAGCTCGCCCCCCGCTCGCACAGCATGATGCGGTCATT